>JAMNXV010000060.1 GCA_023623185.1 Bacillota bacterium
GCCTGCACGGCGTGGGGCGCCCGCCGCCCGGCGGCGCCTACTTCTCCAGCGCCGAGCGGAGCCGCCCGGCCAGGCTCTTCTCCAGTTCCACCTTCACGTAGGTGCCTTCCTCCCGGTGCTCCTCCGCCAGCACCCGTCCCCGCTCGTGGACCCACGCGACCCAGGATGACTGGGCGTAGGGGATCAGCGCCTCCAGCACCTCCCGCCGGTCCCGCAGGGCCTGCTGAATCGCCGCCTGCAGCCCGTCCAGGTTCTGCCCCAGCGCGGCGGCCACGGCCACCGCCCCGGGGGTCCGGTGCAGCAGGTGGTCCAGCTCGGCGGGATCCACGCGGTCCACCTTGTTATAGACGACCAGCGTCGGCTTGTCGCCCGCCCCCAGCTCCTCCAGCACCCGGTTCACCGTCGCCATCTGCTCGGCCCGCTTGGGGTGGGACGCGTCGACAACGTGCAGGAGCAGGTCGGCCTGGTTGACCTCTTCCAGGGTGGAGCGGAAGGCAGCCACCAGCTGGTGCGGCAGGTTGTGGATGAACCCGACGGTGTCCACCAGCAGGTAGGGCTCGCCCTCGGCGGGCTCCACCCGGCGCGTCGTGGCGTCCAGGGTGGCGAAGAGCCGGTCCTCGGCCAGCACGTCCGAGCCGGCCAGGGCCCGGTGCAGGGTGGACTTGCCGGCGTTGGTGTAGCCGGTGAGCGCGACCACCGGCACCGCGGAGGCCCTCCGGTCGGCGCGCATCCGGTCCCGGTGGGCCTTGATCTCCTCCAGCTCCCGCTTCAGGGTCGCCATCCGGTCGCGGATGCGCCGCCGGTCCACCTCGAGCTTGGTCTCGCCGGGGCCGCGGTTGAAGACCGTGCCGGCCGAGCCCGCCTGCCGGGACAGCTCGATGCCCTTTCCGGTGAGGCGCGGCAGCCGGTAGCCCAGCTGGGCCAGCTCCACCTGGAGCTTGGCCTCGCGGGTGCGGGCCCGGAGTGCGAAGATGTCGAGAATGACCGCCGTGCGGTCCAGCACCTGGCAGTCGATGATCTTCTCAAGGTTGCGCTGCTGCACCGGGGTGAGCTCGTCGTCGAAGATGACGAAGTCGAACTCCAGCTGTCGGCGCAGGAGCTCGATCTCCTCCGCCTTGCCCCGGCCGATGTAGGTGGCGACGTCGGGCGAGGGCCGGCTCTGCACCTCCCGGCCGACCACCGCGGCGCCGGCGGTGTCGACGAGCCGCGCCAGCTCATCCAGGGATTCGGCCGCGCTCCAACCGTCGCGGTAGGTCGCGGGCAGTTCCAGCCCCACCAGCAGGGCCGTGGCCTGTCGGTCGCGCACGCCAGTTTCGTTCATCGTCATATATGGCCACTCCTCGTTCGATATTCGGATCCAGCTCTCCGGGGCCGTCGGCAGGCCGGACCCGTCCGAGGCTGCGGCGACTCGGGCACACAAAAAGGCCGCAGCCCCACCAGGGCCGCGGCCGCGTTGCCGTGACGAATCAGGCACCGCTACCGAGGGCGCGCCGGAGAGGGCTTGTGCATGTGGATCTCGCCGAACAGGCGCATCTTGATCCAGAACATGACACGTCCCCTCCTCCGCAAAGTCTGGCTCTATTCTACCTCTCAGGTGGAAAGAAAGTCAACGTACGCGTGACGCCTCCGGGCGTCGAACCTTTTGAGCGGCCCTGAAACTCTCTAGAACGCGAACTCTAAAGCGCGCGCAGGTGCAGCGGCGGCACCCGGCGAATGACTACCCGACGAGGAGGCGACCGCATGGTGAAGCGATCTACCCGTTCCGGTCTTATGCTGCTTCTTTGCTTTATGGTCACCCTGCTGTCGATCGCGTCGCCGGCGGTGGCGGCCACCAGCCCCGGCGGTGTCGTGGATGACCGCGCGGGCATCTTTTCCGCTGCGGAGCTGGCGCAGTTGGAGGACGAGCTGGCGGGCCGCCGCTTCGCCTACCGGGTGATCATCCTGGAGGAGGCCTTCGCCGGACCGGAGCCGGCCGATGCGGAGGCGCGGTTTCAGGCGATGACCGACGAACTGCTGGCCGACGTGCCCCGCGACGCGGTGCTGATCACCATCGCCATGAAGGAGGGGCTGGTCGACTTCCGGGCCTGGCGGGACGGCCCGGTGCAGGACGCCTACCGTGAGGCCACCGGGCGGGCCTTTGCCGACTCGATCGACCGCATCATGGACGCCTTCGTGCCCCGGGCGGCGGACGGCGACATGGCCGGCGCCATCGCCGCGGCGGCGGACCGCATCGAGACCCTGGCCGCGGCGCCGGCACAGCCTGCGCCCAGCCCGGGCGGGTCTGGCACTGCCCGGCCCTCGCCTGGTCCCGGCACATCGTCGCCGGCGCCTTCACCCGGCCCGGGCGGATCGGCAGCGCCGCCGTCGGGCAGCGGCGGGCAGGCGCCGGGCGGGGCAGGGGCGCGTTCGGCAGGCCCGGGTCTCATCGGCCTCGTGCTCGCGGGGCTGGCGGCCCTTGTGGCGGCCGCGCTGGAGCTGGCGCTCTTTCTGCAGTACCGCCGCTCGCACCGGGCGTGCCTGGAGCTCAGGAACAGCTTCGTCTCGGGCCTGGTGAAGCTGCACGAGCAGGATCTGCCGCTGGCCCGGAACTACGACGGGCCGGAGACCCGTGACCACGTGCAGGCGGCCGCCGCCGCGGCCGACCGGGCCTTTGATGCCTACCGCGCCGGCAGCGAGAAGCTGGCCGAGGCGGAGCGGCTGGCCCGCCGCTGGCGCTTCGGCGCGGGCACACGGGCACTGGATCAGGTGCACAAGGCCTTTACCCAGGCGGCTGCCGCCAACCGCGAGGCGCAGGAGGCCTACGCGCCTGTCTCCGCGGCCGTCCACGGCTGGGAGGGCGCGGTGAGCGAAACGTCCACCCAGCGGGATCGGGCGGCCGGCGCCCTGGCCGACCTGCGGGGCCGTACCGGCTGGGTACTGGCTCACTTGCAGGAGCGGGTGGATGCCGCGGCAAGAGTACAACAGGCGGCGGAGTCCGACCGGACCGAGGACCCGGTGCGGGCCCTGCGGCTCATGCAGGAGGCCGGCGAGGCCTTCGCGGCGGTCGGGGCCGACGTGGCCCGCCTCGCCGGGCAGCAGCAGGCTCATGCCGCACAGCAGCAGGACGCCGGGAAGGCCCGGGCCGAGATCGAGGAGGTCCGGGTGAGCCTGGGGTTGCGGTTCGTGGAGGAGGACCCGGTCCAGGCGCTGGAGCGGGCTCTCAAGCAGCAGGACCGGGCCGCCGAGCGAATGGCCCTGGGCGATGTGGACGGTGCGCAGGAGGCGCTGGAAGGCGGACAGTCGGCCCTGGACGACGTGCGGGCGATCCTGGCCCGGTACCGGGAGGCCGTGGAGCAGTACCCGGCGAAGCGGCAGGCGCTGGCGGAGGGGGCCGGCTGGCTGGCCGGCAGCCAGGGCCCGGCCCGCGCCCTGATCGAGCAGCTGGCGGCCCGCTACGCGGCCGAGGACTGGGCCGACGTCCGGGACCTGCCGGAGGCCCTGGCCGACCTGGAGCGGCGGGCGCGCGCGGACCTGGAGGAGGCAGGGCGGCTGACGGAGCCGGATGTGCAGCGCTACCTGGAGGCCTACCGCCTGCTGAACGAGCGGCTCGCGGAACTGGCCGCACTGCGGGAGCGGGCCGAACTGCTGGCGGTGCGCCCCGACCGGCTGGCCGAGGCAGAGGGCGCCGCCCGCGAGCAGCTCGCCCGGGCCGAGCGGGAATGGGCGGCGGCGCAGGAGGTGGTGGCCCGGAACGGGCTCGTCCTGCCGCGCGACCTGGCCGAGCGGTGGAACCGCATCGACGGCTGGCTCGGTGAGGCGCGCCGCCTGCTGGCCGAGCGGCCGCTGCGGGTTGGCCGGGTCGGTCGCGAGGCTGCGGGCGCGCTGGAGATGGCGTCCGCTCTGCGCCGGTCGGCAGAGGAGCTGGCCCGCCAGGCGGAGAAGGCGCGGGCGCGGCTCAGGCAGGCCCGGGCCGAGGCCACCGCGGCGCTGGTCCACAGCCGGTTCCACCCGACGGCGGCAGCGGCGCTGCAGCGGGCGCTGGATGCCGGCGAACATGCCCTGGCCGCGGGCCGGTACAACCAGGCCCTCTCGGAGGCGGAGGCGGCCATACGTAGCGCCCGGCAGCTGGTGGCGGCCTACCAGCGCCACCTGGCCGAGGAGCGGCGCCGCCGGGAGGCCATGGCGGCGGCAGCGGCAGCGGCAGCAGCGGCCGCCCGGCGCAGCAGCGGCTCCCGCGGCGGCTTTGGCGGCGGCGGGTTCGGCGGAGGCTTCGGCGGCGGCCGGGGCTCGGGCGGCGGTGGCGGCTTCGGCGGGGGCCGGGGCTCGGGCGGCGGCGGCAGCTTCGGCGGGGGCCGCGGCTCGGGCGGCGGCGGAAGGTGGAAGTAGGGTTTGCACATGCTACGGGGGAAGCCAAACTGGCTTCCCCATCTGTGCTGTTTGGTGGTAAGGTAATGAAGGTAGATGGATCGACCGTCCAGTTAAGGGGGTTTTCGTTACCGTGCGAGTTTCCAGCTTGACACCGGAACTGCGCCAGGCTGCCGTGAACACCATCAAGATGCTGGCGGTGGATGCGGTGGAGAAGGCCAAGTCGGGCCACCCCGGGGCGCCGATGGGCTGCGCTGACATGGCTTTCGTGCTCTGGACCCAGTTCCTGCGGTTTGACCCGGAGAATCCGGAGTGGCCCAATCGCGATCGCTTCATCCTGTCCAACGGCCACGGGTCCATGCTGCTGTACGCCCTGCTCCACCTGGCCGGATACGACGTCGACATGGAGCAGATCCAGTCCTTCCGGCAGTGGGGCAGCCGCACCCCCGGGCATCCCGAGTACGGCCACACCCCCGGCGTTGAGGTGACCACGGGGCCGCTGGGCCAGGGCTTCGCCCACGCGGTGGGGATGGCGGCGGCGGCCGAAATGCTGGCCGCACGGGTGAACACCGTGGATTTCCGGCCCGTCGACCACTACATCTACGGCATCTGCGGCGACGGCGACCTGATGGAGGGGGTCGTGGCCGAGGCCGCCTCGCTCGCGGGCCGCTGGAAGCTGGGCCGGCTGATCTTCCTGTACGATGACAACGAGATCTCCATCGAGGGCAACACCGACATCGCCTTCTCCGATGACGTGAAGAAGCGGTTCGAGTCGTACGGCTGGCACGTGGACGAGTGCGACGGCCACGACCACGAGGCGATTGCGGCGGCCATCGAGCGGGCGCAGGCGGTGACCGACAAGCCCTCGTTGATCATCTGCCACACGGTCATCGGCCACGGGGCGCCCAACAAGGCCGGCAAGCCGTCCTCGCACGGGGCGCCGCTGGGCCCTGAGGAGGCCCGGCTCACCAAGGAGGCCGTCGGCTGGCCGCAGGAGCCCGCCTTCCTGGTGCCCGACGAGGTCAGGGCGTTCTTCGCCGAGCTGAAGGCGGAGAAGCAGGCCGAGGCCCGCCGGTGGCAGGAGCGCTTCGACGCCTGGCGGAAGGCCAACCCCGAGAAGGCGCAGCTCTGGGATCAGCACAAGAACCTGATGGTGCCGGCCGACCTGGACGCGCAGCTGGTGGAGGCGGCCAGGAGCGACAAGCCGCTGGCGACCAGGAAGCTGTCGGAGATGGTGATCCAGCGGGCGGCGGCCCTGGTGCCCAGCCTGGTGGGCGGCTCGGCCGACCTGGCGGATTCGAACCTGACCACCATCAAGGGCGGGGGCGACATCGGCCCCGAGGGCCGGATCGACGACTACGAATTCTCCTGGTCGGGCCGCAACTTCCACTTCGGGGTGCGGGAGCACGCCATGGGCTCGATCGTCAACGGCGTCGTGCTCTACGGCGGCTTCCGGGCCTACGGGGCGACCTTCCTGGTCTTCTCGGACTACATGCGCCCCCCGATCCGCCTGGCGGCGCTGATGCAGGTGCCCTCGATCTTCGTCTTCACCCACGACTCCTTCTTCCTGGGCGAGGACGGCCCGACGCACCAGCCCATCGAGCACCTCTGGTCCCTCAGGATGATTCCGCACGTCACGCTCTTCCGCCCCGCCGACGGCGTGGAGACGGCCATGGCCTGGGCGTATGCGCTCATGGAGGCGAAGGGGCCGACGATGTTCGCGCTCACCCGGCAGAACGTGCCGCTGCTGCAGCGGCCCGAGGGCTTCGCGATCCGCGACGTGTGGAAGGGCGGTTACGTGATCTCCGACGCCGAGAACCCCGTGGCGACGCTGATCGCCACCGGCTCGGAGGTGGGGCTGGCCATCGAGGCGCAGAAGCTGCTCGCCGAGCAGGGCACCGCCGTGCGGGTGGTCTCGATGCCCTCGGTGGAGCTCTTCCTGCGGCAGCCCCGGGAGTACCAGGAGCAGGTGCTGGTGGGCCGGCTGGCCGCCATCGAGGCGGGCCGCACCGACGGCTGGTATAGGATCATCGGCCGGGATGGCCTGGCCATCGGCCACGAGGACTTCGGCGCCTCTGCCCCCGCCGGCGTGCTGGCGGAGAAGTTCGGGTTCACGCCGGCGCAGGTGGCCGCGCGTGTGGCCGAGTGGCTCGCGGAGTAGTGCAGGGCTTAACAGCGCTTCGGTATACGACTCGACCCCGGCCCCATGCGGGCCGGGGTCGATGATTCCGGGGATGATTCCGGTGATCAGCCAGCCAAGTAGATCAGGCGCAGACCCACCAGGTAGGTGGCCAGCAGGAGCCACATCTCCCAGTTGAACTTCCATTTCACCGCACGCTTGGGCAGGGTCAGGGCCACGATGACGATGCCGGACATCACCAGACCGACCAGGGCCGAGACCACCTGACCCGTGGTGCCGGTAGAGAGGATCGGCGTGCTGCCGGGCTGGAAGAGGTCGCTGACGACCAGGATGACCATGTTGAAGATGTTGCTCCCGAGCACGTTGCCCACCATCAGGTCGTAGGCGCCCATGCGGACGGTGAAGATCGTCACCGACAGCTCGGGCAGGGAGGTGGAGAGGGCCAGGAGCGTGCTGCCGATGAAGGTCTGGCCGAGGCCGGTGATGACGGCGATCTCGTCGGCCGCCTTGCTCAGGAACCAGCCGGCCACCAGGATGGCCAGCGCTGAGGCTGCGAACTTCAGCCAGACCTGGGACAGCGGTGTGGCGGGCTGGGCCTCGTGGGTGTCGGCAGTGGCCGCGATCTCCGCCTCCTGCTCGCTGCCGGGGAGCAGGCGCATGATGACGATGTAGAGCACGGCGATGAGCCACGTATCCAGGCCGGCGCCGAGGAACGAAGGGGCGGGCTGGGGTGAGAGAATGCTCAGCGCCGCGATGCCGCTCAGCATCATGCCCGTGGCGGCGGTGGTGACGTGCGATGACGATACGTTGGACAGGATGTGGCGCGCCGCGAAGATCTGGCCCAGCAACAGGAGGAGCATGTTGAAGATGTTGCTGCCGAAGACGTTGCCCAGGGCCAGGTTGCCCGAACCCATGAAGGCCGCGGAACCGGAGGCGGCCACCTCCGGCAGCGACGTGGCGCCTGCCAGGAGAAGTGAGCCGATAAAGGCCCGGCCCAGCCCGGTTCGCTCGGCCAGCTCGTCAGACGCGTCGGAGATGGCGCGCCCGGCGAAGACGATGACGGCGGCACAGATGGCGAACAGGAGCCACGGGTTCATCGTGAATCACATCCTCTGCGAAGAGTTGAGAGATGCACTTTATCATGAGTATCTGCCAACAATTCTACCATATAACACCTGTCGGGGAGATGCCAGAGGGCACCGTGATTTACCCCCGCGACTGGGCCGCCGGCGCCTGCCGCAGCGGCACCGGCCGCACGATGCCGTGCAGCGGACCGAGCCGGGCCAGTTGCGCAGCCAGGAAGAAGCCCAGCTGCACCGCCGGGCCGACCCCCAGCACCACCGCCACGGTGCCCGCGCCCAGCGGACCGCCCAGCCACCAGCCGACCAGGGAGACCACCAGGTCGAGACCGTTCTTCACCACCGCGACGGGTAGGCCCAGCCGACGCGTCAGCCCGATCATGAGCGAGTCACGGGGGCCGGCGCCCAGGTCGGCGCTGGCGTAGAAGGCCGTGCCGACGCCGGAGACCAGGATGCCCGCGGCGAGCATCGCCCAGAGCCCGGCCGTGCTCTGGGGTACGGGCATGCGCTCCAGCAGGAACTGGAGGATCGGGCCGAACGAGAGCATGTTCAGCACCATGCCCAGGTTGGGCCGCATGCCCAGCAGCACGTCCAGCAGGATGATGAACGCGCCCATCACCTGCACCACCAGCCCCAGCGGGACGCCGGTCCGCCCGCTGATCCCCAGGTGCAGGATGTCCCAGGGCCCTGCACCCAGGCCCGGGGTGATGACCAGGGCGTATCCGAGGCATGTGATCACGATTCCTACGTAATACCAGACCAGCCGCGGAACGAAGCGATGCGGCATCCACCCACACCCCGCCCTGACCGTAATTACCTGAAGACCCCGGCCCACCGTAAGGCCGGGGTCTTCATTATGATACACGATTCAGTGCAGAATAGTAAATCACGCTTCGCTTTCCCGCCACGCGGGCCGTCGGACCAGCGCTGTGAGCCGGGCGCGGAGCCGCGAGCTCTCCCATTCGTGGCGGAACCAGATCACGGCGAGGCCGGCCGCGGTCGCGGCGGACCAGACCATCCCCACGATGCCCGCGTAGGGCAGCAGGGCAAGCGGCCCCGACTGGTGGAGCAGGGGGATGGCCCAGACCGCCAGAACGGCGGCGAGAATGTATCCGCAATCGGTGCAGATTCGCATCCAGCGCTGATAGCTCTTGTTCATCGGATCGCCTCCCCCAGGGCGCTTTCACCTCTTCTGACGTATGAGAGGGCTCCCGGGTTTCAGGCAGTGATTGGAAAATAAGTTCAATAGGGCCAAAGTTCCGAGGCCAGGTCCAGGAAGGCCTGGGCTGAGCGAGGCAGGGGGCGGTCCCGCCGCCAGGCCAGCGCAAGGGTCCGGGTGAGCGGCTCGCCCGCCAGCGGCACGAAGACCGGGGATGGCTGCAGGCTGCGGTCGGCGGCCATCTGCGGCACCAGCGTCACCCCGAGCCCTGCGGCCACCATCGCCTGGAGGGTCTCAATCTGTGCCGACTCGAAGGCGATTTGCGGCGAGAAGCCCGCAGCGTGGCAGGCGGCCAGCACCAGGTCCCGGAAGCCGTAGCCGGGCTTCATGACCAGGAAGGGCTCGCCGGCCACAGCCGAAAGCGGGACGGCGCGCGGGGGTTTCAGCGGGGGTTTCAGCGGGTGTTCCGGCGGCGTGGCCGGCTGGTGTTCCGGCGCCGTGGCCAGCGGGTGGTCCGGCGGCAGCGCCAGCAGGATCGGCTCGGTGAGCAGCGGCTGCCAGGTCAGGTCGTCGCTGCCCACCGGCAGCGTGGTCAGGGTCAGGTCCGTCTCGCCCGCCAGGGCCAGCTCGGTCAGCCGCTGGGTCGACTCCTCCCTCAGGGTGACCTGGATTCCCGGGTAGCGTTGCCGGAAGACGGTGATCGCCCTGGGCAGCAGGCGCGACCCGGTCATGGGCAGGCTGCCCAGCACCAGCCGGCCGGTGCGCAGGCCGATCCGCTCCTCCACCGCTGCCTTGGCGGCCTCCACCTGGCGCAGGATCGCCTCCGCGTGCGGCAGCAGCGCCTCGCCGGCGTCGGTGAGCCGCACCGGCGACCGGCTGCGGTCGATCAGCAGCGCGCCCAGTTCCGCCTCCAGCCGGCGGATCTGCTGGCTGAGCGACGGCTGGGCCACCATGTTCTCGGCCGCGGCCCGGGTGAAGTTGCGGTGCCGGGCCACGGAGACGAAGTAGCGCAGGTGGTGCAGCTCCACAGGAGCACCTCCATAGGCAAAACCTATCATCATCATAGTTATCATATGTTGGAGTTCTGGTGCAAGCCCAGGTATAAATGTGGGAAAGGGGTGATCGGCATGAGCGGACGGACCATGTTGGACAAGATCTGGGAGCGGCACGTGGTGCGACAGGAGCCCGGCCAGCCGGCCCTGCTCTACATCGACCTGCACCTGGTGCACGAGGTGACCTCGCCCCAGGCGTTCGAGGGGCTGCGGCTGGCGGGGCGGCAGGTCCGGCGGCCTGACCTCACCCTGGCCACCATGGACCACAATGTGCCCACGACCGACCGGTCCCAGCCCTTCACCGACGAGATCGCCGCCCGGCAGATGGCGGCCCTGGAGCAGAACTGCAGGGAGTTCGGCGTGCGGCTCTTCGACCTGCACAGCCCGTACCAGGGCATTGTGCACGTCATCGGTCCCGAACTGGGGCTCACCCAGCCGGGCATGACCATCGTCTGCGGCGACAGCCACACGGCCACCCACGGGGCCTTCGGCGCCCTGGCCTTCGGCATCGGCACCAGCGAGGTGGAGCACGTGCTGGCCACGCAGTGTCTGGTGCAGCACAAGCCGAAGGTGATGGAGATCCGGGTGAACGGCAAGCTGCCGCCGGGGACGACGGCGAAGGACCTGATCCTCGGCATCATCGGGCAGATCGGCACCGACGGCGCCACCGGCTACGTGATCGAGTACACCGGCGAGGCCATCCGCTCGCTCTCGATGGAGGGCCGGATGACCGTCTGCAATATGTCCATCGAGGCGGGGGCCCGGGCGGGGATGATCGCCCCCGACGAGACCACCTTCGCCTACCTGAAGGGGCGGCCCCACGCACCTCAGGGCGAGGCGTGGGAGGCGGCGGTGGCCGACTGGCGCACGCTGGCCTCCGATCCCGATGCGGTCTACGACCGGGTGGTGGAGTTCGACGCCGGCCAGCTGGTGCCCACCGTCTCGTGGGGCACCAATCCCGGCCAGGTGGTGCCGGTCACCGGCCGGGTCCCCGATCCGGCGGACTTCGAGGATCCCGCCCAGCGCAAGGCGGCGGAGGCGGCCCTGGCCTACATGGACCTGGAGCCCGGCACGCCCATCCAGGACATCCGCATCGACCGGGTCTTCATCGGCTCATGCACCAACGGGCGCATCGAGGACCTGCGGGCCGCCGCGGCGGTGGCGAAGGGGCGGAAGGTCGCCCCGGGGGTCCGGGCGATGGTCGTTCCCGGCTCCGGCCAGGTGAAGGCGCAGGCCGAGGCCGAGGGGCTGGACCAGATCTTCCGGGAGGCGGGCTTCGAGTGGCGTGAGGCCGGCTGCTCAATGTGCCTGGGCATGAACCCCGACATCCTGGCACCCGGCGAGCGCTGCGCGTCCACCTCCAACCGGAACTTTGAGGGCCGGCAGGGCAAGGGCGGCCGGACGCACCTGGTCAGCCCGGCCATGGCGGCGGCCGCGGCCATCGCGGGCCACTTCATCGACGTGCGGGAGATGCTGGCGGAAGGGAGTGTTGCGCGGTGAGGCCCTTCGTGCGTGAGACGGGGCACGCGGTGCCTTTGGACCGGGTGAACGTGGACACCGACCAGATCATCCCCAAGCAGTTTCTGAAGCGGATCGAGCGGACCGGCTTCGGCCAGTTCCTCTTTTACGACTGGCGCTACCTGTCCGACGGGTCGCCGAACCCTGAGTTCGTGCTGAACCGGCCGCAGTACAAGGGCGCGACGATCCTGATCGCAGGGCGGAACTTCGGCTCGGGCTCCTCCCGGGAGCACGCGCCGTGGGCGCTCACGGACTACGGATTCCGGGCGGTGATCGCCCCGTCGTTCGCGGACATCTTCTACAACAACTGCTTCCAGAACGGCCTGCTGCCGGTGGTGCTGCCGGAGGAAGCGGTGAACGAGCTCATGAAGCGGGCGCAGGAGCCCGGCTACCAGCTCACGGTGGATCTGGAGCAGTGCGTGGTGGAGGACGAGGCGGGCTTCCGGGCAGAGTTCGCCATCGACGAGTTCCGCCGGCACCGGATGCTGCACGGCCTGGACGGGATTGGGCTCACGCTGCAGCATGAGGAGGAGATCGTCGCCTACGAGGCCCGGCGCCCGGCGTGGATGCCACGGACGACCGCGGGAGGGTAGGGCACCACAGGCGGTCCCGTGGGCGGCCCCCTGCGCAGAATCTGGGGCGGAGGCAAGCGCCTCCGCCCTTTGGCGTTGCGTCGGACGTTGTGCTACTCCACGATTGTACCGTCCTGAATGGTCAAGACGCGGTGGCATCTCTGCGCCAGGGACGCGTCATGCGTGGCCACTACGATGGTTGTATCCTTTCGCAACAGATGAAACAATAGGTCCATCACCTGGTCACCGGTGTCCCGGTCCAACGCTCCGGTGGGTTCGTCTGCGAGGATGATATCCGGGTAGTTGATCAGGGCGCGGGCGATCGCGACCCGCTGGCGCTGGCCGCCCGACAGGGACTCGACGTAGTGGTCGGCCCGATCGCTCAGCCCGACTTGGCCGAGCGCCTCGAGGGCGCGGTACCGTGCCTGACGGAAGGTCGTACCCCGGTGAACCAGGGGGAGGGCCACATTTTCCCACGCCTTGAGGCCCGGAACGAGGGCGAAATCCTGGAACACGAAGCCGATTCGCTGGCTGCGGAGGGCGGCAAGCGCCCGATCGTCCGTCCACGGGATCTCCGTCCCATCCAGCAAGTATGTGCCTGAGGTAGGCCGGTCCATGCAGCCCAGGATATGGAGCAGCGTTGACTTGCCCGATCCGGATCGGCCGACCAGGGCCACGGCCTCGCCGCGTTCGATGATCAGGTTCACTTGCCTGAGGGCGATGACCTCGTTGGGCTGGCCCGGGTTGTGGACCTTGGTGAGGTCGCTGAGTTGAATCAACGTCATTCGGCCTTCACTCCAGATCGCGGGAGGTAAGCAGGTTTACCGGTGGGGTTCGACCGACGAGCAGAACCGGAGCAGCCCCGCAGGCCCCTGTGATGGCCAGGAGCAGGGCGGCCGATATCCCGATAGTTGAACCATTAAGATAGTGTGCCAGCGGGGTCTCGACCCACTGGACGGCGACCCCTGCAACAACGCCGAGAGCCAGCGGCAGAGCCAGAGGAAGGAGAGTTTCCAACAGGATCAGCGCGACCAGCGTCCAACGGGTGGCACCGCACGCAAAGTGCACACCCAGCTCGGGCTTGCGGTCTTGGATGCGGAGCGCGTTCATACTGCCATAGCCGAAGACGGTAAGCGACAACACCACCAGGGTAAACCAGGTGGAAACCACCAGCGGTTGCCGCGTGCGGACCTGATAGGCCTTCGCCATCTCTCGCACCGTCGTCAGGGACACGTCCACACCCGGAATTCCGGCCAGGCCCGTGCCGTTCGGATCCAGGGCAGCCAAGTCAGCCTGGAGCCGGATGAGGGTGTCTTCCGAGTCGGCCGTGACCACAAGGCCCGGAACCCAACCCACGGGCAGGGCGAAGCTGCTGCGGAGGGGAATCAGGATGTCGACGTCGCCCGCTCGGGGCAGCAGGGCCTCCAGGTGTGGTGCCGAGGTGCCGAACAGGAACCCGGCGTCGGAGAAGAACCCGACCACCGAGAGGGTGACCGTTCGCCCCGTCGTTTCCCAGGGCAGCATCCACTGGAACGTATCGTGCAGTTTCAGGCGATCTTGGAGGTGGGCGTTGAGCACGACCGGAACGGCTGCGTCCTGGTCCCCCCAGTCCCCGTCGGCAAACCAGCGGCCTTCAGGGATCGGTGGGGGTGGAAGGCCGAGGGCATAATCCGCGTTGATCAGCAAGCCGTCAAGGGGATCATGAGACGGTTCGTTACCCGGGACAACGCCCACGCCTTGCACATACCCCACCGCGGACACGCCGGGGTGTGCTCTGACGGCGCTGACCACGGTGTTCCACGTTTCGCCTAATGCATCAGGGGAAAGGTCGTGCTCGTGCGCGGGTGTCAGCCACAGCAAGCCGGCCCTGTACAGATCGTTGTTCTGTACAAAATCTATGCGTTGGCGCACGTCCCCGAGGTATCCCAACGCGAGGGCAAGGGCCATCGACGCCATGCTCAGGACGATCCCGGACAGGAAGAAGCTCCACTTCTGCCTGCGGACGTTCCGAAATGCCAGTTGGAGTAAACGCATCCCTTCACGATCTCCCTTTGGATCGTTGCGGTGGCTGCAGCCAGAGCCGCCTTGCGACCAACTGGCTGGCCCCGAGCATCAATATGGACAGCGCTGCGGCCACGGCGAGCTGCGGAACGCTCAGCACGACATTCAGGCCCGTCCTGGTGATCCACGGATAGGCCAACAGGAGGACCGCCACCGCAGCCACGTAGGAGGCGGCTATCAGGACCGCCTGCTCCGCCAGGATCATGCGCGCCAGGTCGCGTGTTGTGGCCCCGAGGTACCGCCGGACCTTCAGCTCATACCTCCGTCTTGCGACCCAGTAGGACATCAGGCTGGACAGGTTGAACGCAGCGTACAGGGTGACGACGGCGCCCACGCCGATTCCGAGCAATCGGGTAACGAGTCGTTCGTTCGCCTGAAGACTGTCGTTGGCATATCGTAGATCGTACTGGCCTCGCACGACGGCTTCGTCGGTGACCCGGCGCAGGTTCGCCTCCGTTTCGTTCGAGGGCGGGCGCGACAAGTAAAGGTAAGCCAGCGACTCGTCCTGCGGTCGGGCAACCGAGTGGAACGAGGCGAGAGGGACCCAGACGTAGTTCCGGCCAAACGCAAACGGGCTCCCCGTTACGGGAAGTTCGTCGGCGATGAGTCCGATGATTGTCCACTCCCGGCCTCCGTACGCGAAGACTTGTCCGACTTGGACCTCGCTGCCCACCAGATGGGCTCCCGCCGTGCGCCCCACCAGGGCCACTGCCGCGTTCTGCCGGATCTCATCGGGGGTGAAATACCGGCCGGCCAGGAGTGGGGGGAAACCCTCCGCTCCCCCTTCGGCGTAGTAGATCCCGGCCCAGTTCACTGGCGCGCCGGAACGCGTAACCATGACGATGCGCTGCATTTCGGGAAGAGAAAGCCAGCTGGTGATGAGCCGCTGGTAAAGCACCTCCGCTCCACTGGCGGGTCGCCACACGAACGTCACGCGCGGATCGCCGCCGTACGCCTGGCGCATGGCGACGTACTCGACTTCAACGATGCCTGTGACCAGCAGCACAGCCAGGTGGCTGATGAGGTAACCGACCAGGAACAGTGGTAGGACGACGGGAAAGCGCCTGCGGAGACGACCGAGGTTCCAGAGCGCCAGGCTGCACACTTGTCGCCAGGTAAGCATCTCACCGATCTCCCCTTGGTTTTCCAGGCCATGACTCACTGGGCTGGGAATGATTGAGGCGCTGTCCGGACCTCCAATGTGTAAAGCATAGATGTCTGTTCATCAAGGGTCTCGGGGGAAATCGTGTAGGGCTCCCGAAATGATAGGACGTAAAGTCGATGCGGGCCCGCCTTGGTCGGTGCTGGAAGCCGGAATGTATGTTCATACTGTCGCCCCGGTTCGCTGCGCCAGTAAATAAACGACTGTTCTGAACGCAATGGTATCGGGGAATCATCCAACAGCACCATCGTTAGGTGGTGGCCAGGTAAGTCGCGGAGCTTCAACCTCAGATCAAGAAAGTGATTTTGCTCGACAGTCAAGAGCCATGGCATCGACATTTCAGATCCTACGGGTATCAACTCGTAATCCAACCCCTGATTATCGTCTACACTCGACACAAGGTCTTCGGCCACGGTAGGAATGGACAACTCCCCAAAGGCGCTTGACCTGACCAGGTATCGCAGGTGTTGGGTGAAGAACACTGGGGGTGGCTCATCAAGGGGAGCTGAGGGCGGGATACGAACTATTACAAAACTAAGCACAGAGTCATGTTGCGATAGTGGGAGGTGAAGCGTTACCGGAATATCAAGGATGGTCATGGGCTCCATGTGAAACCGATACTCTTTGATGCCGTCTCCTGAACCATCAAGGATGAACGATGCAAGTTCATAGTTCATAAAAATAAGCAGCTTGAAATCTCCGATCTCATTTGTCGTGTTCACGAACGACACGAAGAAATCAACCACTTGATCGGACGTCGTGATAGGTTCCAACGGATTAAGGAAGTTGCCGTCATTATCCAGGACCCTCATGCCCCAAGCCGAACCGATGCCGGGTGGAATCGGGACTGATCGTGACCCAGGAGTCCGGCGTTGAAACCTTGGGTCCTGCGTCAGGTGCTGTTCCACTGCGGCAGGAGCACGGTTGATGCCCAGATTGGCTAACTGAGTGGTCAGTAGGATGACACCGATAACACAAGCGGTTACGGTGGCAATGCGTCGAAAACGCAATCTGCCGACACCCCTCGATCGAAGTGAGAGCAGGGATGTTTGCATCCCTGCTCTAGCAGAACAGTGAGCGTGACTATCACTTCAACTCGGTCCGCTTGTTTTCTGAACTGCCTTAGCAGCTCTGGTGCTGAAATCAACGTTGTCCGCGACGGCGAACGTGTCTGGATCCAGTACGGCCCTGTAGGTATTTCCCCCGTTAGGCGCCGGCTCTTCGATATAGGTGGCTGCAAGAACAGGTGCCGCTGTCAGCAACATAGCCAATCCAGCCGAAACAATAGACTCGCGGATCCGCATGGCTTACCCCCCTTATCTGTGCGATATTTCAAAAATACATTTGACACAGTGTCACGTGACAGGGATTGATCAAGTCCCGTCAAGTGGTGTAAATCGGGTTCCAGCATTGTAGTTGCTCTAGTCGGCACTCAGCGGCAAAAGTTCAGGACGGCCGAGGCTCGGGTCATGGGCGTACAGCTTC
>JAMNXV010000142.1 GCA_023623185.1 Bacillota bacterium
GCCGCGACGGAGATCGAGGGCGGGCTGCGCATCAGCGTGGTGCAGGCCATGCAGGCGCAGGCGGCGGGGGTGGCCCCCCGGGTGGAGATGAACCCGGTGATGCTGCTGCCCCGGACGGAGCTCCGCTCCGAGGTGATCGTCAACGGCCGGTCGCTGGGCGAGATGGCCTGGCAGCAGTACACGGCCGATCTGCACACTGTGGCCCTGCAGGCGGTGCGGGAGGCCATTGCCCGGCTGGAGGCAGAGTTCGAGGTGATTGTGGCCGAGGGGGCCGGCTCGCCGGTGGAGGTGAACCTGCGGGACCGTGACCTGGCCAACATGAAGACCGCGGAACTGCTGGACGCCGACGTGCTGCTGGTGGCCGACATCGACCGGGGCGGGGTGTTCGCCTCGATCGTGGGCACCCTGGAGCTGCTGCCCCCGGCCGAGCGGGCCCGGGTGAAGGGGCTGGTGATCAACCGCTTCCGGGGCGACGCCTCGCTCTTCGAGGACGGCGTGCGCTGGCTGGAGGAGCGCACCGGCCTGCCGGTGATCGGCGTGATTCCCTACCTGGCCGACCTGGGCCTCGATGAGGAGGACTCGGCGGGCCTGACCGATGTGAGCGCCCCGGCGCCGTCCGCTGCGGCGCGGGAGGGGGCCCTGGACCGGCTGGCCGACCACGTGCGCCGGCACGCCCGGGTGGACCAGGTGCTGGAGCTGCTTGCCCGGCAACGGTGACGGGCGGGCGCTCCGGTGCGGCGAGGTGCCGGACGCAGGGAACGACCCATGCGGGTTCTGGGCACAACAGCGTGCCGGTTTGGGAGGGCAACTGCATAGAGGAAACAGCGGCAGGTGCTCCCGACCCTGCGGTCGGGAGTTAAAAGGGAAGCCGGTGCAAGTCCGGCACGGTCCCGCCACTGTGACGGGGAGTCGCCCCTCGGGATGTGCCACTGGCCCGAAGGCCGGGAAGGCGGAGGGGCGGCGAGGATCCGGAGTCAGGAAACCTGCCTGCCGCGCTGGCGCTGCTCGACCCTCGGGTGAAAGGGTGAGGCGTTCGCATGGCTGTCCATGCGTTCGATCTGTCATTTCTTTCCCTCGGGCTGAGCCCGGGGGTTTTCTTTATCGGTCTCTCGGTCACAGCGCGGTGCCTGAGAGGCCGGGCACAACGGCGTGCCCCTGGAACACCTGACGACGACCAGCGGAATCGGAGCACCAAAGCATCGGAGCACAGTAGCCTGCCGGACTGGCACCGGCGAAAGCAGGGCGCAACGAGGCGCCGTCGAGTACGGGCACAACGGCGTGCCCACCAAGCGATTGCTACTGGAAAGAGGAGGTCTGCTCGTGCTGCTGGCGAGGACAAACACCCTGGTGAGGCTCGGAATCCTGCTGGCCCTCAGCGTGCTGGGCGCCTACATCAAGTTGGGGCCGAGCTCCATCGCCTTCGACGCGATGGCCGGCTTCGTGGCTGCGCTCCTCATGGGCCCCGCGGCCGGCGCCCTGATCTGCGGTCTGGGGCATGTGGCTGTGGCGGCCGTCACCGGCTTTCCGCTCACCCTGCCGTTTCATCTGGCCACCGCCGCGGCCATGGCCGGCGTGGGCTGCCTGGGCGGGCTTGCAGCCCGGCGCTTCGGTCTGGTGGCCGGCGCGGCGGCGCTGGTGGTGGCCAACGGCATCCTGGCACCGGCCCTGCTGGCTCTGCTGCCAAACCCGCTGGGGCTTGGTCTGTTCGCGGCCCTGGCCCTCCCGCTCACCGTCGCTGCGGGAGCCAACGCAGCCGTCGCGCTGCTGGTGGTGCTGGGCCTGAGGCGGGCGGGGGTCGAGGGATGAGGTGGCGGGACCTGACCCTGGTGGACCTGCCGTGCGGCGGCCGGCTGGTCATCGCCTGCGATGCCGCCGGCGGCATCGGGCCGAAGGAGCGCGACGTGATTCGGGTGGCCGGGTACGTCATCGGGCGGTTCACTGCCCGGGTGGCCCTCATGGATCTGCTCGCCGCCGGCGCGCAGCCGCTCCACCTGGTGAACAACACCTGCGTGGAGCCTGATCCCACCGGGCGGGAGATCCTGCAGGGCATCTGCGACGAGGCGGCCCTGGCGGGCCTTTCCGCCGACCAGATCAACGGCTCCTTCGAGAAGAACATTCCGACGGTCCAGACGGGCCTGGGGGTGACCGCCATCGGTTACCTGGCCCCGGGCCGGTCGCTGCGCACGGCGCGGCCGGGCGATCTGGTCGTCGCCATCGGGCGGCCGAAGGTCGGGGCCGAGGTGCGGCTCGATGACCCCGAACTGCCCGATCTTCCCCTGGTCCGGCGGCTCGCCGGCGACCCGCTGGTGCACGACCTGTTGCCCGTGGGCTCCCGTGGGATCCGCGCCGAGGCGGAGGATCTCGCCGCCAGCGCGGGGCTGGAGGTGGAGTGGGCCCCGGCGGAAGCGGGTTTCCCCCTCGGGAAGTCGGCGGGTCCGGTCACCTGTCTGCTGGTCGCGGCGGCGCCGTCGGCCCTGCAGGGGCTGGCCCTCACGCTCACCCAGCCGTGGGCGGTCGTCGCGCAGCTTCGATAGGACGATGGTTGGCGGATCTGCTTACCAGCCCTCAGCGGCATCTTCATTTAAGTAGAACAGTGGACTTATGGAGGTACATCCCATGAAGAAGCGTTCGCTGGCAGCCCTCATGCTTTCCCTTCTGCTCGTGGTCGGCATCCTGACAGGCTGCGCAGGCCGCCAGACGGCGGTGAGCCCGGACAGCCCGCCCGCAGCCCCGGCGGCTGAGTCGAGCGACCAGCCCGCAGACCGGGAGGCCGGCACGGGGAGCGCCGGGCAGGCCGAACCCCGGCAGACGGCCTACCCCCTCACGATTACGGACGGCGCCGGCCGGCAGGTGACCATCGCCGCCGAGCCGAGGCGGGTGATCTCCGTCGCCCCCTCCAACACGGAGCTGATGTTCGCGCTCGGCAAGGGCGACCTGCTGGTCGGGCGCTCCGACTGGGACGACTATCCCCCCGAGGCGCAGGAGATCGAGTCCATCGGCGGTTTCTACCCGCCCGACTACGAGAAGATCATCTCGCTGGAGCCCGACCTGCTCCTCCTGACCAGCGGCTCCGTGGAGGCGCGAGAGAAGCTGGAGAACGATTATGGGCTCACCACCTTCGTGCTGAACCCCTCCAACTTTGAGGAGCTGTACGAGGGGATCCTCGCCCTGGGCCAGGTGGTGAACGCCCAGCAGGCCGCGGAGGCGCTCGTGGCGGACATGCAGCGTGAGGTGGAGGCCATCGCCGGGAAGGCCGCGCTGGCGGAGAACAGGCCCGTGGTGTTCTACCAGGTCTGGCACGATCCCATCACCACCGCCGGCCCGGGCTCCTTCATCGACGACATGATCCGCATCGCCGGCGGCACCAACGCCGCATCCTTCGCCGGCGAGCCCTGGCCGGTTATCTCGCTGGAGGAACTGGTATCCGCAGACCCCGACATCATCGTCGCCGCGTCGGAGGCCGCGGCCCGGGAGGCCCGGGAGCGGCCTGGCTGGGAATCGATCGCGGCGGTGAAGGAAGGCCGGGTGCTGGGGCTGCCGGATGAGAACATCGTGGTGCGCCCCGGCCCCCGCCTGATTCAGGGGCTCCAGTGGTTCGCCCGGAATCTCCACCCGGAGCTCTTCGAGCAGTGACCGGGCCGATGGGGCGCTTTCCCGAAGGGAGCGAGGCGATGCGCATGGCGGGTGTGATTCTGGTGCTGGGCGGCGCGCGGAGCGGCAAGAGCCGCTGGGCGGAGCATTTGGCTTCGCCGTTCCGGCGGGTGGTCTATCTGGCCACCGGCCGGGCGGGCGATGCGGAGATGGCCGACCGCATCGCCCGGCACCGGGCGAGCCGTCCGGCCCACTGGCGCACGGTGGAGGAAGAGCTCAGGCCGGCGGCCGCCCTGGCGCAGGCCCTGCACGAGGCGCCGGCGGATGCGGTGCTGCTGGACTGCGTGACCCTGCTTATCTCCAACCACCTGCTGCAGGGGGAGGAGGGGTTCGAAGCCCGGGCCCGGCAGGAGCTGGCGCAGCTGCTCAGCCTGACCCGTGAGCGCGGCGCGCTGCTCATCGCCGTGTCCAACGAGGTCGGGGCGGGGCTGGTGCCCGAGCACCGGCTCGGGCGGCTCTTCCGCGACGCCCAGGGTCGGCTGAATCAGTGGCTGGCGCGGGAGGCGGACCAGGTCTACGCCTGCGTGGCCGGTATCGCCGTCGATCTGAGGCGGATCGGCACGGTGATCCCGGAGTGAGCGTGGCGGAAATGTTTCCCGCGGCGCCCTGGTACCTGCCGCTGGCGGCCCTCGCGGTGGACGCGGCGGTGGGCGATCCCGCCCGGCTGCCCCATCCGGTGGCGCTCATGGGCCGGGTGATTGCGTGGGCCGAGCCGCGACTGCGGCGGACGCGGCTGCCGCTGCGGGCGGCCGGGATGCTGCTGGCCCTCCTGCTGCCGGCCGCGGCCTGGGGCCTCACCTGGGGGCTCATCCGGCTGGCCGCGGCCCTGCATCCCTGGCTCGGTGTGGCCGCCGAGGTCTGGCTCCTCAGCACCTGCCTGGCGGCCCGCTCTCTGGCCGATCACGCACTGGCGGTCTACCGCCCGCTGAAGGCCGGGGACCTCAGCGAGGCGCGGCGCCGGGTGGCGCACATCGTCGGCAGGGACACGGCCGGGCTGGACGCCGCCGAGGTCACCCGGGCGACCGTGGAGACGGTGGCCGAGTCCACCTGCGACGGCGTGATCGCGCCGCTCTTCTGGGGGCTGGTCGGCGGCGCGCCGCTGGCGATGGCCTACAAGGCCGCCAACACCCTGGATTCGATGGTCGGCCACCGGAACGAGCGCTACCTGGAGTTCGGCTGGGCCTCCGCCCGGCTGGATGATCTGGTCAACCTGGCGCCTGCCCGGCTCAGCGCCCTGCTGCTGGCCCTGGCCGGCCTGAGCCCGAAGGCCCTCCGCATCGCCCTGCGGGACGCGCCGCGCCACCCCAGCCCCAACAGCGGCTGGCCGGAGGCGGCGATGGCGGCCCTGCTGAGGGTGCAGCTGGGCGGCCTCAACCACTACGGCGGGAGGCCGGAGCGGCGGGCCCACATGGGCGATCCGCTGGAGATGCTGCAGCCGGGTCACATCGTGCAGGCGGTGCGGTGGATGTGGCTGGCGACCCTGCTCGGGACGGGCCTCGGGGCGCTGACGCTCTGGTTCTTGGCGTGAGGGGGTGACCGGGTGCGCATCGCGCTCTCCTTTCTGACCCGGATTCCCATGGGCCGAATTGAGACCCCGGACTACATGCGGGATCTCGGCCGCGCGGCGGGGTTCTTCCCCCTGGTGGGCCTGCTGGTGGGAACCATCTGCCTGATCGCCTGGCTTGCGGGCAGGCTGCTCTTCGGGCCTGCCGTGGCGGGCGTCGCGGCCGTGGCCGCGGGCCTCGGTGCGACCGGTGCGGTCCACCTGGACGGCCTGATGGACGCCGCCGACGGGCTGCTCTCCGCCCGGAGCCGCGAGCGGATGCTGGAGATCATGAAAGATTCCCGGGTCGGCGTGATGGGCGCAGCGGCGGGAGCCCTGGCCCTGCTGCTGCGGTGGGCCCTGCTGCTGGAGCTGACACCGCCGCGGGCAGCAGCCGCCCTGCTGGTGGCCCCGGCCGTGGGGCGGATGGTGATCCCCCTGGCGGCGGTGCGCTGGCCGCCCGCCCGTGCCGAAGGGATGGGCGCCGCCTTCGGCCGGCACGTGGGCGGGGCGCAGCTGGCCGGGGCGCTTCTGGGCGGCCTCACGCTGGCTGTCGGGGTGCCGGGGCTCCTGGCGTGGTGGGGGCAGAGCCCGGCAGCCCCGCCGGGCCTGACGGCAGCCGTGACGGTCTCCGCCCTGCGGGGGCTGGGCGCGTGGCTCGCCGCCCTCGGGGTCGGTCTGGCCGGCGGGCGGTGGCTCTCGCGGCGACTCGGCGGCCTGACCGGCGACACTTACGGAGCCTTGTGCGAGCTGGCGGAACTGGCGGCGATCGCCTGCTTCGCTCTGCAGACAGGGAGGTGGACAGGATGATGACCCTGCACGGCGGCGACCTGGCTGTGGCGCGGGCCCGCTGGGGCGAGCCGCCCGGGGGTTTCTGCGACTTCAGCGCCAACATCAACCCGCTGGGCCCGCCCGCGGGCGCGGTGGCCGCGGCGCAGGCGGCCCTCGCCGGAGTCGCGCACTACCCCGAGCCATTCGCCCGCCGGCTGCGGGCCGCCCTGGCCCGGCGCCATCAGTTGGACGAGTCGATGGTGCTGGTGGGAAACGGCGCGGCGGAGGTGCTGTACCTGCTGCTCCGCCTGGCGTCAGGCTTCCGGGTGGCACTGCCCGAACCCGGCTTTGCGGAGTACGCGCGCGCCGCCCGGGCTGCCGGGGCCGAGCTGCTGCCCGTCGCGCACGACCGCACCGATCCGCCGCCCCAGCTGCGGCGGGGGGACTGGTGGATCATCTGCAACCCCCACAATCCCACCGGCCACCTGTTCACGCCGGAGCAGCTCCTGCGGGCGGCCGAGCGGACGGAGGCGACCCTGCTCATCGACGAGGCCTTCATCGACCTCACAGCCGCGGGCGAGGCCGGCTCCGTGATCGCCCGTGTGCCCTACCGCTGCAACCTGGTCGTGGTGCGGTCGCTCACGAAGTTTTTCGCCCTGCCCGGACTGCGGGTCGGGTATGCGGTGGCCCCGCGCTGGATGGTGGCCGAGTTGGACGCGGCGCGCGACCCCTGGAGCGTGAACAGCCTGGCGCAGGCCGCAGCGCTCGCGGCCCTGAGCGATGAGGCCTACGCCGCCCGCACCCGGCACTGGGTGGCCGTGGAACGGGCCTATCTCGCCGAGCAGCTGGCGAGCCTGCCGGGGTTTATCGTCTATCCGCCATCTGCCAACTTCGTGCTGGTGCGGGCGCCGCTGCCCGCCCACGAGATCCAGCGGCGGCTGGGACCCCGGGGTGTGCTGATACGCGACTGCCGCTCCTTTGCCGGGCTGACGGAGCATCACATGCGGCTTGCTGTGCGCACCCGGCCAGAGAACCGGCGGCTGATCGCCCTGCTGCGCAGCATCCTGGAGGAGGAGGCGCCGTGACCTGCACGCTCTTCCTGGTGCGCCACGGCGCGACGGCTGCCAACGCGGAAGGGCGGTACGTCGGATGGGAGGAGCACCCGCTCAGCGCAGAGGGGCTCGCTCAGGCGGAAGCGGCTGCGCGTTACCTGAGCCGGTTTCGGCTCACCGGCGTGCGCACCAGCGACCTCATGCGGTGCCGCCAGACCGCCGAGCGGATCGGGAGGGCCACGGGGCTCACGCCCGCGCCCGACCCAAGGCTGCGGGAACTGAACTTCGGGCGCTTCTCCGGCCTGACGTACGAGGAGATCGCCCGGCAGTGGCCCGAGGAGCTCGCCGCCTGGCTGGCCGACCCGGAGCACGCGCCGCCCCCGGGCGGGGAGAGCCTGGCGTCGCTGCGGAGCCGGGCCCTGGCCGCCCTGCCCCGGCAGGACGGGGCCGTCGTGGTCACACACGGCGGTGTGATCCGCACGGTGCTTGCCCACCTGACCGGCAGGGGGCTCTGGGACTGGCGGGTTCCTCCCGGCGCCGTGGTCCTGCTCCGGTGGGACGGCGAGCGGACCGTGGATGAGCCGCGGGTCTGGCGGCCGGAAGCGGGGGAATGACGGGCACAACGGCGTGCCCGAACGGGCAGTGAACCGGTGCGGCGGCGCAACGGGGCGCCTGCCGCACCAGAGGCACAACGAGGTGCCGCGCTGCGGGTACAACGGCGTACCTGGATGAGCCATGCCGGGCACAGTGGTGTGCCCGGCATGGCTCTGGTCAAGGCGCAGCGTCGTCACGCCGCCGGGACCAGCACCGGCGGTGCTGAGATCAGTCACGCTCATGGCAGGAAATGGAATGACGTTCACCGAACACTTCGCTGTACGCCACCGCCAGACCCCAACCGCCCACCGCTCACCGTCCACTGCCCACAGCCCACTGCTCACCGCTCACCGTCCACTGCCCACAGCCCACAGCCCACTGCTCACCGCTCAAACGGGAGGTCGACCGCCTGTGATCGTCCGCAACCTCACCCGCGGCCTCGTCCTGGGCGACCGCATTCGCCGGGCCGATACCTTCCGCCTGCGGCTCATGGGCCTGATGTTCCGCCCCCGGCTGGAGCCGGGCGAGGGGCTCTGGCTGGAGCCCTGCCGCCAGGTGCACACCCACTTCATGCGCTTCCCCCTGGACCTGGTCTTCATGGATCCGGAGGGCCGTGTCCTGCGCGTCCTGCGAGCCTTCCCGCCGTGGCGCGTCAGCCCGCTGGTGGCCGGGGCCCGGGCCGTGCTCGAAATTCCGGCCGGGGCGGCGGGAGGGACGCAGCCCGGGGACGTCGTGAGGATCATGGCATAGCAGGAGTCTTGGATATCGGTAGGGAATACAGTTACCGTCAATCCCCATAGACCCCCCAAGACGACTCTGAACCACCGGGGACAGAGCTCACGGCGGGCGGCGGCCCGGGTGCAGGGGCTGTCCCCTTTTCCACGCCCGGGGGTGGAGTAACCCCCCCGGCGAGTTGGCAAGACTAAGCAAGCGGAAGCGAGGTGTGGCAGTGAACGAGTCGCTGAAACGGACGCCCCTGTACGAGTTGCACCTGAAGCTGGGCGCGCGCATGGTGCCCTTCGGCGGCTGGGAGATGCCGGTGCAGTACTCCGGCGTCATCGAGGAGCACCGGGCCGTGCGGCAGGCGGCCGGCCTCTTCGACGTGTCGCACATGGGCGAGTTTGAGGTGAGGGGTCCCCAGGCGCTGGACCTGATCCAGCTCATCAGCACCAACGACGCCGCCAAACTGGCGGTCGGGCGGGTGCAGTACGCGCTGATGTGCTACGAGAACGGCACCGTCGTCGACGACATCCTCATCTACCGGCTGGGCGAGCACCGCTACTGGCTGGTGGTCAACGCCGGCAATACCCGGAAGGACTGGGAGTGGATCAACGCCGCCAGGGAGCGGGCTGGACTCACCAACCTGGAGCTCATCGACCGGTCGGATGAGATCGCCCTGCTGGCCCTGCAGGGGCCGCTGGCGGAGGAGATCCTGCAGCCGCTGGCGCCGGGGGCGGTGCTGTCGCAGATGGCCCCGTTCAGCCTGAGCACGGGCGTCACCGTGGCCGGGGTGCAGAGCCTGGTGATCTCCCGCACCGGGTACACCGGCGAGGACGGCTTCGAGATCTACGTGAAGGCCGAAGATGTGGCCGGCCTGTGGGAGGTGCTGCTGGAGGCGGGCGAGGAGAAGGGGCTTCTGCCCTGCGGCCTGGGCGCCCGGGATACGCTCCGCTTCGAGGCGAGGCTGCCGCTCTACGGCCACGAGATCGGCGAGCAGCACAACCCGCTGGAGGCGGGCCTCGGCTTTGCGGTGAAGCTGAAGAAGGGCGTAGACTTCATCGGCCGCGAGGCGCTGGCCCGGCTGAAGGAGCAGGGGCTGACCCGCAAGCTGGTGGGGATCGAGATGATCGACCGGGGCATCCCCCGGCAGGGCTACCCGGTGGCCGTGGGGGGCGAGGTGGTCGGCGAGGTGACGACCGGCAGCTTCTCTCCGACGCTGGAGAAGAACATCGCGCTGGCCTACGTCCCCGTCGCCCACAGCGCCGTGGGAACCGAGGTGGAGGTCATCATTCGGGGCCGGGCCCTGAAGGCACGGGTCGTGGAGACCCCCTTCTACCGGTCTCCGCATAAGCGTTGATCGACAAAGGCGAGAACTACGCACAGGGAGGACGCGGAAAATGGCGAACGTACCGGCGGATCTGAAGTACTCCAAGGAGCACGAGTGGATCAGGGTTGAGGGCAACATCGGCGTCGTGGGCATCACCTGGTTCGCCCAGGACCAGCTGGGCGACGTGGTCTTCGTCGAGATGCCCGAGGTCGGTCGTGAGCTGAAGCAGAACGAGCAGTTCGGTGTGGTGGAGTCGGTCAAGACCGTGTCGGATCTGTACTGCCCCGTGTCGGGCAAGGTCGTGGAGATCAACACCGCGCTGGAGAACTCGCCGGAGCTGATCAACCAGGATCCCTACGGCGAGGGCTGGATTCTGAAGATCGAGTTGGCCGACCCGTCGGAGCTGGACAGCCTGCTCGATGCGGCGGCCTACGAGGCGTTCACCAAGGAGGGCTAAATGCGCTACATCCCGATTACGCAGGCCGACAAGGCGGCCATGCTGCGGGAGATCGGCGTCAGTTCCACCGAGGAGCTTTTCGCTGCCAACATCCCGGCAGAGGTGCGCCTGAACCGGCCGCTCAACCTGCCCCCGGCGCTCACGGAGATGGAACTGCTCGCTCACATGCGGGAGCTGGCTGCTCAGAACGTCCACACGGCGGAGTATGCCTGCTTCCTGGGCGGCGGCGCGTACGACCATTACGTGCCCGCCGCGGTTGACGCGGTGCTGCGCCGGGGTGAGTTCCTCACCGCTTATACTCCGTACCAGCCCGAAATCTCTCAGGGCGTTTTGCAGGCCATCTACGAGTACCAGTCGCTGATGTGCGAGCTGACCGGCATGGACCTCTCCAACGCCTCCATGTACGACGGCGCCTCGGCCCTGGCCGAGGCCGCGGGCATGGTGGTCAACCAGACCGGCCGGTCCAAGCTCCTGGTCGCCCGTTCCGTGAGCCCGCAGTACCGGCGGGTCGTGCAGACTTACATGCACGGCATCGGCGTCGAGTTGATCGAGGTGCCGCTGGACGGCGTGACGCTCGACCTGAACCGGCTCGAGGCCCTGATGACCGACGAGGTCGGCGGCCTCCTGCTCCAGATGCCCAACTACCTGGGCTACCTGGAGGAGGTGCGGGAGATCGAGGCCCTGGTTCATGCCAAGAACGGCCTCTTCGTGGTGGCCGTAGATCCGGTCTCCCTGGGCATCCTGGAGGCCCCGGGCCACTACGGGGCCGACATCGTGGTGGCCGAGGGACAGGGGCTCGGCGTGCCCCTCTCCTACGGGGGGCCGTACCTGGGCATCCTGGCGACCCGGGACCGGTTCGCCCGCAAGATGCCCGGCCGCATCGCCGGCGCCACGGTGGACACCCGCGGCCAGCGGGGCTTCGTGCTCACCATGCAGGCACGCGAGCAGCACATCCGGCGGGAAAAGGCCACCTCCAACATCTGCACCAACCAGGCGCTCATCGCCCTGGCGGCGACGGTGTACCTGGCCCTGGTGGGCAAGGAGGGGCTCAGGGAGGTCGCGAACCTGTCGCTCCAGAAGGCGCACTACGCGGCCCAGCAGATCGCGAAGCTGCCCGGGTGGCGGCTGGCCGGCGACGCGCCCTTCTTCAAGGAGTTTACGGCGCTGGCCCCGGCCTCTGCCGCGGACGTGAGCCGGCACCTGCTGACGCAGAAGATCCTGGGCGGCCTGGATGCCGGAGCGGCCTACCCGGAGATCCTGGACGGGGCAGCCGGCGCCGTGACCTTCGCGGTCACCGAACAGCGGACCCGGGCGGAGATCGACCGCCTCGTGTCCGCGCTCGGGGAGGTGAAGTAGGATGGCCCTCGTACCGCTGCTCTTCGAGAAGTCGACCCCCGGCAAGCGGGCGGTCACCTTCCCCGCGCCGGATGTGCCGACGGTCGAGCTCAGCGAGGCGATTCCGGCGGACCTGATCCGCCAGACCCCGGCGGCGCTGCCTGAGCTCTCCGAGATCGAGGTCGTCCGCCACTTCACGCAGCTGAGCCGGCTGAACCACGGGGTGGACGTGGACTTCTACCCCCTGGGCTCCTGCACGATGAAGTACAACCCGAAGATCAACGAGGAGGCGGCCCGCATTCCGGGCTTTGCTCTCACGCACCCGCTGCAGCCGGATGAGACGGTGCAGGGCAACCTGGAGCTGCTCCACACGCTGGAGGGCTGGCTCTGCGAGGTCACCGGGATGGACCGGATGACGTTCCAGCCGGCGGCCGGCGCGCAGGGCGAGCTGACCGGCATCCTCCTGATCCGGGCCTACCACGAGTCCCGGGGCGAGGGCGAGCGCGACGAGGTCATCGTGCCCGACTCGGCCCACGGCACCAACCCGGCCACCGCGGCGATGGCGGGCTACCGGGTCGTCCCGGTGAAGTCACTGCCCGACGGCTCCATCGACGTGGAGTCGCTGCGGGAGGTCGTCGGGCCGAAGACGGCCGCGCTCATGATGACCAACCCGTCCACCCTGGGTCTCTTCGACCCCCACGTGAAGGAGATCACGGAGATCGTCCACCAGGCGGGCGGGCTCTGCTACTACGACGGCGCGAACCTGAACGCCATCATGGGCTACGCCCGGCCGGGCGATATGGGGTTCGACGTCGTCCACCTGAACCTGCACAAGACCTTCTCGACCCCGCACGGCGGCGGCGGGCCCGGCAGCGGCCCGGTGGGCATCAAGTCCTTCCTCGAGCCCTTCCTGCCGGTGCCGGTGGTGGAGAAGAAGGACGACCGGTACGTGCTCGACTGGGACCGCCCGCAGTCCATCGGCAAGCTGCACGGCTTCTGGGGCAACTTCGGCGTCGTGGTGCGGGCCTACGCCTACGTGCTGGCCCACGGCCCGGCGCTGAAGGAGGTCTCCGAGTACGCGGTGCTCAACGCCAACTACGTGCTGGCGCGCCTGAAGCAGTACTACGAACCCTATGTAGACCGGCACTGCATGCACGAGTGCGTGCTGTCGGCCCGCACCCTGAAGCAGGAGACCGGCGTGAAGACGCTGGATGTGGCGAAGCGGCTGCTGGACGAGGGCATCCATCCGCCCACGATCTACTTCCCGCTGATCGTGGAGGAGGCCCTGATGATCGAGCCCACCGAGACGGAGGACAAGGCCACCCTGGATCGCTTCATCGACGCGATGATCCGCATCCACGACGAGGCCAGGTCCAATCCGGAGCACGTGAAGTCCGCTCCCCACACCACCCCGGTGGGGCGGCTGGACGAAGCGCTGGCGGCCAGACGGCCGAACCTGCGCTACCGGGCAAACCCGTGCTGACGTGAGGAGGGTGGGGGGTGCCGGAGGGCACGCCCCACCCGCCTTTGCGCAAGGAAATGGCAACTTACGGCGGTGTTGTGACGCATGGCGCTGAAGGAGACGAACTGGCGGCTTCTGGACACCGGGCACCGCCCGGGGCCGGAGAACATGGCCATCGACGAGGCGATCGCCCTGGCCCACGGGCGGGGCGAGGTGCCGCCCACCCTGCGCTTTTACGGCTGGGAGCCTGCGGCGGTCTCGATCGGCTACTTCCAGTCCATGCGGGAGGAGGTCGATCTGGAGGCGGTGCGCGCCGGCGGCTACGGCTACGTGCGGCGGCCCACCGGCGGCCGGCTGATCTTCCACCACATGGAGCTGACATATAGTGTGGTGATTCAGGAAGAGCTATTGCCGGGAGGCGTCGTCGAGACGTACCGGGAGATCTCGCTGGGGCTGCTGGCCGGGCTGGAGGAGCTGGGCGTGCGGGCGGAGCTCTCCGGGGGCGACCGGGACCCGCGGCGGGCGGACCCCGGCGGCTTTCACACCGCCTGCTTCGACACGGCCTCGGCCTACGAGCTGCAGGTCGGCGGCCGCAAGGTGGCCGGTTCGGCCCAGACGCGCCGCGACGGGGTGATCCTGCAGCACGGGTCGATCCTGCTGGACATCGACGTGCCGCTGCTCTTTCGGCTGATGCGGCTACCCGAGGGCGTGCCTGCGGAGCGGCTCATGGCGCGCTTCCGCGCGAAGGCGACGACCCTGGCGGAGGCCCTGGGCCGGAAGGTGAGCTATGCCGAGGCCCGCGACGCCTTTGCGGCCGGTTTCGCCCGGGGGCTCGGGCTGACGCTGACCCCGGGGAAGCTCACGGTGGCTGAAGAAAAAGATGTGCAGATGCTTGTCGAAACGAAGTACGGATGTGATAATTGGAACATGAAAAAATAGCAGGGGGCGGGCTCACGGAATGGATGCGTTGAAGCGGTATGATCCTGAGGTGTTTGCGGTCATTCAGCAGGAGGTGGAGCGGCAGCAGCGGAACATCGAGCTGATCGCCTCCGAGAACTTCGTGCCGACGGCGGTGCTGGAGGCTGCGGGGACCGTGCTCACCAACAAGTACGCGGAGGGCTACCCGGGCCGTCGGTACTACGGTGGCTGCGAGTTCGTGGACGTGGTGGAGAACATCGCCCGGGAGCGGCTGAAGGCGGCCTTCGGGGCGGAGCACGTGAACGTGCAGCCCCACTCGGGCGCCAATGCCAACATGGCGGTCTACTTCGCCTTCCTGAAGCCGGGCGACACCGTGCTGGGCATGAACCTGGCCCAGGGCGGCCACCTGACCCACGGCTCGCCTGTGAACTTCAGCGGCAAGACCTACAACTTCGTACCCTACGGGCTCGATCCTGAGACCGAGCGGGTCAACATGGACGCGGTGGCGGAGCTGGCGCGGCAGCACAGGCCGAAGCTGATCGTGGCCGGCTACTCGGCCTACCCGCGGGTGCTGGACTTCAAGCGGTTCCGGGAGATCGCCGACGAGGTCGGGGCGATCCTGATGGTAGACATGGCGCACTTCGCCGGCCTCGCGGCCACGGGCCACTACCCGAACCCGGTGGAACACGCGCACGTGGTCACCACCACGACCCACAAGACCCTGCGCGGTCCCCGGGGCGGGGCGATCCTCTGCCGGAAGGAGTTCGCCAGGGAGATCGACAAGGCGGTCTTCCCCGGCCTGCAGGGCGGTCCGCTGATGCACATCATCGCTGCCAAGGCGGTGGCCTTCAAGCAGCTTTCCGACCCGGACTACACGGCCTACTGCGGCCAGGTGGTGAAGAACGCCAAGGCCCTGGCCGAGGCCCTGGTGGAGCGGGGCTACCGGCTGGTCACCGGCGGCACCGACAACCACCTGATGCTGGTGGACCTGCGGTCCAAGGGGATCACCGGCCGCGATGCGGAGAAGCTCCTTGATCGGGTCGCGATCACGGTGAACAAGAACGCCATCCCCAACGACCCCGAGAAGCCGATGGTGACCAGCGGCATCCGCATCGGCACCCCGGCGATGACCACCCGGGGCATGAAGGAGGCGGAGATGGTCCAGATCGCCGACCTGATCGACCGGGCGATCGCCAACCGGGACGACGAGGCGGCCCTCGAGCGGATCAAGGCGGAGGTGCACGAGCTCACGGCTCGGTTCCCGCTGTACGCATAACCAGTGCGGTGCGGCGCGCCGGAGGGGGATTTCCTTCCGGTGCGTCTTTTCTGTTATGCGTTGATGTTGTCGGGGTTTGCGCTCGTACTACTCGATAGTCTGTGCGAGTGTGAACTTTGGGATATTAATGACTGTCAGACCCGTGGACGCGGGACTAGCTGCGTTTACGGGTCTTGGCTATTCTTAGTTACCGCATGCAAGTTCGGGAGGACTTAGGCGTGTAAGCGCCGGATCATATAGGGGAGCGAATCAATAATACGTCGAAAGACAAGAATATAGGAAGTCGATCTCTTGTTTCTCTACGAGGTGAGCAGAATGCAACACGTCATCAGAGTGCCTGCGACGTTAGACCTGCAGCAAGTTGCTGAGTTTTCTGTTGCGATGGCAGAGATTTCTGAGGCGGATAAGTACCTGATAGATTGTTCCCGTTTGTCGACCGTCAGGCCGTTCGGGATGTTGCTTTTCGGTGCGATACTGCGTCGCTTTATGCATGAGAGGCGCGGTGCTGAGTTCTTCGGTTGGGGGTTCCAGGGGAAAGACTATGCAGCGCACATGGGGTTCTTCCAGAGTATCGGATTGGACTATGGTAAGTGTCCCGGTGAAGCCTCCGGAAATGCCAACTATGTGCCGATTACTCAGATTCAGTTGCAAGACATCCAACTTGAAGCCAGAGCAAACCGGGAACACATGGGGGAAACGATAGAACGGCACTCTCGTAGACTAGCAAGAGTGTTATCACGCGGGCAGCGGAACCTCGAGGACCACCTGACGTATGCCATCAGAGAAATCGTGAGGAATACTTTTGAACATAGTGAGGCAGATAGTGTCTGGGTTGCAGGTCAATATTGGCCAACAAAGAACTTAGTGGAGGTAGCGGTTCTTGACGAAGGTGTTGGGATTAGAGCAGGATTGTCGCGTAATAGGAGACTTTGCGTCGAAGATGATGCCGATGCTCTGCGCCTGGCGATTGAACCTGGGATTTCCGGTACACGTTATCGTCGTTCTGACGATATTTGGGCTAACTCAGGGTTTGGTCTGTTCATGACTAGTAGCATTTGCAAAATGGGTGGCAGTTTCGTACTCTGCAGTGGCGATTATGCGATGCATTTGGAAGGCGCTGACCTTCAGCTCTGGAGTTGTACTTTTCAGGGAACAGCTATTCGAATGTGCTTAAGACCCTCTAGACTAGGCTTGCTGTCGGAAATTACTAGAACTCTCGTCAAGGAGGGCGAACGACGGGCCAGGGAAAATCGAAGGCAAGCGATCCTAACGGCGTCGAAAGTGTCCGGCGGTCTGCTAATTACGAACGACTCAGATGACATTTGAGTCAATACGGCGCTCCTGTAGTTAGAGTCCAAAGTAGTGGTGTAAATTCCCCGGACCTTCCGGTGGGAGGGGCTGCTTGACATAAGTGGCCACCTTTGGGTTCCATGCGAAGTAGGAGCAATACATCGCAAAG
>JAMNXV010000061.1 GCA_023623185.1 Bacillota bacterium
CTGCTTGGCCTCGTAGAGCTGGTGGTCCTTGTTGACCACGATCACGTCGGTGGGCCGCAGGTACCCCATCTCCTGCGCCTCCCGGGCCGAGGTGGCCACCTTGGCCGTGGCGATGATCTCGAAGATGCGGTTGAGGATCGGCTGGGTGTCGACCTGGGCACCCTTCGGGAGGCCTTCCAGCCCGCGGATCAGCATCTCCTTGTTGCCGCCCGCGCCCGGGATCACGCCCACACCCACCTCGACGAGGCCGATGTAAGACTCCGCCGCCGCGACGACCCGGTCTCCGACGGCGCACAGCTCGTATCCGCCGCCCAGGGTCAGGCCGTAGGGGGCCACCACCACCGGCTTCGGCGCGAACTTCAGGCCCATGAAGGCGTTCTGGAACTCACGGGCCATCAGCTCGAGCTCATCCCACTCCTCCTCCTGCGCCTCCAGCAGCATGATCGCCACGTTGGCGCCGACGCAGAAGTTCTCGGTCCTGGCGCCGATGACCAGCCCCTTCCACTTGCCGCTGGCCAGCTCTTCCGCCGCGGCACGGCACATGTAGATGATGTCGTTGCCGATGGCTGACTTGGGCGAGTGCGTCTCCATGAACAGCACGCCGTCACCCATATCCAGCAGGGTCGCGCCCTTCTTCTCGCGCACTACCCGGCCGGCCTCCCGCAGGGCGCCGATGTCGATGATGCGCTCGCTGCTGGGCACGGGGGTGTACTCGCCCCTGCTGATGAAGAAGCTGCGGCCGGACTCCCGCTTGTAGAAGCCGCCCTGCCGGGCCGCCTCCTTCACCCACTCGGGAACCGCGTGCCCCTCGGCCTCCATGCGGGCGATGGACGGCTCCAGGCCGATGGCATCCCACATCTCGAAGGGGCCGAGCTCCCAGTTGTAGCCCCACTTCATCGCGTTGTCGATGGCGACCACGTCGTCGGCGATCTCCCCGACCTTCTCCGCCGCGTACAGAAGTGTCCGCTTGGTGACGGCCCAGAGGAACTCGCCCGCCTTGTCCTTGGCGAAGACCAGCGCGCGCACGCGGCTGCGGAGGTCGGGATTGGCCTTGGCGGCCTCCAGCGACGGGAAGCTGGCCTTCTTGCGCGGCCGGTACTCCATCGTCTCCAGGTCGAGGGTCAGAATCTGGTCGCCTTCCTTCCTAAAGAAGCCCTGCCTGGCCTTCTGGCCGATCCAGCCCCGCTTCACCATGTCGCGGATCGGCTCGGGAATCGTGAAGATCCTGGCCTCTTCCGGGTCGGGGATGGTGGCCCGGCAGTTGTCGGCCACGTGGCAGAAGGTGTCGATGCCGACCACGTCGAGGGTGCGGAAGGTGGCCGACTTGGGCCGGCCGATGGCCTTGCCCGTCAGGGCGTCCACCTCGTCGGGGGTCAGGCCGAGCCGCGTCATCTCCTCGAGCGTGACCATCATGCCGTAGACCCCGATGCGGTTGCCGATGAAGTTCGGGGTGTCCTTCGCCATCACGACGCCCTTGCCCAGCACCCGCTCGGCGAAGTCTGCCATGAAGGCCACCACGTCGGGATCGGTGTCCGGCGTGGGAATCAGCTCCAGCAGCTTCATGTAGCGGGGCGGGTTGAAGAAGTGGGTGCCCAGGAAGTGACGGCGGAAGGTCTCCGGCGTTCCCTCCACCATGGCCTGAATCGAGATGCCGGAGGTGTTCGAGGAGACGATCATCCCCGGGCGGTGGTAGGCGGCGACCCGCTGCCAGAGGTCCTTCTTGATTTCAAGGTTTTCGATGACGGCCTCGACCACCCAGTCGCACTCCGCGACCTTGGGCAGGTGGTCCTCCAGGTTGCCGGGGGTGATCAGCCGCAGCACGTCCTTGGAGTAGAGCGGCGAGGGCTTCAGCTTCTGCAGCGTCTGCAGCGCGCGGGTGGCCAGACGGTTGCGCACCGCCGGTGACTCCAGGGTCAGCCCCTTCGCAGCCTCCTCAGGTGCAAGCTCCCGAGGGACGATGTCCAGCAGCAGGGTCGGAATGCCCACATTGGCCAGGTGCGCCGCAATCTGGGCGCCCATGACGCCGGCTCCCAGCACCGCCGCCTTTCGGATCGCGTTGGGCACGAGTCTCTCCCTCCTCACAGTTCCGTTCAGTTGTGGACTCGCCAGGGCAACCAGGTCGAACGAACTACCCCAGCAGCGCCTTGAACTCCTTCGTCAGCAGCGGCACGACCTCGAACAGGTCCCCAACGATGCCGTAGTCAGCGACCTTGAAGATCGGCGCCTCGGGGTCCTTGTTAATGGCCACGATCACCTTCGAGGCGCTCATGCCGGCCAGGTGCTGAATCGCCCCGGAGATGCCGCAGGCGATATACAGGTCGGGCGTGACGGTCTTGCCCGTCTGGCCGATCTGCAGGGCGTAGTCGCAGTAGCCCGCGTCCGCCGCAGCGCGGCTGGCTCCCACGGCGCCGCCCAGGACCTCCGCCAGCTCGTACAGCGGCTTGAACCCGTCGGCCGACCGCACGCCGCGCCCGCCGGCGACGACCACCTTGGCGGCGGTCAGGTCAACGCCCGTGGTGGCCTGCCGCACGATCTCCTTGATGACGGTGCGCAGATCCGCCGGGGCGGCCTCGGTCTCCGCCACCTCGCCGCTGCGGGCGGCGTCGGCCTCCAGAGCCGCGACGTTGTTGGGACGGATGGTGGCCACGGTCAGCCCCTCGGTCACCACCTGGGTGGCGTAGGCCTTGCCTGCGTAGATGGGCCGGGTGAAGACCACCTGGCCGCCCTCCACCTTCACGGCGATGGCGTCGCTGATCATGCCGGCCGCGTTGCGCATGGCGAACCGGGGGGCCAGGTCGCGGCCGATCCCGGTGTGCCCCATCAGGACCACATCGGGCTTCTCCTGCTGGTAGACCTGCTGCAGGGCCGACAGCCAGCCGTCAGGGGTGTAGTCCTTCAGGTGGTCGCCCTTGACCACGACTACCCGGTCCGCGCCCCGCGCGATCAGGTCGGACGCGTCCACCCCCTGCGGCCCCAGCAGCACCGCAGTGATGCTGCCGCCCTCGGCGATCTCCTTGCCGGCGGCGATGCACTCGAACGAGACCGGGCGAATCGCCCCGTTGCGAACCTCAGCCAGGACGAGGATATTGCGCGCCATTTCTCTTCCGCCCTCCCCTATACAACCTTCGCTTCGCTGCGGAGCAGCTGCACCAGCTCCCGGGCCTGCTCCTCAGGCGTGCCGGCGAGCATCTTGTTGAGCCGGTTCTGCTCGGCCTGGTAGATCGAGGTGACGGCCGTCTTCGGCGCGGCGTCGACTCCCAGGTCCGCCGGGGAGAGCCGGGTGATCGGCTTGCGCTTCGCCTTCATGATCCCGGGCACGGACGGGTACCGCGGCTCGTTCAGGCCCTGCTGGGCGGTGATCAGGCACGGAAGCGGCACCGTCACCACCTCGGTGTCGCCCTCGGCGTCGCGGTGGACCG
>JAMNXV010000065.1 GCA_023623185.1 Bacillota bacterium
GTGCCTCCGGGCCCTCCTGGAGGCGAACCATTCATGTAGGCAGTACCACTCAACACAGAGCGTCCGTCCAAAGATGAGGTGGACCCCTGCAGTCCGCCCTCAACGCGCCCCGGCAGGCGGCGACGTCGTGACACGGAAAGGCGGTGACCACGGGTGGCCGTGGACAAGGCAAAGATTCAGCAGGCGGTACGGATGATCCTGGAAGCGGTCGGCGAGGACCCGGACCGGGAGGGGCTGCTGGAGACGCCGCGGCGAGTAGCCGATTTCTACGAGGAGGTGTTCGCCGGGCTTCACCGGGACCCGGCTGAGCGGCTTTCGGCGATCTTCAACGAGGACCATGAGGAGATGGTCATCGTCCGGGACATCTCCTTTGAATCCATGTGCGAACACCACCTGCTGCCGTTCTTCGGCAAGGCGCACGTGGCGTATATCCCGCGCAGCGGGCGGGTGGTGGGGCTCTCGAAGCTGGCGCGCATCGTCGAGGACTTCTCCCGGCGGCCGCAGCTCCAGGAGCGGCTGACCTCGCAGATCGCGGACCTGCTCATGGAGCACCTGAACCCGATGGGCGTCCTCGTCGTTGTGGAGGCCGAGCACATGTGCATGACCATGCGGGGCGTCCGCAAGCCCGGGGCCTCCACCATCACATCGGCGGTGAGGGGCGTGTTCCAGACCAGCGAAGCGACCCGGGCCGAGGCGATGGCCCTCATCCGAGGCACGGTGTAGGAAATCCTCCGCGACCTGCCGGTTGCGGAGGATTTCTCCTTTCCACCAATACCCTGCGGAAGTGACGGAACCCAAATATGGCACGTCCCGTCCAATCACATAGTGATATGGTTATTGAGGTGACACACCTTGCCGATACGCAATAAGGTGGCAGCGCTGCTCGCGGCGACGGCCCTGCTCGTAAACGGAGCGCCGGCCCTCGCGGCCGACGCGCAGCCGCTCTCGCTCTATGTGAATGAACGGGAACTTTACCTTCCGCAGACCCCGATTCTGCAGAACGATCGCGTGCTGGTGCCCATGCGGGCCTACCTCGAGTCGCTCGGCGCGGAGGTGGGCTGGGAGCCGCCCAACCTGGTCACGGCCACCCTGGGCGAGCGCACGGTATCCCTGAGGATCGGTGAGATGACCGCGCAGGTGGACGGGCAGGAGGTCCCGCTGGACGTTCCGGCGCAGCTCATCGCCGATCGCACCTACATCCCCCTCCGCTTCCTCTCCGAAGGACTCGGGGCCGAGGTGGGTTACGACGGCGCCACGCGCACCGTCACGGTCAAGACTCAGCCCCCGGGCCAGCTGGAGGTCATCGACGGGCCGCTGAATGTGCGCCAGGAGCCCAGCACCTCCGCCCCGATTCTGACGACGGTGCCCCTGGGCACCCGGCTCGACATCCTCAGCGAGGAGCCGGGGTCGGAGTGGACGGAGGTGGCGCTGCCCGGCGGCGTTCGCGGCTGGGTCGCGAACCGCTACACCCGCACGCTGGACACCCAGCCGGTGGTTCAGCCGCTGCTCCACTTGCTGGAGGACCGGGTCTACCTTCAGGCCGGCGGGCGCTGTATCGGGGCTGTGCCGCTGGTGAACAGCCTGACCTTCGTTCCGCTGGTGGAGACGGTGAAAGCCCTGGGCGGCTCGGTCAGCCGCGCCGGCGACGGCACGGCGATCGCCGCGGAGCTGGGCGGCCGCAGGCTCGTCCTCACGCCGGATTCCACGAATGCCACCCTGAACGATGAGCCGGTCCCCCTCACCGCCGCCCCGCTTCTGGTCGGCGGCCGGCCGCTGGTGGCCGCGCGCGACGTGGCGGACCTCCTGGGTGTGCCCCTCTCCTGGTCCGATGCCACCCGCACAGCCACCCTGGGCTCCGCCGGCGGCACCACCTGCGTGCCCGATGTGGCCGCGCCCGCGTTCATCCTGGTGGATGTGGCCACCGGCGCCGTGCTCAGCGAGCACAACGCCCGCACCCCCCGTGCGATCGCCTCGACCACCAAGATCATGACCGCCCTCCTGGCGGTCGAGCAGGGCGATCCGGACGCGGTGGTCACGGTCAGCTGGAACGCCGCCAACCAGCCCGGCACCAGCGTCTACCTGCGGTCGGGTGAGCAGCGCACCCTGCGCGAGCTGCTCTACGGGCTGATGCTGGTATCGGGCAACGACGCCGCCGTCGCCATCGCCGAACACCTCGCCGGCTCCGAGGAAGCCTTTGCCCAGCGCATGAACTGGCGCGCCGCGGAGCTGGGCGCACACGACACCTACTTCGTCACCTCCTCCGGGCTCGACGACTGGGTGGATCCCTACTCCACCGCCGAGGACCTGGCCATCATCTCCCTGGCGGGGCTCCACAACCCGCTGTTCCGGTCCTACATGTACCCGCCGCAGTGGACGATCCCCGGCCCCTTCGGCAATCGGCTGCTCACCAACAGCAACCTTTTCGTGCTCCGGTACCCGGGGGCGACGGGCGTGAAGAACGGCTGGACCGAGAAGGCCGGCTACACGCTGGTCGCCTCGGCCTGGCGCGACGGCCGCGAGGTGCTGCTCGTGCTGCTCGGCGCCGAGAGCCGGAGCGGGCTGTACAGCGAGGCCTACAGCCTGATGGATCACGGCTTCGTCCTGGCTGACCAGTCGTGGCTCCTGAAATAGGGCATGAGAAAAGCCGCCCTCCCGCAGCGTGGGAGGGCGGCTGTTTTCGTGTTCACACGAGTTCGTGCGTGGGCACGACGACGCCGGTGTCGGGAGGAGCCAGCCGACAGCGCCCAGGGCCGTCGACCTGCACCAGAACGGGCGTGAGCACCGGGCGCCCCCCTACCAGCCCCTGTACGCTGACCTCAAGAAGGCCTGAAAAGTCAGGGTTGGCATAGCTGAACTCGGCCGCTGCGACCAGCGGATCGCAGGGCGTCTGGATGTGCGCGTCGGCCGGCCAGCGGGTTGGGGTCAGGCGCTCGAAGTAGGCCACGTTCATCTCTCCTCTCCGCACCTCGGCATGGTCTTTTTCGCCAAACCTTGCGTTCCTCCTGCCGGTCCGAACGGCCAAATGCGCGCGCCCAACTGGGGGCGCGCGGGGAACCGAACAGGCCCGTATGTCCCATCAGCCCATCGAAAAGAGCTGCTTCATGCGCTTGACGTTGGATCGGCTGACGATCACCTCGGAGTGCTCCTTGTCCTTCAGCTTTAGGATATACGCTCCGTTGAAGTATGGACTGATCTCCTTCACCTGATAGATGTTCACCAAGTAGGAACGGTGGCTGCGGAAGAACTGCGACGAGGGCAGCCGCTCCGTCAGCTCCTGAAGGGTGTGGCGGGTCAGAAGACGCTCGGAGTAGGTCTGAACGTATACGTTATAGCCTTCGGAGAAGATGTAGACGATCTCATTGAGGGGCAGCGGGATCTGCTTCTCATCCTTCTCGCACATGAGGAACGTGAGCTGCGGCTTGCTCTCGGCGGCGGACCGGTCCGCGGAATCGCCCGCCTCCCCCCGGCCGTCGCCGGCGCCGCCCTCCTTGGCCTCACGCAGCCGCTGAATCGTCTCGGCCAGCCGCTCGGCCTCGATCGGCTTCAGCAGGTAGTCCGTCGCCGGGATCTCAAAGGCCGACACCGCGTAGTTTTCATAGGCGGTGACGAAGACGACCTTCGGCACGACAGGGCGACCCTTCAGGCTCTTGGCCAGCTCGAGGCCGGTCATGCCCGGCATCTGCACGTCGAGAAAGATGACGTCGTAGTCCAGCGCGTTGATCAGGGTCATTGCCTCGCGAGCGTTGGTCGCCTCACCGATGACCTCGACGTCGGGGAACTGGCTGAGCTGGTACCGCAGTTCCATCCGGGCCGGGTATTCGTCGTCAACGATCAGGGCCCTCAGCACCATTGGCAACCTACGCTCCTTCTCAGCAGGGACTCTTTCCTCACCATTGTAGACGACGGACCGGTGAACGCCAAGAGATGTCACGTGAAACGCGGCTCAATCCCCCTGAGTTGCCTGCTGCAGCGGGATGCGCAGCCGAATGGCCGTGCCCCGCCCGGGCGAGCTGCGGATGCGCAGCCGGTACTCCGGGCCGTAGAGGGAGATCAGGCGTTCATTCACGTTGGTGAGGCCGAGCCCCATGTTGGTGCCGAAGCCTTCCTCGAAGACCCGGCGCTGCGTCTCCCGGTCCATGCCGATCCCGTTGTCCGCGATCAGGATATGCAGGTGATCGCCGACCTGCCGCGCGCGGATGCCCAGCACGCCGGTGTCCTCCTTCGGCGCCAGGCCGTGGACGATGGCGTTCTCCACCAGCGGCTGGAGGGTCAGCACGGGGACGGAAGCGCCGGTGACCCGGGGGTCCACCTTCAGCTTCACCTGGAGCTTCTCGCCGAAGCGGGCCTGCTCCAGGGAGAGGTAGATGTTGATGTACTCCAGCTCATCCTGGAAGGTGTTCATGTTGCCCCGGGTGGTGAGCGAGCGGCGGAAGAACTGGGCCAGGTTGACCAGCAGCTCCCGGGATCTCTCGGGGTCGGTGCGCGAGAACATGATGATGGTGTTCAGCACGTTGAACAGGAAGTGCGGGCGAATCTGCGCCTGAAGCGCCTCCAGCCTCGCCCTCACCACGAGCTGCCGCTGCCGCTCCGACTCGGCCAGCTCCATCTGAATGCCCAGGAGCGCCGCGATGCCCGCGGCCAGCCGCACCACATAGGTGGGCAGGGGCGCGTTGGTGGCCCGGTACAGCTTGAACGTGCCGACCACCTTCCCCCGGAACTTCAGCGGGGTGACGACGGCGGCCTTCAGCGGATGCGGGCAGCCGGGCTCATCGCAGGTAAGCACCCGCGGATCGTTGACCACCCGGGCCTCGCCGGTGTCCAGCACATAGCGGGTGGCCCCGGTGAGAATCGGGCCCCCCTGCTGGTGCCGCCGGCATCCCACGCCCGAGAAGCCGAGGATCACCTTGTCGTCGGTGATGGCCACGGCATCCATCTCCGTGATCTGCCGGATGATCTCGCAGATCTTCTGGGCCGACTCGAAGTTGAGGCCCTGCTTCAGGTAGGGCATCGTCTCCTCGCCGATGCGCAGCGAGGTGTCGAAACTGGTGATCGACTCGAGGACCGCCGGGGCCAGGTCGTCCTCGTCATCGTGCCTCCCCAGCAGCACGGCCACCAGGATCACCTGTGCCGCGACGACCAGGGCCGCCCACAGCACCGCCTGCGGCGGGCGCGCCCACACCAGCCAGACCAGGATGGCCCCGCTCACCGCCAGTGTGGCGAACACCAGCGCCCGCGTCCTTCGGTTCACCCACGTTCACCTCTCATCGACAAGCCGTCCGCCCCGGCCGGGAGGGCGGCGGACCGGGGGATATCGCTCCCTCGCGGTGTATCGTCAAAATGAACATAACCTTTACAGGACTCTATTCTCCCTGATTGCGCCGTTGCCTGCCGGCCCCGCGAGAGGAGGACTGCGAGACCGTGCACGCCAAGCCCCGGGCCTGCCAGCCGCCTGCCTGGCAGCCGCCGACCGAGGTGAGCCCCGGCATTTTCCTGGTGCCCATCCCGATTCCCATTCCCCTGCGCTACGTCAACTGCTACCTGCTGCGGGGCCCGTCGGGGTGGACTCTGGTCGACACCGGCTTCCACGACAGCCTGGCCATGGGCGCCTGGTCGCGCGCCCTCCGGCACCTGGGCATCCGCCCGCAGGACATCAAGCAGATCCTGCTGACCCACTACCATCCCGACCACGTGGGCGCAGCCGGCTGGCTGCAGCAGCTCACGGGCGCGCCTGCGTTCCTGCCCGAGACGGAGATGGAGCAGTTCCAGCGCTTCTGGGCGGACGAAACGGGCGACATGGCGCGGCGGCTCACGGAGCTTTTCCGCGCGGAGGGCATGGACGACGCCACCGCCCGGGCCCTCGGCAGGCACCACCTGCAGCAGGTGGAGCGGGTCCGGCCGCTGCCCGAACTGCAGCCGCTGCCGGAGGGCAGCCGCATCCACCTGGGCGACGGCGCCTACGAGGTGATCTGGACGCCGGGCCACTCCGACGGCCTGGCGGTCTTCTGGAACGCCGAGCGGTCGATCTTGCTGGCCAACGACATGCTGCTGGCCGGCATCACGCCCAACGTGTCGGTCTGGCCCGGCAGCCGCCCGAACCCCCTGGCCGACTACCTGTCGTCGCTTCAGCGGGTGGCGGCCCTGGGCGCCAGGCTGGCGCTGACGGGCCACCGGGCGCTCATCCGCGACGTCGCGGGAAGGGCGCGGGAGATCATCGCGCACCACGACGACCGGCTGGCAAGGGTGGCCGGCGCCGCCTCGGCAGCCCCTGAGGGGGCCACCGCATGGGAGATCTGCCGCCGGATCTTCCCGGTCGATGCGCTCACGCTCCACCAGATTCGCTTCGCCATGGCGGAGACGCTCGCGCACCTGGTCTACCTGTGTGAGGAGGGGCGCCTGCGCAAGGAGGGCATGCGCTACCGGGCCCTCGCGTAGCCTCCCGGGCGACGGCACGCCGGCACGCAGTCGGCGCACGTGCCCGGGGGCCGCTCGCGCGACGGCGCCGGGTGCGCATGCGAAACGGGCCGGCGGAGTATTCCGCCGGCCCTACACGGTGCCGTTCTAGTGAGAGCAACCGCCGCTGCCGCAGGACCTGGGGGCGCCGCCGGCGCTGGCCGTGCGGAACGACTGGCCGCAGCTGCAGCTCGTGACGGCGTTCGGGTTGTTGATCGCGAAGCCGCCGCCCATCAGGCTGTCCACGTAGTCGATCGTCGAGCCGTCCACGTAGGGCAGGCTGCCGGGGTCGATGACGACCTTGATGCCGTCGAACTCGCCCACGTTGTCGTCGGGGCGCGGGTTGCGCTCCAGAGCCATGCCGTATTCAAAGCCCGAACAACCGCCGGGACGCACCAGCACCCGCAGGGCCAGGTTCTCACCCTTGGACTGGATGATCTCCTTCAGCCGGGTCGAAGCCTTCTCGGTCAGGGTGATGTTCACGGGTGGTTCCCTCCTTTGCTCCCATGTCTCCTAGTTTAACATGTGCGATCCACCGCGCGTCAACAATCTGCGCTCGCGCCGCGAATCGCCCGAATTCCCCTGCACCTGTTGAGACGACCCGGGCTGCGGTAGCGGTGCGGCCTGTTCCTACTCCGAACGCTGAATCGTAAAGACGGGCGAGGTCCACTTGTCCCAGTGGTCGTCGTTCCGGGAGTCGCCCAGCGCTCTCAGGGCCTCGATGACCAGCACGTAGTCGCCGTCGGCCAGCAGCCGCTCCTTCTTGCCCTGCATCACGATGCCGTCGAAGGCGATGGCGAAAAAGCCCGTGGGCGTCGAGTTCCGGGGGAACTGCTGGTCGACGAACCAGGTCACGGCGCCGCCGTCCGCCGGACGCACGCCGATGCGCAGGCGGCTGGACTGGTGATCCAGGTGGAAGAGCACATACGGCACGTCACCGTCAGCCATGGTAAAGACCGCGCCTTCGTCCTCCCTGTAATAGGTGTCGCCGACCTGCCGGGCCAGCCACGGGAAGCCGTACTGCGTCGGGGTCAGCGCAGCCTTCTCCTGGTAGTCGCCCTTGTAGCCCGCGTAGGGCACGCGCAGGACCGGGCCGTCGTTGTTGACCGGCGTGAGGACGAGGTACCCGCCATAGATGGTTCCGTCGGGCAGCGTTGGATCGGGCGTGATGGTGACCTTCACCTTCGTGACGCCCCTGGGCGACAGCGTCACCGTGTTCTGCTGGAACGTGACCTGATCCTCCCCGATGTAGAAGGAGGGCGAGTAGGTGTTGCCTCCGGTGGAGACCGCCTCCACATGGCTCAGTGCGTAGGTGATGCGCCGGCCGGTGTTGTTGCGGATCGTCAGGGTGTGGGAAGCCCCCTTGCCGGTGGTCTCACCGAGGGCAAGCTTGGGCGTCTCCACGGTCACGCCGGACAGGATCGCCTTGTCGATCTGCAGCATGCCGGCGCCCTGGCGGTTCACACTGTCCAGGAACCCGAGGCCCGGATTGCCCCACCAGTTCTTCGGTTCAGCGGTGTTCATCAGCAGCGCCTGCACCTCGGCGGGCTTGGTCTTGGGCCTGGCCTCCAGGAGCAGCGCGGCGGCGCCGGCCACGTGGGGCGCGGACATCGACGTGCCGCCGATCGTCGCGTAGCCACCGGCCTCCAGCGGGTACGTGGAGTAGATGCCGCCGCCCGGCGCGCCGATGTCAGGCTTCAGCGACAGGTCGGGGGCGAGCCCGTAGGAGCTGAAACTGGAGATCAACCCCCCGGTCGGACTCTCGAACGAATCCAGCTCGTCCGTCCACTCCAGGGTCACCTCGTCACCGGCCTCCAGCCGCTCACGGATCATCAGGCCGTCCTCCTGGGTGATGGCCACGACGGGGATGGTGATGACCTCGTCACCGGCTACGGTCGGGTTGACCCGTCCCGCCGTGTTGTTGTACAGGATGACTGCGGCCGCCCCGGCGTTCTGGGCGTGGAGGGCCTTCTCATAGAAGGTGCAGTTGCCCCGCATCACCAGCGCCGCCGCACCGCTCAGGCTCCCGGGCGGGAGCGGAACGCAGGCTTCATCGTTGCCGATGCCCACGTCCGCGCTGACGATGGGCAGCGTACCCGATGTAGGCGGCCGGGGCGATGCGCTGGCGGGCGTGAAGCCAATGGCCATGCCGGCCGCTCTGAAGATCGGCAGAGTGGCGTGCGAGTTGTCAAAGGCGGCAACGCCGATGACGTTCGCCCCAACGCCCGGCGCGCTCGCGGAGTACAGGCCGTACTCGCCGCTGTTGCCGATGGACGCCACGACCACCACGCCCTTCTTCACCAGGCGATCTGCCGCAGCGGCCGTCGGGTAGCCGGGCCACTGGAAGGCCGAACCGATGGACATGTTCAGGATGTCCATCTTGTCCTTGTAGGCCCGCTCCATCGCCGCGAGCATGACGTCTGCGGTGGTGCTGCCCTCGCAGCCGAAGACCCGGTACGCGCCCAGCGTCACGTCGGGCGCCACGCCCTTGATGCGGCCGTTGGCGCCGACGATCCCCGCGACGTGCGTGCCGTGGCCGGCGATGGCGCAGTCGTCGGGATCGGGATCGGGCACGGGCACGGGGTTGTATCCAGGATGCGTGGGATCGGCGTTGAAGTCGTCACCGACGAAGTCGTAACCGAACGCGACCTTGTAGCCGGGGCCGAAGCCGCCGCCCAGGTCGGGATGGTGGTAATCGATGCCCGTGTCCATGACCGCCACCCGGATGCCCTTGCCCGTGTAGCCCAGTTCGGACTGGACGATGTCCGCGCCGGTCATGGCCAGGGCCGTGACCATGTCGATGTCATCCGTGGGCTCCTCCACCTCCGGCCGGGCGATCTCCATGACGGGGTAGATCGCCTTCACGCCGGGCAGGCGGCTGAGGGCGCCGATCTGCGAGGCATCGGCCATGATGGAGACGCCGTTGAACAGGGAGTCGTAGGTAAAGCGCTCCTGAAACCGGATGTTCTGCCTGGCCGCCTCGGCCCGGAACTGCGCCCGCTGGCTCTGCACGGTGGCCGCGCTGCCGCCGTCGGCCAGCGGCGCACCGGTGAACTCCACAAACCAGGCGCGCGGAGACTCGTCTACCATCTCATCCGGCCATTCCACCGGTATCGCGCGGCTCGAATCCGGAACCAGTTCGGTGTACTGCGCGGCCGCGGGGAACGCAGTGCCCAGCAGCATCACCCCGGCCAGTGCCCACGTCAGTAAACGCCTGCGGTTCATGTGCGACCTCCTCCCACCCCACTTCACCCGGGGATCCACTCCCGCTTGCCGCGGATCCCCCAGGCGGATAGGAGGATGTTTCGACACGCTTCGTGATTTCCCTACAATTCTGTAAACTCTGGGCATGGCTGCCCGTTTCGGACCAGCTGCCTTTCCCCGCATGCTCTTCAGGTGTATATTTAGAGTTGGCTTGTCAGTACCCCGCCAGCGAAGGAGATGACCATGACTCCCATCACACTTACGCTCGCCATCCTCGGTACCTCGCTGGTCGCGGGCTTGGTGGGCTCCATGCTGGGGCTGGGCGGCGGCATCATCATCGTTCCGGCCCTGACGCTCGTGTTCGGGTACGACTTCCGCACGGCGGTGGCCGCCAGCGCGGTCGCCATCATCGCCACCTCCACAGGGGCGGCCGTCGCCTATCTGCGAGACCACATCACCAACACCCGCATCGCCATGTTCCTGGAGATCGGCTCCACCCTCGGCGCGCTCACCGGAGCGTTCATCGCCGGGTACGTGCCGGCCCGCTTCCTCTTCCTCCTCTTCGCCGCCCTCATGGCCTACTCGGCCTGGTCCATGTTCCGGGCCCGCAACATGGATCTGCCCGAAAATGTGGTGCCCGACAGGCTGTCGCGGCGGCTGCAGCTCAGCGGATCGTACTACGACCAGGCCCTCGGCCGCACCGTCTCCTACCACGCCACCGGCGCCATCCCCGGCCTTCTGCTCATGTACGTCTCCGGCGCCTTCGCCGGACTGCTGGGCGTGGGCGGCGGCACGTTCAAGGTGCCCGCGATGGATGTGGTCATGAAGCTGCCGATCAAGGTGTCCTCGGCCACGTCCAACTTCATGATCGGCGTGACGGCGGCCGCCTCCGCCACGATCTACTTCGTGCGAGGTGACGTGAAGCCCCTGGTGGCGGGCCCGGTGGCCCTGGGCGTGCTCTGCGGGGCGTTGCTGGGCTCCCGCCTGATGGTGCGACTGAAGGCGAAGACCCTGCGGCTTTTGTTCGTCCCGCTGCTGGCCTACGTGGCCCTGCAGATGGCCTGGAAAGGGGTGACCTACTAGGTGGACAGCCTGCAAACCCGGAATCAAGCCGTCTCCCAGGATGTAGAACGGGTCGAGACGGCCGTCGCGCGCCTCCTGCGGCTGGGCACCGCCGTCGCGGCCACCCTGATCGCCTCAGGCCTTGCGGTGATCCTCTTCCACCTGCCCGTGGGGTTTGGTCCGCAGCTGGTGACGGCCGGGATCATCGCCCTCGTCTGCACGCCGCTCCTCCGGGTGGCGGCAGCCATGGTCATCTACCTGAGACTCGGCGACGTGGTCTACGGGCTCATCTCCCTGGCCGTGCTGCTCTTCGTCTTTGCCGGCATGCTGCTCGGCGACAGCCAGTGAACGCATGCGAAATATGCCCACCGGCCGTGCTGCCGGTGGGCCTCCTTTATGCGTCTTCACCTGCGTGCGCCAGCGTGGGGTAGGCCCGCAGGATATCTGTGCGGCTCAGCACCCCGACCAGGCGTGTGGGGTCGTCGGGTGCCACCACCGGGAGCCGGCCGACGCCATGCTGCACCATCAGCAGGGCGGCCTCGGCGATGGTCTGGTCGGGCGTCACCGTGATGAGGGAGCGCGTCATCGCCTCGCTGACCGGGGTCGCCAGCCGCCGCTCCAGCGGCACATCGCGCACGTCCTTCAGCGTGATGATCCCCGCCAGGCGGCCTTCCTCGTCCAGCACAGGGTAGCCGCCGTGGCGCGTCTCCCGCATCAGGGCGATGACCTCCCTGAGGGACATGCTGGTCCTGGCTACCTGCACCTGCTGCGCCATGGCCTCCCCCACCCTCACATCCCGCAGGTCCTGAACCTGCCACGGCAGCAGCACGCCCTGCTCCGGAAGGTGAAGAGTATCAACGGAGTAGGGGTTGATCCGCTGGCTGAGCACGGCGGCGGCGCCGCAGGCCAGCATGGCGGGCAGGGCGATGCGGTAGTCGCGGGTGATCTCGAAGATCAGGGCCAGGGCGGTGAGCGGCGCCTGCGTGGCCCCGGCGATCATCGCCGCCATGCCGACCACCGCGTAGGCTCCGGGCTGGGCTCCCAGCCCGGGCGCGGCCCGCGCGGCCAGGTGGCCGTACACGCCCCCCGCCATCGCCCCGAGGAACATCGCCGGCGTGAAGGTGCCGCCCGTCCAGCCGCTGCCGCTGGTGAGGGCAATGGCCACCAGCTTGCCCCCCAGCAGCGCGGCCAGCATGAGCAGCGGCAGCCGTCCTTCCAGCGCCTCCTGAATGGTGTCGAGGCCCGCGCCCAGCGTCTGGGGGAGGAGCAGGCCCACCAGCCCGAACAGAATGCCGCCCAGGGCGGGCTTCAGGCTCTGCGGGATGCGCGGGAGGCGGTGGCCCGCCTCCTCGCTGCCGTAGATGGCGGCAATGTAGAGCCGCGAGAGCGGGGCGATGACCAGCCCGAGCCCGAGGAAGAGGGGAATCTGCCAGGGATCCTCCACCGAGTACGCCGGAATCGGAAACGGCGGCCCGCCGGACAGGTAGCGGGACAGCACGGCGGCGACGGTCGCGCCCAGCGCGGCCAGGGCGAAGGCGCGCGAGGAGAACTGGATCAGCACGATCTCCATCGCAAAGAAGGTGCCGGCAATGGGGGCCTGGAAGGCGGTGGCGATGGCCGCCGCGGCGCCGGCGACGACCAGTGCCCGCCGCCACTGCGCCCGCATGGGGACCGCCTGCCCCAGGGCCGAACCGATGCCGGAGCCCAGGAGCACCACGGGCCCCTCCCGCCCCAGCGAACCCCCGGCGCCCAGCGTGAGGATGGACGCGGCCGTCTTCAGCAACGTCGAGAGCGGACGGAGCCGACCGTCCCGCCGGGCCAGGGTCAGGATCACCAGCGGGATCGCGTGGTGCCGGTCGGCGCGGGGCGTCAGCCGCCTGACCCCTGCGTGCAACAGCCCCAGCAGGGCGGGAAAGAACAGGAACGCGGACCAGCCGGGCAGGCCGGCAGCGCCGAGCCACTCCGGAATCTGCGCATACCCCAGCGTGAACAGGCGGTCGACCAGCCACTCGAACAGGCGCACCGCAAAGGCGGTGAGGCCTCCGGTCAGCATGACCAGTGCGAGGAGGATGAGTACGGAGAGATCAGAGAACCGGACCGGCGCAATCAGTTGACGCCAGTCCGGTCTGGGGAACGAATTGCTGCGAAGATCCAATGGACAACCACCCCCAACTTTCTAGTTTACACTACTGTAGAAAGTATGGGACTGGACATCCTTTTTCTGGTCATCTCTCTATGGTTCTGGGCCGGGCTCGACCCCCGCTTCAGCGGGATCATCGCTCCCGGGTTCAGGCTCCGACGGCACACCGGGAGCTCCGCCGCCCGTGCCGGAGTCGGGGTCATCCGGGGCGTCGGGACCCGGCTCGGGTTGGGCCTCACCGGACAGATATGCACTGACGATGCGGGTGATATCCGCCAGCCTTGCGGCCGCCGCCTGCTCGTTCACCCCCGCGCTGAGGATGGCGATCGCGAAGGGCCGGTCCGGCAGGAAGACGATGCCGACGTCGTGCACCATCGCGGGCAAAGTGCCGATCTTGTGCGCCACCGGCACGCCGGCCGGGGCGCCTGCGGCGATGCGGTCGGAAAACGCGGTCTGGGTCAGCAGCCCCATCAGGGTGCGGTACAGCCCGCCGTCCTCACGGGCGGCCCAGCGGTACAGCAGCTCGATGTACAGAGCCATGTCCCGGGGCGTCGTGGCCCGGCGGCCGGTCTCCAGGTTGGTCACGGTGCCGCCCAGCTCCCGCATGTACCCGAAGACGTTCTCGTCCCCGAACCGGCGCAGCAGCATGTTGGTGGCGATGTTGTCGCTCACCGTCAGCGCCAGGTTGACCAGCTCGGCCACCGTGTAGCAGTCGCCCGGAATCGCCCCGTGCAGGACGCCGGCGCCGCCCTCCCAGTCCTCCGGCGCGTAGTAGACCGGCTCCTCCAGGTCGGCCTCGCCCGCTTCGACCAGGGAAAAGACGTACATGGCCAGCGGCACCTTGAAGGTCGACGCCGCCACGAAGACCTGGTCGCCCAGCACGGCGGCCGTCGCACCCGTGGTCAGGTCGGTCACGGCCACCCCGTACGTGCCGTTCAGCGTGGCCAGATAGGCCTCCAGGAGTTGTTCAAGCCCGGCCAGGGCGCCGGGCTGAGGTTCGGCCGGGGCTGCCATGTATGGGAGCGCGTCGCCGGCCGCGGCCGCCCGGGCCAGCGGGACTGCGGCTGTGCAGACCCGGGGAGCGCGCTGCGACGCCGCATCCAGTTTGGACGGGATCTCCGGTTCCTGGTCAGTCTCGGCGGACGATGAAGTGCCGGTGGTCTCTGTGACACCGGTGGTCTCTGCGGCACCGGTGGTCCCTGGAATTTCGGCGTTTCGGGCATGGGATGGGCGCAGGTCGGCGGTGTCAGGCTCTGCAACTTCGGCTGTCTGCTGCGGCTCCTCCTCCACTGTCTGCGGAACGCGGTCGGCGGCTGCCGTCTGTCCCTGTTCCGCCCCGGGGTCGCCGTGCTGAGCCGGCGGCACTGCAGGTGCCGCCGGCAGCTCCGCGGCGGCCGCCAGCAGGCTGGCGACCAGCGCGAGGATCAGCAGCAGGCGGAATACGTGGAACGTACCTCTGGGCTTGTAACCTGCCATACGCCTTCCCCATCCTCAAACACAAGGTTCAGATTTAATTCTCCACCTTGTGTATACCATCGGGGTACGCGAAATTTCAAGGTTAGGCCGTTGGCAAGGGGTCCTTTCAGCGCAGCCGCTCAGCGGGGGCGAGACGAAGGTCCGCCGCGGGGTGCGAGACGAAGGTCCGCCGCCGGGTGCAGCACCACCTCCAGGTGCAGCACGGCGGAGACCAGCTCTGCCGGCAGGTAGACCTGCCTCTCGCATCGCACCGCACGCGTCGCGATCACTTCGCCGTTCAGCACCGCCGCGCGGGTCTCCACCCGGTCCCCGCGGAAGTGCACCGAGAGCACATCCTGCGGTCCCAGGAGGCTCACGGTCCGACCGAACTCGTCCCAGTAGACGGGCGCCGCGTGCTCCACCAGCCCGCGCAGCGGCACCAGCACCTCTCCTTCCGGGGCTGCGTAGCCGGTCGCCTCATGTATGCTTCCAGACTCTCCTTCAATCTTCACCGCCACGGGTTCCATGCCCGACAGCGGTGCGCACACCCCAGCGGCGGAGCCCGATGCGGCCGAGCCCGCTGCACGCGGGCCGCCCCAAAGGAGCGCCGCCACCGCCCCGAGGACGAGCAGCCCCGGCACCAGCCAGAGCCCCGCCCGCACCCATCTCAGCCAGCCTTCCCCCACCCCGCTCCCTCCGTCACACCATCGCGCTGCCTCCATTCTACCTCTTTCTAGATTCTTCCGTTATAGGCACAAACAGAAAGAGCGCGCCTCTCCACTACCTCTCGGAGCCGACACACTTTCACTTCCGCTCCCAGCATAAAAGCGAAAACTTGCGGTTCCCAACGGAGGTGATCATCAGGATTCTGTGAGAGACGGCCGCAGGTCCTGTCGTGCGGCAGATCTCCACTTGTCGGGCGGGCGAAGTGAAACTTTCTCTCAGTTCGCCAGCTACGCAGCCCCCAGCAGGGTTGTTTCAGCACAAGAGAGCCGCGCCCGGGCGGCCAACTGTAGACCCGGTGCGTCGGGCGTGCGGCGTCCGGACACAGACGATGTGCGCACACAGAATGCGTCCGTTTCTGCAGCGCACAGGCCGCGGGCTCGTGCCCGCGGCCTTCGCCGCATCGACGCTTTCGCCTACCGCCGCACCAGGAGATCGGTGACCACCGTGTCCCCCGGCGTGAGGCGGATGATCGGTGTCATGTCCATGGCATGGGTGAGTGAGCCGCCGAAGGTGCCCGACGCCGGCCGCACCCGGAGCCACGCCCAGGTGGCCCCATTCGGCAGCGACTGCTCGATCCGGTAGCGGCCGCTGGCGTCGGTCAGGGCCGAAGTGACCTGCCCGCTGCCCTCCAGCACCAGCTCCACCCGCACGCCGGCGACGGGCTGCCGGTTCTGATCCAGCACCTGCCCCTCGACCACGGCGGTCTCCTCATAGATCATCACGGCCTTCGTCAGGGTCTGGCCGGGCGTCGGGAGCTCACGCAGCACGATGCCGCCCTGGCTGTAGCCTTCGCCCTCCACCAGCAGCAGGCCCAGGGTTGCGGACGACACGTCGGCCTTCAGCGAGAAGTAGCCGTCGCTCTCGGCCTTCGTCTCCGCGACCACCTCGCCGTCCAGGCTGAGCCGGACCGCCGCACCGGCGACGGGCTTGCCCTGGAGGTTCACCACCACGCCGTCCAGCGTGGCCGTGCCCGGGATCAGCCGCACGGTGGGCAGGGCCTCACCCTGAAGCAGCGCCTCGGTCACGTTGATCTGCCCCGACGGCAGGTAGCCCTCCGCCTTCACCTGCAGCGCGGCCCAGCTGGTGTTCGCCGGCACCGTGCCCAGCCGGTACCAGCCGGAGCTGTCGGTGCGACGCTGGGCCACCACGGTGCCGTCGGCCAGCACGAGCGCGACCTCGGCCCCCTGCACCGGACGGCCGAACTGGTCCACCACCCGCCCGCTGGGCTCGGCCGTCTCCGGATTCAGGGTCACCGAGAGAATCGCCTGGCCCATGAACGGCACGTGGAATGTCACCGACCGCTGGCCCAT
>JAMNXV010000179.1 GCA_023623185.1 Bacillota bacterium
TTCCGGAACCCGCTGGTCAACTCCGGCATCCTGGGCGTCAACAACGGCGCGGCCTTCGGCGCCGCGCTGGCCATCGTGCTGATGGGCGGCGGGGTTTACAGCTACATCTTTGCCTTCGCCTTCGCCATCCTGGCTGTGGTGATGAGCGCCCTGGCCGGGCGGGTGTACGGCTCATCGCCCACGGTGACGCTCGTGCTCGGCGGCGTGATCATCTCCTCGCTCTTCGGGTCCCTGACCTCGCTGCTGAAGTACCTCGCCAACCCCTACACCCAGTTGCCGGCCATCACCTTCTGGATGATGGGCTCCCTGGCCTCGGTGGGCTACACCCACCTGGTCGCCGTGCTCCCCATGGCGGCAGGTATGTTCCTGGTCTGGCTCTGCCGTTGGAAGATCAACGCCCTGTCCATGGGTGAGCGCGAGGCGCTGGCCCTGGGCGTGGACACCAGGCTCTACAAGTTCCTGATCATCGGCGGCGCCACGCTGAGCACCGCGTCCGCGGTGTGCATCAGCGGCTCGATCGGCTGGATCGGCCTGGTGATTCCCCACATCGGCCGCATGCTCGTGGGCAACAACAACACCCGACTGGTGCCCGTGAGCATGTCGCTCGGGGCCTGCTTCCTGGTCCTCACTGACCTGATCTCGCGCAACATCACGACGTCCGAGGTCCCGCTGAGCATCCTGACGTCGCTGGTGGGCACGCCCTTCTTCATCTACTTGCTGAAGAAGACGAAGGGGGGCGCCTGGCGATGAGCGAGCTCCTGCGAGTGGAAAACCTGGCGTTCTCCTACGGCAGGCGGCAGGTCTTCCGGGACGTGAGCTTTTCGGTTCCGGCAGGACAGATCGTCTGCCTGATGGGGCCCAACGGCTGCGGCAAGACCACGCTGCTGGACAACATCATGGCGATTCACAGGCCGGACCAGGGCTCGATCACCCTGCTGGGCAAGCCGCTGCACGCCTACAAGCGGCACGAGATCGCGTCCGAGATCGCTTACGTCCCGCAGATCCACGACGTCCACTTCCCCTACACGGTCCGCGAGGTGGTCATGCTGGGGCGCACGGCCTACACCGGCCTGTTCGGCGAGCCTGACGAGGAGGACGAAGCGGTCTGCCTGGCCGCGATGCGGCGGGTGGGCGTCGATCGCTTCGCCGACCAGCCCTACTCCCGCCTGTCCGGCGGCGAGATCAAGCTGGTGCTGCTGGCCCGGGCGCTCGGGCAGCAGACCCGGCTCATCCTCATGGACGAGCCCACCGCACACCTGGACTACCGGAACGAACTGCTCTTCCTGGAGACCATCGCCTCGCTGGTGGCCAAGGAGCGGATCTCGGTGCTGATGGCGACCCACTCGCCGGAACACGCTTTCTACTTCGCCGGCCTGGGCACCGAGACCCGGGCAGCCATGTTCAAGGACGGAACCATCTTCGCCTACGGCGATCCGGAGGAGGTGATCACCGAGGCGGCGCTGGAGCAGGTGTACGGGGTGAAGGCACGCATCGTGACCGACATCGATGAACAGGGGCGGGCCATCCGCTCCATCTCGCTGCGGAGGACGATAAAGTGAGAAAGAAACTGATTGCTCTGCTGCTGCTCTGCTGCCTGGCGGTCCCGCTCGCCGCCTGCGGCGGAAAGTCCCCCGCCGGCAGCGACACGCGCACCGTCGTGGACACGCTCGGCCGCAGCGTGGAGGTTCCGGCCGAACCGAAGGCCGTGGCCACCCTGAGCCCCTTCGCCGGGCCCATGGTGGTGCTCTACGGATGGGGCGACCGGATGCCGGCCACCACCAACGCGGTCAAGCGCGACCTCTTGATCCATGCCATGGAGCCCGCGCTGGAGAACTCCGTGAGTGTGAAGAGCAGCGGCTCCATGAACGCGGAGGAAATCCTGCGGCTGAACGTGGACCTCATCTTCGTCGACCCGGAGATCTACCACAATCCTGACGAACGGGCCAAGCTGGAAGCGCTGGACATCCCCTACGTGGTCATCGCCTTCACGGACATGGCCGGCCAGATGGCGGCCGCCCGCGTGATCGGCGAGGCCCTGGGTGAGACAGAGGAAGCCGAGGCCTATGTCGCCTGGTATCAGGAGGCTATTGACCGGGTGGCCGGGGGCGTGGCCGACATCCCCGGGGACGAGCTGCCCCGTCTCTACCATTCCGTGAACGAGGCGGTGCGCACCGACTATCCCGGCAGCGTGCCGGCGGACTGGATCGCCGTCACCCGCGCCATCAACGTCTCGCTGGATGCGGAGTTGGAGATGAAAGGCGACCACGCCTACACCACGCTGGAGCAGATCTACGTGTGGGATCCCGACGTGATCATCGCCAACGAGCCGGGGGTCGACGACTATATCCTGACCGACGAGAAGTGGGCCGGACTGCGCGCCGTGCGGGACGGCCGGGTGTACCAGATTCCCGTGGGCGTGACCCGGTGGGGCCACCCCAACAGCGTCGAAACGCCGCTGGCCATCCTCTGGCTGGCCGAGCTGCTGTACCCGGACCGGTTCGACATCGACATCGTGGCGGAGATGAAGCACTTCTACAAGACGTTCTTCGACTACGACATGGATGACGCGACCGCCCGGGCCGTGCTGCAGGGCGACGGCATCCGCACGCCCAAGAAGAACCGCCCCGATAAGTAAGGAGCGACGTACAGATGAGGGCCTATCTCTGTATTGACGACACGGACAATCTGGAAAGCATCGGCACGGGAAAGCTCCTGGAGAACCTGTGCGCCGCGCTGAAGGCGGCGGGGCTGGGCACGGGGAGCTTCGTCACGCGGCACCAACTCTTCGTTCACGAGGACATCCCCTATACCTCGCACAACAGCGCCATGTGCACCGAGGTCGCGCTAGATGACCCCGAGGCCGTCGCCCGCTTTGCCGGCGACTACCTGAGCCACCATGCCGCCCAGGGCTCCGATCCGGGCCTGTGCCTGCTGCTGCCCGATGAGCTCCAGGACGCCGGCCCACTGATGGAGTACGGCCGCCGGGCGAAGGCGGAGGTCCTGACGAAGGAGGCCGCCCGGCAGACAGCCGCCCGCTATCCCGGCAAGGTCTGGCTTTCAGAACACGGTGGGACGGGCATCGGCATCATCGGCGCCCTGGCCGGGGCGGCCCTGCGCCTGGACGGCAGCGACGGCCGGGTAAAGGGCAAGATCCACCCCGAGACGCCGGGCGAGCGGCTGACGGTGGGCGAGTTCTGCCGCAAGTACGGCTTCGGCCAGGCGGTGCGGGAGGCGGACGGCGAGCCCGTGGCCGACGACGAGCCGCTGATCTTCCGGGAGCAGACCAAGGCGGTGTACCGGAACCACAAGGTCACGGCGCTGCTCATCTGGCACGGGGACCACTGGGAGCCGAAGCCGAAGCTGCGCCGGGAGAAGA
>JAMNXV010000008.1 GCA_023623185.1 Bacillota bacterium
ACGGTGATGAGGAAGTTGATCTGCTGGTCGACGAACTGCAGCGTCGTGGACCCCCAGAAGAAGACCATGATGGTCTGGAACAGCTGGTACACCGAGTCCATGCCGATGATCGACGGGGTCAGGATCCGATTGTTGGTGATGGTCTGGAAGACCACCGTGGAGTAGGCGATGGCCGCGCCCGTGAGCGCGATGGCCAGCACCTTGTGGGTCCGGAGCCGGAGGATGTAGGCGATGTTGCCCCGCAGCGGGACGAACAGGTAGAGGCAGACCACCAAGAGCGCCAGCAGGAGGAGAATGCCGAGGATGATGAGGTTCCGCTTATGCTTCACTGGCTCGCTGTCCCTTCCATAGCAAGTACAGGAACATCCCGCTTCCGATCACCCCGACGGTCAGGCCGATCGGCACCTCGTACGGGTAGATGAGCAGCCTCCCCACGATGTCGCAGGCCAGCAGGAAGACGGCGCCCACCAGGGCCGTGAGCGGCAGGTTGCGCCGCAGGTGGTCGCCCTGAAAGATGGAGACGAGGTTGGGGATGATGAGGCCCAGGAAGGGCAGCATCCCCACCGTGAGGATGACCAGCGCGGAGACCAGGGCCACCAGCGCCAGACCGATGTTCACGACCCGGCGGTAGTTCACCCCGAGGTTGGTGGCAAAGTCCTCCCCCATCCCGGCGATGGTGAACCGGTTGGCGTAGACGTACGCTGCGATCACCGCCGGCACCGTCAGGTAGAGCAGCTCGTAGCGGCCCTTGATCACCAGGGCGAAATTGCCCTGCAGCCAGGTGGTGACGGCCTGCAGCAGATCGTACCGGTAGGCGAAGAACGTTGTGATGGAGCTCACAATGCTGCCGAACATCAGCCCCACCAGCGGGATGAAGACGGCATCCTTCAGCTTGACCCGGTCCAGGATCGTCATGAAGATGTACGTCCCGGCCAGTGCGAAGATCAGGGCGAGGATCATCTTCTGCATCATCGTGGCCGACCCGAAGAGAATCATCGCCACGAGGATGCCCAGCCGGGCCGAGTCGTCGGTCCCCGCGGTGGTGGGCGATACGAACTTGTTGCGTGAGAGCTGCTGCATGATCAGCCCCGAGACCCCCATGCCGACCCCGGCCAGGATGATCGCCGCGGTCCGGGGAACCCGGCTCGTCAGCAGCACCATCCGCTGGTCCTCGGTCAGCCGGAAGAGCTGGGTCAGGCTGATGTCCGACACGCCGATGAACAGCGAGCTGATGGTGAGGATCACGAGCAGTGCCGTTAGCAGCGGGACAAGCAGCGGTCTTTTCACAGTGAGCCCACATCCATCTCGGCGTCGTCCCCTTGCGTGAGAGCGATAATCATTATCACCGACTCGATCATAGCGCATCCCGACGAGCGGTGAAATGGACCTTCCTTAATTCGACATGGAACTTCCTTATCCGCGCGTATCCTCTGCGAGATCGGGTTCCAGGAGCTGCATCGTCAGCTGCTCCACCAGCCGCTCGTACGCGGTCGCGTCGTCGGCCCCCGACCAGCCCGCCACGAGGCAGCGGGCGCCGTCCCCCTGAACGGCGTCGGCCCACTCCGCCTGAAGGGCTGGCCGGTCCTCCCCCTGCACCAGGAAGAGCGCCGCCGTGCACCCGAAGCCGGCGACTTCGGCCAGCGAGGCTGCGGACGACTCCCGCAGTCCGCGCACGCCCCTGCAGGGAATGAACCCCGCGGACAGGTAGAGCAGGTCGCCCAGTCCGGGGTGGCGTGCGCCGAACACGCGGTAGCCGTCGCGCCCCACCCCCACCACCACGAAGCGGGCGTCCTGAAACCGCCGGCGCACCAGGGACTTCAGGTGGCAGAGCCGCCGGTCCATCAGGGCGAGCCAGTGGCCGGCCACGGTCTCCAGGCCCAGCGCCAGCCCGAGCCGCTGCACCCGCTCGGTCCACGGGGCCTCGGCGGCGTCGCCCCTCGGGCCGGCGCCCGCGTCGTCGGTGCCTGCGTCAGCCACCGGCGCCGCCGCCTCATCCGGCGGCGCGGCCAGGCCGAAGATCGCGAGATCGCCGGCCATGGCCTCGACTTCCGGCCGGGCGCGGACCAGCCGCACGAAGGCGCTGGGCGCAAGTCCCAGTTCCCGCTTGAACACCCGGCTGAAGTAGAACTCGTCCGCGTAGCCCACCGCGTGGGCCACCTCCGCCACCGACCGGAAGTCGCCGGCCAGAAGCCGCAGGGCCTTCCGCAGCCGGAGCGCCGAGAGGTACTTGTGCGGCGTGAGGCCGGTGAGCGCCCGGAAGGCCTGGTAGAACCGGTGGGGGCTCACCCCCGAGTTCCGGGCGATCAACTCGATGCTGTACTCCCGCTCGCAGTGCGCGGCCATCTGCCTGCGCACCTGGTCGGCATAGCTCAGCAGCGAACCCTGCGCCCGGCGCTGGCGCGCGCCGCTCAGGTAGGCCGCCATGAGCTCGTAGAACTGCGCCTGGGTACGGAAGAAGTCGATCAGGGCGCCTGTGCCCGGCCCGTGCGCACCGTGGCCGGCCGGCAAGCAGTTCCCGCCAGGGGCGCCGTTCCCGCCTGCCCCGGCCAGCGCCTGCAGGGCGAGTTCGACCCCGGGCACGCGCACAGGCACCGGCGGGATCCACTGCGCCATACCCCGGGCGCGCCCTTCCTCGATCGCTTCAAACTGAAACAGCCGCAGCTCGCCCGCATGGTCGCTCAGGCTGGTTACCCACACCTGCTCGGCGGGGCAGAGCAGCAGCAGCTCGCCGGGGGCAAGCCGGCAGCTCCACCGCCCGCGCACGCCGTCGCCCACGGCCAGCAGGCCTCCGTTTTCCGTCCACAGAAGCCGTCCGGAGCGGACAGACGGCACCTCGACCGTGCGCCGCGCAGCCAGCGGCACCCGCCGCTCGCCCAGGTAGCGCAGGCCCGGGGGCCCGGGTCCATCCCACATGGGCATCTCCCCTCATCGGGTAAACGTCAAACACATTATACTTGATAACGGTTATCAGTATCAAGAAAGTCACCGGCCGGTTTCAGGGCGCGCGAAAGCCCGGGTGAGCGCCAAGCTCACCCGGGCTTCGTCAGTACCCGCTTACATTCCGGCCAGGGCCACCCGCACCAGTTCGGACACCGGCCCGGGCAGGACGCCCATCACCAGGGTGCCCACGGCGGCGATCACCAGCACCACCTGGGCGGCGGTGCGGGTCGGCGCGTGGGGCTCCGCGCCCTCCTCCGGTTGCGGCGCCTCCTTCGTGCGCGTGAAGGCGGTGCCGATCACCTTCAGATAGACGTATGCGGAGATGCCCGTGGAGAGGATGAGACCGGCCAGCACGATCCAGGCCTGGCCCCTCACGGCGGCAATCGCCAGAAGGAACTTGCCGACGAAGCCACCCGCCGGCGGAATGCCCGCCAGGCCGAAGAAGAGCAGGGCCAGGCAGACGCCGACCCAGGGCTGCCGGTAGAAGAGCCCCTTCAGGTTGGCGATCTGCGAGCCGTCCACCCCGTCCGCCTCAAGGATGCGCACCACGGCAAAGATGCCCATCGTGGCGAAGCCGTAAGCGCCCAGGTAGTAGGCGGCGGCGGAAAGCCCGTCCAGCCCCAGGCCCGGAATCGCCATGATCAGGTAGCCGGCGTTGGCGATGCCCGAGTAGGCCATCAGCCGCTTCAGGTCGCTCTGCCAGATTCCCGCAGAGGCCCCGAGCATCATCGAGGCGAAGGCCAGAATCGAGAGCGGCAGCAGGAAAGACGGCTGGTACGCCTCGGGCACGGCCGCGACCAGCAGGCGGGCCATGGCGGCGAAGGCGGCCGCCTTGGTGCCGATGGACATGTACGCCGTCACCGGGGTCGGCGCGCCCTGGTACACGTCGGGCGCCCAGATGTGGAACGGCACCAGCGCCATCTTGAAGGCCAGGCCGACGATGGCGAGGCCCACGCCCACCTTGTAGTAGAGGCCGACGGCCCAGGCGCCCTCGCTGGTGAACGACCGGGCGGCCTCCGCGATGCCCGCAATGGACATCGTCCCGGTGGCGCCGTAGATCAGGGCAAAGCCGAAGATCAGGAAGGCGGCCGCCACCGAGCCCAGGATGAAGTACTTGAAAGCCGCCTCCCGGGCCGCCATGCGCCTGGGCGCGAACGCGATCATCACGTAGAGCGCCAGCGACAGCAGCTCGATGCCCAGGAAGATCACCATCAGGTTGCCCGCGCCGCCCAGGAGCACCATGCCCATGGCGGCCCAGAGCAGGAGCGCCAGGTAGCCGGACTGGTCCTCCCGCGCCCGGCCGATCGAGAGCAGGATGGCCAGGAGCGCAGCGATGAGCAGCACCCCGCCGTAAACGGCGGCGAACCGGTCCATCACCAGCATGCCGGCGAAGCCCGACGGGTCGGCGGCGCCCTGCCACAGCGGCACCAGGTACCAGCCGGCGACCAGCACCGCGCCGATGGCGGCGACGTACATCGGCCCCTGAATCGTCTCGTACTTGAACAACAGGTCGAGCAGCAGGATCAGCAGCGCCCCGGCGGCCAGCGCCAGGAGCGGCGCCGCTATCGTGAAGTTGAGATCGACAGGCACGCGAGCCCCTCCTTACATGACCACCGGGTGCTTAGACGTAGAAGACGTAGTAGGCGACCACCAGCACGACGCCGGCGAAGACAGTCAGCGCGTAGGAGCGGACCAGCCCGTTCTGCCAGCGGCGCAGCACGCCGCCCAGCTCCCGGGCGAGGGCCCCCAGTCCGTTGACGACACCGTCGATCCCGCGGGGGTCGAACAGCTGTCCGATGAACTGGGCCGTCTCCTTGGCGGGTCGCACGAAGAGGAAGTCGTAAAGGGTGTCCACATAGAACATGTTGTACAGGATACCCGGCTTGTGCAGCGGATTCAGCTCCACCGCGCGGCGGGCCCCCTCAGGCCGGTAAAGGTACCAGGAGATGAGGCCGCCCACCAGGGCCACCGCCACCGAGAGCCCGGCAACCACGGGGTTGATCGCTTCGGCGTGCAGATCCAGCGTCGGGAAGGACGGCGCCAGGGCCGTGAGCTGGACGTGGCCGAAGAAGAGCCAGCCCGAGACGACCGAGAGCACGGCCAGAATGGCCACCGGCCACTTCATGGCAGCCGGCGTCTCGTGCGCGTGTGCGTGGGCCTGGGCATCTGCGCCGGCGGCCTCCGCCTGCTTCCGGCTCCGCTTCTTGCCGACCTGCCGGACAGGCGCCACGTAGGCGTCGCCCAGGAAGACCAGGCTGAAGAGCCGCACGTTGTAGAAGGCCGTCATGCCGGCAGCCAGTACAGCGATGGTGAACAGGGCCCACTGCCCCTGGCTGAACGCCGCGAGCAGGATCTCATCCTTCGAGAAGAAACCTGCGAAGGGCGGCAGGCCGATCAGGGCCAGGGCGGCGGCGCCGAAGGTGAGGCCGGCGAACTTGTCGCGGTACCAGAGGCCGCCCATGTGCCGGATGTCCTGGTCGCCGTTGTAGTGATGCACCACGATGCCGGCGGCCAGGAAGAGGCAAGCCTTGAAGAAGGCGTGGGTGAAGAAGTGGAAGTCTGCGGCCACGTATGCCCCGAGGCCGTTGGCCAGGAACATGTAGCCGATCTGCGAGAGGGTCGAGAAGGCCAGCACCCGCTTGATGTCAAACTGGCCGGCCGCGACCAGGGCGCCGAACAGGGCGCCGAGGCCGCCCACCCACGCGACGGTCATGGCCGCACCGCTGGCCACCTCGTAGATCGGGTAGGCCCGGGAGACCAGGTAGACGCCGGCCGTGACCATGGTGGCGGCGTGAATCAGCGCCGACACCGGGGTCGGGCCTTCCATCGCGTAGGGCAGCCAGGTGTGCAGCGGGAGCTGCGCAGACTTGGCCACCGCGCCGATGAGCAGCAGGATGCCGATCAGGTTCAGGGCCGCAACGCCCTGCCCCTGGGCGATGGCGCCGAACACCTCATCGAACTTGAAGGAGCCAAAGTTGGCATAGATGAAGGCGATGCCGGCGAAAAGCCCCGCCTCACCGGCGATGTTCATGACGAACGCCTTGATGGCCGCGTTCTGCGCCGCGGGCTTCGTGAAGTAGAAACCGATCAGCATGTAGGAGGCGAGACCGACGCAGCCCCAGCCGATGGCCAGGCCGATGAAGTTGTCGGAGAGCACCAGCAGCGACATGGCGAAGATGAAGAAGTTCAGCTTGGCCATGAAGCGGCCGTACGACTCGTCCTCCCGCATATACGCAGTCGAGTAGATGTGGATCAGGAGGCCGGCCCCGGTCACCACGAGGGCCCACCAGAGCGACAGCCCGTCGGCGACGAGCCCCAGGCTGGCCAGGCTCCCCCACGAAGTGAGGCCGGAGCGGATCGGTTCGGCTGCTGCGGCGCCCCAGTACTGCACCGCGAGGGCCACCACCATCGCAAAGGCGGCGGCGACGGAGCCACAGGCCACCCAGGACACCGTGGTCTTCGACCAGGTGTTCCGGAAGTAGCCCACGATCGCCGCGCTCAGGAGCGGGACGACGACGATGGCCGGCAGCATCCAGGCGAGGTCCATGGTCACACTTCCTTCCCGGGTGGATTAGAGTCTCAGCTCGTTCACTTGGTCTACGTCTGCCTCCGGGCGGCGCCGGAACAGCAGCACCGTCAGCGCCAGGCCGATGGCCACCTCCGCTGCCGCCACGGTGATGACCAGGAAGGCCATGATCTGGCCCTCGTAACCGCCGTGCGCCCGCCCGAAGGCGACGAACAGCAGGTTGGCCGCGTTCAGCATCAGCTCGATGGACATGAGCATGGCCAGCGGGCTGCGCCGCACCAGCACGCCGATACCGCCGAGGGCGAACAGGACGGCGGAGAGTGCGACGTAGGCATTCAGCGAGAATGCAGGCATATGGCTCTCCCCCTCCCTTACGCCCGGTGGCGGCCGACGAGGATCATGACCCCGATCACAGCCACCATCAGGATGAATGCGAGCACTTCAAACGGGAACACGTTCGTCGTCAGCAACTGGTAGCCGAAGGCCTTCACCTGGCCGAAGTCCGCGGGCACCTGCGCCCAGTCCAGCCGGCCCTCGTGGCCGAACAGGCCGACGATCGCCAGCATGACCAGCAGGGCCCCGCCCACGGAGTACCCGAGCAGCTTCGGACGGGTCAGCTGACCCACGTCCTTCTCCACCGGATCCTTCCGGGCGGAGAGCAGCGCGATGACGAACAGGAACAGGATCATGATGGCGCCGCCGTACACGATGAGCTGAATGACGGCCAGGAACTCACTCTGCAGGCTGAGGTACAGCGCCGCCAGCCCGAGGAAGCTGAAGACCGTAGAGATCACCTGGTACACCGGCTGCTTGGCCAGGATCACCCCGAGCACGCCGGCGATGGCCATCAGCCCCGCGACAATAAACACCACGTTCATGAGTTCACCGCCTTCCGCCGGAAGGGGGGATAGACGTTGAGGGGCACCTTGAAGCCGGAGGGATTCCGGTTCACCAGCTGCTCCTTCTGCAGGATCAGGGCCTCACGGGTGAAGTCGGCCAGCTCGAACTCCTGCGTCAGGTGCAGGCACTCGGTGGGACAGGCCTCCTCGCACATGCCGCAGAAGATGCAGCGCAGGAGGTCCACCTGGTACTTGTAGCCGTACCGCTCGCCGGGGCTGTGGGGATTGTCCGGATCGTTCTCCGCCGCCATGACCGTGATGGCCGCGGCCGGGCAGGCCACCTGGCAGAGCTCGCAGCCCACGCACATCTCCAGGCCGTTCTCGTAGGTCCGGAGTTCGTGCCGGCCCCGGAAGCGCGGCGCCCGCTCACGCTTCACCCGCGGGTAGTCGATGGTGACCGGCTTGCGGAAGAAGACCTTCAGCGTCGTCGCCATTCCCCTGGCGATCGCCACAACACCTTTCACGTCAGAACACCTCCCCTACCTGCGGGCTACGCCCACAGGGCTACGTAGATGGCCGTGCCCACCAGGTTCAGGGCCGCCACCGGGAGCAGCACCTTCCAGCCGAAGACCATCAGCCGGTCGTAGCGGAAGCGCGGGAAGGTGCACTTGATCCAGTAGAGCACGAAGACCAGCAGGGCCACCTTGATCAGGAACCAGACGAAGCCCGGGATCATTGTGAGGCCGAACCACGGGTTGTAGCCGCCCAGGTAGAAGGTGGTGGTCAGCACGGCGGAGTTGACCGCGTGGGTCAGCTCGGTCAGGTAGAAGAGGCCGAACCGCATGCCGCCGTAGTCGGTGTGGTAACCGCCCACCAGCTCGGTCTCGCCTTCGGGCAGGTCAAACGGGGTCCAGGCCGCCTCGGCCAGGCTCGCGGTGTAGAAGACCAGGAAGCCCAGGAACTGCGGGAAGAGGTTGATCACCTCGCGCTGCTTGTCGACGATGTCGAACATGCTCACCGAACCGGTCCACAAGATGACGCCCAGGAGCGAGGCCGCCATCGCCAGTTCGTACGAGATCATCTGGGCAGTGGCACGCATGGAGCCCAGCAGGCCGTACTTGTTCTGCGAGGCCCAGCCGCCCAGGGCGACGCCGTACACGCCCATGGCCGCGATCGCCAGCATCACCAGCACGCCCGCGTTGGGATCGGACATGGATGACCAGAACGAGCCGCGCGGCGCCCAGGGAATGACCACCCAGACGCCCAGGGCGCAGAAGAAGGCGATGATCGGCGACAGCCGGTAGATGAGCGGGTCGGCCTGCACGGGGATGATGTCTTCCTTGAAGAGCATCTTGATCACATCGGCGATCGGCTGCAGCACGCCCCAGGGGCCGACCTTGACCGGGCCCACCCGGTAGGCGAAGTAGCCGAGGACCTTCCGCATGAAGAGCAGGAAGACGGCGACGGCCAGGGTCACGGAGATCGCGAGCACGAGCGCCTTTACGACCAGCATCAGCAGAGTCATCCAGATGTCCATGTCAGTCCGCCACCTCCACGGCCAGCTTCGCCACGGTCACGGCCACCGGGGCGGAGCCTGCGGTGAGTAGGTTCACGGGAGCGGCGCTCAGTCCCCTGATCGCCTGAACGGTGCCGGCCACCACGCGCCGGTCGGTGGCCACCGGCAGCGCCAGCTTCGCCTCGCCGGCGGCCAGCTCCACCATGTCGCCCGGGTTCAGCTCCAGGCGGGCGGCGTCGGCGGGATTGAAGAGCGCGACAGGCCGGGGCTGCACGTGGTTGAACTCGCCGTCGAACTGGGCCGTGGAGCCGCCGGCGTACAGCCGGTCGACCGGTACCAGCCACAGCGCGTTCTCCTCCTCGGGAGCGCGGGCCGCCTGCGGGGCCTCGGCGCCCTGGATCAGGGAGAGCGGCGCGCCCTTCAGCACGGTCCCGTCCTCCAGCTTGGCGACCAGGCGGGCGATCTCGGCCGCGGTCTGCGACGGCGAGGCGGCCAGCTTGACCCCCAGGGCCGCGGCCAGGCCGACGAGGATGTCGCCGTCCGGCTGGGCCTGGCCCTCGGGCCGCTTGGCGACCTTGAACGTCTGCACCGTGCCGTCCAGCGCGGTGAAGGAGCCGCTCTTCTCGCCCAGGGCCGCTGCGGGCAGCACCACGTCGGCCAGGGCGACGGTCTCGTTCATGAACAGGTCGGTCGCGACCACGAAGGCCTTCTCCAGGGCCGCCTCGACCAGCTTGCGGTTCGGGTAGGTGTTCATCAGGTTGGCGCCGGCCAGGTAAAGGGCGCCGATCTCGCCCTCGGCGGCCGCGCGGAGCATGCCGGCGGTGTCGAGGCCGGGGTCGGTGGGCAGCTGGCGGGTGGCCCAGGCCTGCGCCACGGCCTCGCGGCCGCGCTTCTCGCTGACGCCCGCGAAGCCCGGCAGGTACCCGGGCAGGACGCCCATCGCCTCGGCGCCGCGGCTGTTGTGCTGCGCGCCCGGGACGAACAGCGCGACCCGGTTGCCGGCGGACTTCAGGGCGCCCGCCAGCTCCAGCAGGGCCTGGCCGGTCTCTGCATTTTCGCCGCCCCAGACCACGGCGACCCGCTTGCCGCCGCCGATCAGGGCCGCCATCTGGGCGACGGCCTCCGGATCGGCCGCAGAGGCCGGGGTCTTCTTCTCGCCGCTCACGGCCGCGGCCAGGGCCCGGAGCACGCCGGCGGTCTCACCCGGCTTCAGCTGTATGCGGGCGTGGCGGCCGCGGTACTTGGGCATGACCGAGCCGATCAGCGCGATCTTGGCCTCCTTGCGGTCGGCCTTCCGGCGGATGCGCAGATCCATCACCGGCGCGGTCTCCGCGGGATCGGTGTCCACGATGAGGATCGCCTCGGCCGCCGACAGGTCGGTCTGCCGGCCCGGGTACGCCCCCACGGAGGCGGCCAGCCGGCCGTCCACCCGGTGGTCGATGTTGTTGGTCTTCAGGACGAGGCGGGCGAACTTCGACAGCAGGTAGGCCTCCTCGTTGGCCAGCTTCCCGCCGCCGATCACGCCGAAGCCGCTGCCGCCCTTCTCGGCGGCGATGGCCTTGAACTTCTCGGTGATGACCTTGAAGGCCTCGGTCCAGGAGACGGGCACGAACTCGCCGTCCCGCTTCACCAGCGGGCGGGTAATCCGCTCGTCGTTCTGGAGATACATGTAGTTGAAGCGGCCCCGGTCGCAGAGCCAGCCGTTGTCGATGTCGTCGTTCTCGCGGGAGGTGACCCGCAGCAGCTGGCCGTGCCGGAACTCCAGGTGCACGTTGCAGCCCACCGAGCAGCCCGTGCAGATCGCGTCCGCCTTCGAGAGGTCCCACGGGCGGGCCTGGAACCGGTACAGGTCGGAGGTCAGGGCACCCACCGGGCACAGCTCGATGGTGTTGCCGCTGAAGTAGGAGTTGTACTCCTGCCCGTCCATCGTGGTGACGGTGTTCAGGTGGGCGCGCTCCTCGATGATGAGCGTGTTCTCGGTGGCGATCTCGTCGTCAAACCGGACGCAGCGGCGGCACAGGATGCACCGCTCGTTGTCCAGGATGATGAAGTTGCCCAGCTCCACCGCCTTGTCCTTGCGGATCTTGGGGTCAAGCAGGCGGCTGGTGGCCGAGCCGTAGGCGAAGGTCAGGTCCTGCAGATCGCACTCGCCGCCCTTGTCGCAGACCGGGCAGTCCAGCGGGTGGTTCAGCAGCAGGAACTCCAGCACGCCCCGGCGCAGGTCGCTCACCCGCTGCGTCTGGGTGTGGACCACCATGCCGTCGGTGACCCGCGTGGTGCAGGCCGGCTGCGGCTTGGGGATCTTCTCCACTTCAACCAGGCACATGCGGCAGACGCCGGCCGGATCCAGCTTCGGGTGGTAGCAGAAGACGGGGATCTCGATCCCTACCGTCTTGGCCGCCTCCACCAGCAGCGTTCCCTTGGGAACCTTTGCGGTGCGACCATCAATCGTCACGGTGACAAGCTGCTGCTCGCTCACGCCGGCCGCACCTCCTTCACACGGTTGATGTAGCGCTCAAGCTCCTCGGGGAAGAGCTTCAGCAGCGAGGCGGGGAAGGCGACCGCAGCGTCGGAGAGCACGCAGATGGTCGTGCCGGCCATCTGGGTCTGCATGTCGGCGATCATCTTCAGATCGCCCTCGGTGCCGCCGCCCTCCTTGATGCGTGTAAAGACCCGCTCCAGCCAGTGGGTGCCCTCACGGCACGGCGTGCACTGGCCGCAGGACTCGTGGGAGTAGAACCGGCTCCAGTAGAGGGCCACATCCACTAGGTCCACCGAGTCGTCGTACACGATGACGGCCGCGGTGCCCAGCAGCGATCCGGCCGCCGCCACCGACTCGAAGTCCATGGGCACGTCCAGGTGCTCGGGCGTGAGCATCGGCGTGGACGAGCCGCCGGGCTGGACCGCCTTCAGCTTGCGGCCGGGCCGCAGGCCGCCGGCGATCTCGATCACGTCCCGCAGCTTCACGCCCATGGGCAGCTCGTAGTTGCCGGGGCGCTGCACGCAGCCCGACACGGTGAAGAGCTTGGGCCCGCAGGACTTGGGGTTGTCGGGGTTGGCGGTGATCTTGGTGTACCACTCCCAGCCGTTCTTCACGATGTGCGGCACGTTGGAGATGGTCTCCACGTTGTTGATGATGGTCGGGCAGCCGTAAAGGCCCACCACCGCCGGGAACGGCGGCTTCACCCGCGGCTCGCCGCGCCGGCCCTCCAGCGAGTTCAGCAAGGCCGACTCCTCGCCGCAGATGTAGGCGCTGGCGCCCCGGTGCACGGTGATCTCCTGGCTGAAGCCGGTGCCCAGGATGTTCTTGCCCACGTAGCCCTTCTTGCGGGCGTCCTCGATGGCCTTCATCAGGATCGCTTCGCCGCGCTTGAACTCGCCGCGGATGTAGATGAACGACTGCGAGATCCGGTTGGCGAAGGCGGTGATGATGATGCCCTCGATGAGCTGGTGCGGGTTCGCGTAGATCAGGGTGCGGTTGTTGCAGGTGCCGGGCTCAGACTCGTCCGCGTTGACGGTGAGGTAGCGGGGCCGGCCGTCATTCGGCAGAAAGCCCCACTTCACGCCGGCCGGGAAGCCGGCGCCGCCGCGGCCCCGCAGGTTGGCCTTCTTGACCTCCTCCACGATCGCCTGCGGCTCCATGGAGGTGAGGGCCTTGCGGAGCGCCTGATACCCACCCTGCGCCTCGTACACATCGATGTTGGTCAGGTCGACCTTCCCGATGCCTTTCGTGAGCACAGGTTCAAACTGCATCGCTTCTCTGCCTCCTTGTTACTCGCCCTCTACCTTCCCGGAAGCCTCGTCGGCGGGTGCCGCGGACTCCGCAGACTCGGCGGATTCGGCCGCCGCGGCTGCAGCGGCCTCGGCCGCGGCATCGGGGGCAGGCTTGTCGCCGGACTCGGCCGCAGCGGCTTCAGCCGCGGCCTCGGGGGCAGGTTCCTCGGCTTGGCAGGCGCAGGAGCTGTCGACGAAGCCCGGCCACTCATCCTGGCTCTCACCGTTCATGAGCGGCAGCTTCTCCAGGAAGCGGTCGGGGCCCTCGCCGGAGCGCAGGGCCGCCACCAGGGCGTCGAACTTCTCCGGCGTCATCTTCACCGCGTACTCGGTGTTGACGTGGATGACTGGGGCCAGATCGCAGGCCGCCAGACACTCGCCGGTCACTTCCAGGGTGATCAGGCCGTCCGGCGTGGTCTCGCCCACCTTGATGCCCAGGGTCTCCTCCATGTGCTGCACCAGCTTGTCGCCGCCGGCCAGAAGGTGGCAGGCCATGTTGCCGCACACGGTGATCAGGTACTTGCCGACGGGCTGGCGCTTGAACATGGTATAGAACGAGCAGACCGAGTGGACGTACGCGGGCGTCACCCCGCAGATCTCGGCCACTGCCTCGATGTCAGAGTGTGCGATGTACCGGCCTTCCCGCTCGCGCATGGCCAGGTGGAGCAGCGGCAGGATGGCCGACTGCTCGCGGCCTTCGGGGTAACGGCGGAGGATCTCCTCCACCTCGTCCTTACAGGTCTCCGGCCAGCGGGGCGGGTGGACCTCCTGAATCGTCGCCTTCTTCTCGTGCTCAGCCATTTAGCGGTCCACCTCCCCGAAGATGGGATCGATGGTGGCGATGGCGCCGACCACGTCCGAGAGCATGTAGCCCTCCAGGAGCACCGGCAGCGAGTAGACGGCGTAGAACGAGGGCGGACGCACCCGCACCCGCATGGGCTTGTTGCCGCCGTCGGACACCACGTAGAAGCCGATCTCGCCGCGCGGCGACTCAATCGCCTGGTAGACCTCGCCCGCGGGCACGTCGAAGCCGTGCTGCACCAGCTTGAAGTGGTGGATCAGCGCCTCCATGGAGTGCTTGACCTCCTGCTTGGGCGGCAGCACCAGCTTCCGGTCGTCGATGATGTGCCGGTCGTCCCAGGGCAGGTTGTCCAGCGCCTGCCGGACGATCTTCAGGGACTCGAACATCTCGTCGAAGGTGATCGCGGTACGCGACCACGAGTCGCCGTCGGTGTAGACAGGCACATCGAAGTCATAATTTTCGTAACCCAGGTACGGGTAGTACTTGCGCACGTCGTAGTCCGAGCCGGTCACCCGCAGGTTGCGCCCCGTGAGGCCGTAGCGCAGGGCCTGCTCGTAGGTGATGACGCTCACGCCCTTGGCCCGGTCGACGAAGATCGGGTTGTTGAGCATGACGTCCTTCAGTTCCTGAATGCGGCTGGGCGCGATCTTCAGGAAGTCCTCGACCATCTCCTTGAAGTTGTGCGGCAGGTCGTAGGCCAGGCCGCCCACCCGCATGTAGGAGGGGTTCATGCGCTGGCCGGTGGTGTGCTCGAAGATGTCGAGGATGCGGTCGCGCAGCTCGAACGCCCAGAAGATGGGCGTGCCGATGTTGCCGTAGTCGAGGCCGCCGGTGCCCAGGCCCACCAGGTGGGAGGCGATGCGGTTCAGCTCCAGCAGGATGACGCGGGTCACCCGGGCCTTCTCGGGAATGCGGTCCTCGATGCCGAGCAGCTTCTCCACGGCCATCACGTAGCCGGTGTTGTTGGAGATCGGCGCCAGGTAGTCCATGCGGTCCATGACCGTGGTGGCCTGGTTCCAGGTAAGGTGCTCGGCCGTCTTCTCAATGCCGGTGTGCAGGAAGCCGGTCTCGGGCTCCGCCTTGATCACGGTCTCGCCCTCGAGCTCCAGCTTCACCCGCAGGACGCCGTGCGTTGCAGGGTGATGCGGCCCGATGGAGAGCGTCATGCGTTCGGGGCGCTGCTCTTCCAGGTGCAGGTCCTCTGCCATAATCACCCTACTCTCCTTCCTTTGCGGGCTCCGCGTCGACGAAGGGGTGGTACCGGTTCTCGTCGGCGGGCATCTCGAGGTTGATGAGGGCGCGCGGGCCGCGCAGCGGGTAGTCGCGGCGCAGCGGGTGGCCCTCCCAGTCGTCGGGGTTCAGGATGCGGGTCAGGTTCGGATGGTTGACGATGTTGAGGCCGAACTGGTCCCAGATCTCCCGCTCCGCAGCATTGGCCATCTCCCAGATGTGGCTCAGGGTGTGGACTGGCTCCTTCTCGGTGAGCTTCACCCGCACCCGGATCATGCCGAGGCCCTTCTCACCCTTCGGGTCCTTCTCGGGCATCTCGCGCAGGTGGTAGACCAGCTCGAACCGCGGCTCCCGCTTGGGGTAGTAGTCGGCTGCAGTGATGTCGACGAGCATGTGAAAGCCCCGCGCCTTCAGCCACCTGGCCACAGGCTCGTGTGCGTCGCTGGCTACGTAGACCTGCGGAATCTGGTCATTGGTCGGGGGAATGACCTCGACCTTGCCAGGAAAGGCCTCCAGCAGGGCGGGGATCACCTCGTTGTTCACACGTTCGCGGGCGGCAGCCACCCGCTCATGCATCGTGTTAGCCACGGATGATGATGCCTCCCCTCGGGTCATCCTTGCGGATCTCTCCACGCAACTTCTGCACGGCGTAGATCACGGCTTCGGGGGTCGGCGGGCAGCCCGGCACGTAGATGTCGACCGGCAGCATGTTGTCGACACCCTGCATGATCGCGTAGTTGTCAAAGATGCCCCCGGTGGAAGCGCACGCGCCGAACGCGACGACCCACTTGGGCTCAAGCATCTGGCTGTACACCCGCTTGATGACCGGGGCCATCTTGTTGGAGACGCGGCCGGAAACGAACATCAGGTCCGCCTGCCGGGGGGATGAACGGAACGCCTCGGAGCCGAACCGGGCGATGTCGTACCGGGGGCCGGAGGCCAGGTTCATCATCTCGATGGCACAACAGGCGAGACCGAAGGTCAGGGGCCAGATCGAGTTGGACTGCGCCCAGCGCAGGAACGAATCGACGGTGGTGGTCAGGAAGCCACCCTGGTCCTTGAACACGCCGTCCGCGCTCATCGCCAGTTGAAGCCTCCCTTCTTCCAGACGTAGGCGTACCCGATGGCCAGAACCGCCATAAACGTAATCATTTCAATGAGGCCGAAGGCGCCCAGTTCACGCAGGTTCACGGCCCACGGGTAGAACGACGCCGCCTCGACGTCGAAGATGACGAACAGCATGGCCACGAGGTAGAACTTCACCGGGAAGCGCCCTGCAAACGGAGCCGTGGGATGTCCGGATTCATAAGGCTGCAACTTGTACGGTTCGGGCTTCTTCCGCCCAAAACTGGTGCCCAGGATGCTCATGGCCGCGGCGAATACCAGCGCGACCAGCAGGTAGATGAGCAGGGGCAGATACGGGTGCATGCGCCAGCCTCCTTCTGGGTACAATCAAACACTAGAAACTTGCGCAGGAAGCGCTAGAAAAGAAACTTGCGCAGGGAGCACGAGAAACCGGTGCGGGTGCCAGCAGAACCTGGTGCGCGAAACAGTGT
>JAMNXV010000223.1 GCA_023623185.1 Bacillota bacterium
GTGGCGCCCCGCCGGGCCAGGGCGGCGTGGGTCTCCAGGTCGTCGATCAGGTCCTGGTGGCCGATCACCACCCGGGCCGGGTCGACCCCGAGGGACTCCAGCAGGTCCAGCTGCTCCCGCCCCATGGTCCCCAGGGTGCAGTGGGTGGAGATGGGCAGGCCGGTCCACTTGTGCACCAGGGCCACGGCCCGGAAGACCTTGGTCTCGTCCGGCCGGATCTCACCCTTCGAGGTGCCGATTTCGGCCAGGATGCCCGGCTTCACGGAGGTGCCGTCCATGCCCTCCTCGACGTCCCGCATCAGCTGTTCGGCCAGCTCCTCCGCGGAGCGTTCGGCCACGTAGGGCGGGTGGTAGGCCTGCTGGTAGAAGCCGGTGGCGGCGATGATCTGCAGCCCGGTCCGGCGGGCGACCTCCTGAAGCAGATCGACGCGACGGCCCATGCCGTGGCAGGTGACCTCGACGAGCGCACGCCCGCCGGCCCGCTGCAGGTGTTCGACTTCCTGGCAGGCGAGATCCAGGTCGTCCAGCACGGTGTCGGGATCCTTCTTTCGTCCGGAAAGATCGATGAAGAGGTGCTCGTGCATCAGCGTGGGGCCGAGTTCACTGGGGTCCAGGGGGCCCAGAACGGTCATGATGTGGGCCATGACGCAGTCCTCCCGGGTTGCGGTTTCGGGGTCAGGGAAGCTGAAAAAAGTAACGCTCAAAGAGCGGTGGCATTCGCAGGGATGGTGCCAGCAGATCCGCCGCGGCCAGGGCGCGGGCGGCGCCCTGAGGGCCGGGCGGGCCGGCCAGAATCAGGCCCGTGGAGAGGCGGGGGATCGGAAGGGCGATGCCCGTGCAGCCCACCAGGTTGAGCGCCCGGAGCAGGTACTTGCCTCCCCGTGCCTGAAGCTCGGCGCCGGGCGGGCCCAGTGAGCCCACCACCGAGTCGCCGAGTCCGTAGAGATCGACGGGCCCCTCCAGGGTGATGGCCAGTTCGGCCGAGGCCCAGAGCTCCTGAAGCAGCTGCATGGACCGTTCGCGGCCGGCGATGCCCGCCATGTCCACGGCAACCGGCTGCGCCCCGGCCGCCCAGAGGGGTTTGAGGTAGGGCTCCATTGCAGCCGCCATGTCGGCCCCGTCGGGCAGCGTCACGGTGCCCGGCCGGGGCAGCGCGACGCGCAGCCCCGCCAGAGGCGCGGCAGGCGGCAATGCGGCGCCTGCGGCCCGCAGCAGGGCCTCGAAACCCTTGCGGGCGGTGGACCAGTCCCGGCCGATGATCCCCAGGCCGGGCCGGAACGTGAAGCCGTCGGTGGAGACGCGCTCCACCGGGCAGGTGAGACCAAGGCCTGAGCCGATCACGCCGGCCAGGCCGGTGGCGGCGGCAGGGCCCAGTACCGAACCGCCGCCGTCGGTGCCCACGCAGAGATCGATGATGCCGAGCAGGATGTTCACCGGGCCGCCGCTGGTGGAACCGGTCATGGGTCTCCCGGTGAGCGGGTTGAGCAGGCCGGTGTCAACGGCCCTCCCGCCGGGCGCTGCCCGGTCCACGGTCAGCCACGCCAGGCCGGGCTCGGCAGCCAGCTTCCGGCGGAGCGCTTCCGTGATGGCGGCGGTGTCCTTGACGCCGAGGCGGAGGACGTCATCGCCCGGCTCTGCGGCGTCGGCCCCGGGCGCCAGGGCGACGACCGAGCGGCCCAGCTGCGCCCGGGCGGCCTCCAGAGACCGCCGCCAGCGGGTGGTCACAGGCTGTCCGGGCGGACCAGGGTGATCAGGTGCGCGGTGAGGTAGCCAATCTCGCCCTCCGGCACCTCGACGCCCAGCCGCCGCCCGGCCTCACCGGCCACGACCTCGGTGACGAACTGCCACTCCTCCGGGTAGGCCTTCACCTCTTCCAGCCCCTCCGCCACCATGGCGTCAATGGCCTCGCCCGAGCGCAGCCGCTCCAGGGCCACCGCCAGGTGGGTGGTGAACATGGCGCCGTTCTCCTCGGTCAGCGTGATGCCGTAGCGCTCCTCCACCCGCTTCAGAATGAACCGGGTCAGCTCGGACACCTCCGGGCCGATCTGTCCGCTCTCCTCCAGCAGCCGAAGCCGTAGTTCCAGAGACACAGGTTTCACTCCCCTGAATGATCTCTCCTAGTACGAGGGGATCCGCCGCCCCTCGAGCACCTCGTTCTGAATGCGGCGCACGACGGCGGGATCGATGATCTCGGGCAACAGCCGCTCCAGATCGGGGCGGTGGGCGTCGATGACGAGAACGGCCTCCGAGGACCTTTCCGCGACCTGGATGGCCGCCGGACTTTGCAGCGGCGCGGAGTGAACCTCCATCATGCCTGCGGAGAACTCGTCCAGGTTCCAGATGGCCGCGTCGATCTCGTGTTCACGGAGCCGCTCCAGCAGGTGCGAGTACGGAACCTCCACCAGCTCCACCTGCTTCCCCCGGCACTCTTCTTCCGTCAGCCAGGCCTGGTCGAGAGTCTGCGGGTCGACGCCCACCCGCATCCCGTCTGTGATGCCGGCAAACTGTGGACCGGCCAGTAGGATGCCGTGCCGCGAGACAAAGGTGTACGGGCCCAGCCCCATGACGGCGACGACGCCGCCTTCTGCCACCGCCAGGTCGGCCGCGAGGCGGGAGAGCACGGCGAAGTCGGCCTGCCCGCGGCGCAGGGCCGCGATGCGGCTGCGCGCGCCCCGCATGTAGCCGATGCTGAAGGGGATGTCGCCCTGCCGCACCGCCTCGTAGAGACCCGAGGCGAGCCCCTCGTACCGCCGGGTATAGGGGAGGGGCATCAGCCCCAACAGCGACGAGAGCCCCGCGATCTCCCTGAGCTTGCGGTAGTCGGCCTCTACCAGGAAAGTGCCCATGTGGCCCCGTGCCTCCACCTTCACGGCCCCCGCGTCAATGAGCGACCGCAGGGCGTTCTGCACCGTTCCGTGGCCGGTTTCGCAGCGCTGGGCGTAGTCCTGCACGCGCGGCATGCGTTCGCCGGGCCTGAGCGCGAGCAGGTCCCTGGCGATCTCCACGGCGACGCGCCCGTACTTGCGGTAGAGGTCCGACTGCCACTGGTTCATCCACCGTTCCTCCTTAATAGGGGGGCGGGGGAAGTGCCCCGCCCCGTCGCTCTCTTCTACTATGCATCAGGGGGTGTGAAGAGGGTAAGTACCTTCAGCACATTGATCAGTACACCGGTAAGGATGGCGGCCACGGGCCCGATGGCCAGGCGGTTCACCGGAAGCCCGGCGGCCTCGTTCAGCACGATAATGGCGGCGACGACGAAGTAGCCCAGTCCCGGAGCCATGGCGTTGCCTGCGATCATGCCGCCCACGAGCAGGGCGATCTCCAGCACCTTGGTCATGGCGGTGCGGATGTGCTCACCGGCCTGCCGCACGCCCGGGAACCGGTCGAGGAAGCGGGCGATCCAGTCGAGCAGCATCACTTCGATGAAGATCATGACGGCGCCGAGGAGCGCGGCCACGATCCAGTGCGGGGAGAAGAAGCCCACCGCGAAGACGAAGGTCATGCCGACCGGGCCGTAAACGCCCGTTGCAATGGCGGTCGTGGCAACCAGCGGCACGAAGCCGATGCCGCGCGCCAGGGCGGCGATGGCGGCGTCGGTGATATTCCCCTGTGCCGCCAGGTTGAGGCTGATCGGGTCGCCGGCGACGGCGCCCAGGTTGGCGGCGGCGGCGACCAGCGCGCCCATGATGGAGAGGACGATGACGTTCTGCTTGATGCGCTTGACGCGGTCGGAGAAGACGGCGGCCAGGCCGGTGTCCGCGCTGACCTCGGCCTTCTCACGGGCCGCATAGATGAGCAGCAGGATCATGCCGACGACCAGGGCCGAACCCTCGGGGTTCAGGTTGATGCTGGCGGAACCGACCGCGATGGGGCTGATGCGCACCACCAGCTGGCGGACCAGCATCTGCAGGACGAAGGTGATGGCGCCCGGCTTCCAGCCGTGGTGGAGGGCGATGGCCAGGGCCGGGAAGACGGCAAAGGCCGTGACGATGGGGGCGCTGACCTGGCCGAGGGCGTCCAGGAAGTTGACGGGCAGCAGGGCGAAGGCATCGACCAGCGCCTGCAGGCCGACGATCAGCAGGGCGCCCCAGGCGGCGCCGAGCCCGGCGGCCAGCCACTTGTTGGGCGAGGATGTACCGATGATGTCGGTGGCCAGGAAGACACTGTGGATGAGGATCAGCTGGCTGGTGAGGGAGAAGGGGATGCCGAATCCGATGACGAGGCCGAAGCTGAGGGCGAAGGAGGTGAGCGCCAGTTCCCGGCGCTTCATGCGCCCTTCCAGGAACTCAGGCATCAGGGGGCGGAGACCGTCGTTGAAGACGGCAATGCCCTGCTGGGACAGGTAGGCGGCCAGGCCGCCCATCAGGGCCGCGACCACTAGCTGAAGCAGATCCACGCGTCATCTCTCCTTTACTGCTTCCTTGCGGCTTCCACCGAAAGCCGGAGCACGCGGAGGACCGTCTCGGCGCCGGCCCGCATGGGGTTGACCCTCAGCAGGAACGGAGCCAGATCCGGTCGGTCGGCGAGAAATGTGCCTGATGCGCGGTAGAACATGGCAGAGACCTCATAACGGGATTCGGCGCCCACCGGGTAGGGGGCGGCCCCGTACTGTGGGGCTGCGGCCAGGACCTTGTCGGCGATCGGCTCGGCCAGCTGAATCAGGGCCACACGGGACTGGGCGCTGGCCACCGCTGCCGCAGCCACTCCCGGAACTTCGCCTGCGTTCAGTCGATCAACCACCTCCTGCACCACCTGCGCCTGCAGGGCCAGGGCCACGGGGGCATAGACCAGCGCCCGCAGGGCATCCATGGCCTCGGGCCCCTGAACCTGGAGTCCGCCGGAATAGGCCGCGCGGTGGATGCGCTCCACCACGTCGGCCGCGCCGACGACGCATCCCACGCCCTCAGGCCCCAGGAGTTTGAAGAGGGAGAAGGTCGAGGCCGTGGCCCCCAGCTGAACGCCGATCCGCGGCACCTTGCAGACGGCGTAGTTGTCGTCGGTGATGATGGGCAACCCGGGCGCCGCCTTCCGCAGGGTGCGAATGACCTCGCCGAGGTCATAACGGTCATCCATGCGCTGCCGGGTGTGCTGAACGAGCGCCAGGTCGGCCTCAGGGGCCTTCCGGGCCAGCTCGTCCGGATCGTGGAAGTCGGCCTGGAGCACCTCCAGCTGCATGGCTTCGAGCGTGCCGCGGGTGGTCGAGTAGACCGGCGCCCGGTGAACGAGGATCCGCCTTCCGCCGGGCACGGCCTGCAGGGCTGCCCGCAGCGCCCCCGTGCCTGCCCCCCGCACCAGGGCGGCGTCCTCCGCGCCGAAAAAGTCGGCGAGGACCCGCTCCACACGAGCCGTCGTCCGGGGGCGTCCCAGGCCGGGTACCACGCCCAGGTCGCCGGCCTGCAGGACCGCGTGGCCGTCGAAGTGGGTGTGGATCAGGTCGACCAGCCGCCACTGCAGGGCGGTGGCCTCGGCCAGGGAGAGGGCGGGAAGGGGGTGTGTCACCAAGGGCATCAGGCCTGGCTCCTTTCGATGATCGCGCGCACGATCAGCGGCACCGCCTGCTCGGCGTGGTCGGCCGTGAAGGCGAACGCCTTCACGCCGTTGGCCACGGCGTTGCGGATCTCATCTTCCTTCGGGGGACGGCCCGGCATCGAGACCGTTAGACACTGTGCCTTGCCGAGCATGGCGATGGCCATGGCCAGCCCGCCGCCGCCGGTATGGCAGGCGCCCAGGTAGTAGTCCGCCTTGCCGGTCTTCACCTGCATCGCGGCCTCAAGGTCGCTGTGCTCCGTGACCTGGACGGCGTCGCCGCCGACCTTGCGGACCAGCTCGGCCACCTTCTTCTTGTCGACCTGGCCGCCTATGGCGAAGCGAATCAACTCAATCCACCCCTTCCATTCTACAGTTTACTGTATATTATACGGAGGACAAGTGGGTATGGTCAATGGATTTTGATGAAACGACTCCTGCACTTTAGTGCTCAGGCCACTCTGTGAGCCCTGGCTGTCGGCCGATGAACAGGCCGCCCTTGAGCACAAGAATGTGTAAGGATAAGCTGTAATATGCGTGACAGAAGTGAGAGGAGCCTGGCGAGGATGATCTATCTGGAGACGGGCAGCACAGATCCCTACTTCAACCTGGCCTTTGAGGAATACGTCTTCGAGAAACTGGACCCGACCCGGTCGTACTTCATCCTGTGGCAGAACGAGAACACCATCGTCGTCGGCAAACACCAGAACACGTACGAGGAGATCAACCAGCGGTACGTGGAGGAGCACGGCATCCGGGTGGTCCGGCGGCTTTCCGGAGGCGGGGCGGTCTACCACGACTCCGGCAACCTGAACTACACCTTCATCGTGGATGACGACGCCGCGCCCGACTTCAATTTCGCCGTCTTCACCGTGCCGGTGATCAAGGCGCTGGAGCGGCTCGGGGTGAAGGCGGAGTTCACGGGCCGCAACGACCTCACGATCGACGGGAAGAAGTTCTGCGGGACGGCGCAGTACGTCAAGCGGGGGCGCATCATGCACCACGGCTGCATCATGCTGGACTCCAACCTGGAGGTGGTGTCCAACGCCCTGAAGGTGCGGCAGGCCAAGTTCCAGTCCAAAGGCGTGAAGTCGGTGCGCAGCCGGGTGACCACCATCAACGCCCATGCGCCCCGGCCCATCACCATGGAGGAGTTCAAGGGGCTGCTGACGAGCTACATCCTGGAGGCCGAGGGCCTGCAGCCCATGGAGCTCACCCCCGGGCAGCTCGCCGATGTCCGGCGGCTGCGGGACGAGAAGTACGCCACCTGGGAGTGGAACTACGGCGCATCGCCCGCGTACGACGTGCGGCTGGAGCAGCGCTTTGACGCCGGGCTGGTGACCGTATACCTGCAGGCGGAGAAGGGGCGCATCCAGGCAGTGAAGATCTACGGCGACTTCTTCAGCGCCGGGGAGCTTTCCGAGCTGGAGGACGCGCTGGTTGGGCTGCCTCTGGACCAGAACCTGGCGGCGGCGCTGGAGCCGCTGGACGTAGGAAGGTACATCCAGGGAATCACCGCGCAGGACCTGGCCCGGCTGCTCATGGGATGACCGCGCAGGGCGAAAAAAGCCCGACGGGCGACTTGCCCGTCGGGCTTCCCTGTGGAAGGCGGCAGCCCAGTCGGCGCTGCTACCCGATCTTGTAGGCGACCCCGAAGCCGCCCAGCGGATACCGCCACTCGATGTTCCGGTGGACGCAGGCGATGCGGCAGGTGCCGCACTCGACGCAGTTCTCGTAGGCCACGTGGACCTCGCCGTCGCGGAGGGTGTAGACCTCGGCGGGGCAGAATGTCAGGCACGGCTTGCTGCAGTCCCTGCACACGGCCTGGTCCGTGATGACCAGGTGCGATTCAGTGTCGCAGCGGTAGCGGATGGTAAACAGCAGATCCTCAATCGACGTGCTCATTCGTTGATCGCCCTCCATCCCCGGCTGGCCAGGCGCAGCAGGCCCCAGGCGCCGCCCGCCATGCCCTTGATGTTTTGCGCGATCTGGCGCTGGTGCTCGGTCTTCGGCCGCTCATCGACGTTGAACCACTCGTAGAGGCAGTCGTTCAGGGCCTCGGGCATCCTGCCCATGAGCAGTTCCTTGTGTTCGTGCAGGAAGGCCGGCAGCCGCTGGTACTTGGCCAGGTCCCGCTGGATGAACGAGGCCTGCACGGCCCGGGCGTATGCCTGGAAGCCCTCGGGCGTGAAGTCGCCTGACCGGGCCATGGTTACCACCGCCTCGCCGGCCATCCGGCCGGACGCGGCGGCCAGGTTGGTGCCCTCGCGGTGCACCGCGTTGACCATGCCGGCCGCGTCGCCGCAGATCATCCAGCCCGGACCGGCCAGCTTCGGCATCGCGCGCAGCCCCCCTTCGGGAATCAGGTGGGCGGCGTACTCCTTCAGCTCTGCGCCCTGCAGCAGCTTCCGCAGCGCGGGATGCTGTTTCATCGCCTCCAGCAGCTCGTACGGCCGGGCGCCGGTCGCCATCAGGTCATCGACCATGATGCCGAGGCCCAGCGACAGGGAGTCCTTGTTGGTGTATAGGAAGCCGAGCCCCACCATCCCCTGGCTGGGGGCGCCCAGGATCTCGATGGTGGCGCCTTCGTCCTTCTCGAGCCCGAATCGGTCTTCGATCTTCTCCCTGGGCAGGGCGAGGGTCTGCTTGACCACGAGGGAAAGTTCGCCGGGGGAGAGCTCCGGGCGGGCGCGAAGCTGCTGGGTCAGCAGCGAGTTCGCGCCGTCGGCGATGATGACGGCCTCGGCGTACACGTCGCCCTCGTCGCGGTCGGTGCGCACCCCGATGACGCGGTCGCCCTCCATCAGGAGCTCGGTGGCGGTGGTCTCGCAGATGATCAGGGCGCCGGCCTCCTCGGCCTGCTGCGCAAACCAGCGGTCGAACTTCGCCCGCATGGCCGTGAAGTTGTTGGGCTTGCCGTCGAGGTACCGCCGGCTGCGGTGGCCGATCTTGACGGCGCCGTCTCCGTTCAGCAGCCAGTAGTTCTGCTCGACGATGGGCCGCTCCAGCGGCGCCCGGGTCCACCACTCGGGTATGAGCTCCTCAAAGTGGTGGCGGTACAGCACGCCGCCGAAGACGTTCTTGGCCCCGGGAAACTCGCCCCGCTCGATCACGATGACATTCAGGCCCCCGCGCGCCATGGTCAGCGCCGCGGCGGTGCCGGCAGGCCCCGCGCCGACGACGATGGCGTCAAACCGTTCGCTCACCTGGATGCACCTCCCGTCGCGGCCGCGGCCGGCTTGCCGGCCGACACCGCCTTAATCAGTTCCGGCACGACCTCCTGCCAGTCGCCGACGATGCCGTAGTGGGCCACGTCGAAGATGGGCGCGTTGGGATCCTTGTTGATCGCCACGATCACGTCGGAGCCCGTCATGCCGATGGTGTGCTGCACCGCACCGGAGATGCCGACGGCGATGTAGAGCTTCGGCCGCACGGTCTTGCCGGTCTGCCCCACCTGGTGGGCGTGGGAGATCCACTCCTCGTCGACACACGGCCGGCTGGCCCCCACCACGCCCCCGAGCAGGTCGGCCAGCTGCTTCAGCGCGGCAAAGCCCTCCGGTCCGCCCATTCCCCGGCCGCCGGCCACAATGACCTCGGCGTCCTCCAGGTTCACCCGGTCTTCGTCCTGGTAGAACTTCAGGACCTTGGTGGCGATGTCGTCTTCCTTCATATCGAAGGGCACGCGGATGATCTGGCCGGTGCGGCTGTCATCGCGGGGCAGGGCCTCGAAGATGCCGGGCCGGGCAGTGGCCATCTGGGGCTTGTACTTCTTGCACAGGATCGTGGCCATCAGCTTCTCGCTGAAGGCGGGACGGGAGGCCAGGAGCAGGCGGGACGGGTTCGGCTCCACGTCGAGCATGGTCGTGTCTGCGGTGAGGCCCGTGGGCAGGTGCGTGGCGATGGCGCCGGCCAGGTCGCGCCCCTGGTACGTGGCGCCGATGAGCACGATCTCGGGCTTCACCTGGCGGATGACGTCCAGCGTCGACACGCTGTAGGGTTCGGTTCGGTACTCCCTGAGCACGGGGTGCTCGATCAGGTAGGCGCGGTCGGCCCCGTAACAGATGGCCTCCCGGGCCAGGTGCTCGACCTGTTCGCCCTGAACCAGGGCGTACACCTCTGCGCCGATCTTCTCGGCCATGCGCCGGGCCTGCCCGATCAACTGCCAGCTGACCGGCTTGGCGACGCCGTCGCGCTGCTCCACCCAAACCATGATGCCCTGGTACTCAAGCTCCATCTGTCATGCCCCCTCCTCTGCCGACCATCCGAGGCGCTCCGGCAGGTCCGTGGCCCACAGCGCCTCCCAGAGTTCCGCGGCCCCGTCCACGTAGGTGGTGTCGACCTTCCTGACCTCGGGCACCCACGACCGGGAAACGACGGTGGGCGAGCCCTTGAGGCCGATCTTCGTGACGTCGATGTCGGGGAAGTCGGCCACGGTCCAGACGATGGGCTTGTACCGGGCGGCGGCGATCATGCCCGGGAGCGACGCCCGGCGCACCGTGTTGATCTCCTTCAGAACGGTGAGCAGCGCGGGCAGGCTGGTCTCCACGACCTCCAGCCCGTCTTCCAGGCGGCGCTCCACCCGGATCCGGCGGCCTTCGACGGCCACGATCTTCTCCACGTAGGTGAGCTGCTGCAGGCCCAGCCGGCAGGCGATGCCCGGTCCCACCTGGCCGGTGTCGCCGTCGAGGGTCTGCTTTCCGGCAATCACCAGGTCCACCGGTCCCCAGGTGTCGGCGGCCTTCCGGATGGCCTCGGCCAGCACGTACGACGTCGCCAGGGTGTCTGCCCCGCCGAACTTCCGGTCCGTGACCAGCACGGCGTCGTCAGCTCCCAGGCTGATCGTCTCCTTCAGGGCCTTCTCCGCCATCGGCGGCCCCATGGTGATCACGGTTACGCGTCCGCCGTGCTGCTCCCTGAGCTGGAGGGCGGCTTCGAGACCGTGCAGATCGTAGGGGTTCACGATGGAGGGAACGCCTTCGCGGATCAGCGTGCCGGTCTTGGTGTCGATGCGGATCTCCCGGCTGTCCGGCACCTGCTTGACGCATACAACGATGTGCACCCGGATCCCCCTTTCGACAGAAATGAGCGTTCTTGTACTACCGTAACGCTTGTGGAACAGAAGCGGCAGTCTCCTTTCGGATAGTATGTGAGCCATTTCACAAGCATGGCGGTACTAGTGCGTGGGGTCTGAAGCGGTCCTGACGAGAGCAAAATGAAAGACCCCTGCCGCGCCGGCGCAGCAGGGGTGGAAGGTTGGCGGTGAGTGACCAAACCCCGCCAGTCATGTGACTGACGGGGCCTTGGGCGTTTTCGCGGTTTACCGTCCCACGAACATCTGGGTGAACATCATCCCGTACGGGCCACCCTCGACGATGCCGATACCGACGTGGGTGTAGTTGGCGTTCAGGATGTTCGCCCGGTGGCCGGACGAGTTCATCAGAGCGGTGTGGGCCCGCTCGACCGTCTGGTTGCCGGCGATGTTCTCGCCCGCGGTGCGGTACGAGACGCCGTGGGCCTTCATCATGTCGAACGGCGAGCCGTAGGTGGGCGAGTTGTGGTCGAAGTAGCCCCGGTTGATCATGTCCTGGCTCTTCATCCGCGCCAGCTTCGTCAGCTCCAGGTCAGCCTGCAGGGGCTGGAGACCGGCCTTGGCCCGCTCCTGGTTGACCAGGTTCAGCATCTGCTGTTCGGCGGCGGTCAAGCCCTCGGCCTGGAGCTGGGCCTGGGGCTCCGCCGGCTGCACGGGCTGCTGGACCTCGGGCTGCCGGGGCTGCTGCGCCTCAGGCTGCTGCATCTTCGGCTGCGGCTGCTGGGCGGTGGTCGGCGGAGCAGACCACCCCAGGGTGAGCCCCGTGAAGTAGTGGTTCAGCCGGTTCGAGGCGTTGTGGCGCACCGGCGCCTGGCAGGTGGTGATGTATGTGGTGGCGGCTGAGGCCGGAGCAGACATGGTGAGTGCAGCGGCGGTCACGGCGAGGGCCATGGCGAGCCCCGTAAGCCTGGTGAACTTCATGTTTCGCTCCTCCTTTTTCTGTCGTGACTTGGCGATGCCACAGAAGGGAGGAGGTGGCCTCCTCCTGCAACGCTTACGGGGTTAGCTGTCGGACGCGGGCGGCAGGAGTGTCGCCCGGGCAGCGGTTGCACTGCGCTTTGCCCCTGATGAACCTGGGTCCCCCGCTTCCGAATGAGGAATTCAGCGTGTGTGGGCGTCCGAAGTCGTTTTCTAGCGTAACGCATATCAGCAAAATACGTCCATGTATAATGTATGGCTAAAATGCTACATACCTTCCAGAACCGCGTGGCCGTTTCCAGCGATGGCACACTTTTGCAGGTGATCATTGCGCCGCCGGCGAATCTCCCCATCGATCAGCAAAAACTACGGACCAGAGGTTGCCGCCCGGCAATAGAGGAGGTTGTCGCCCATGGACGCCAGGCGCATGACGCGCAGAGAATTGGCTCGGATGATCGACCACACGCTGCTGAAGCCCGATGCGACCGAAGCGCAGATTCGCCGGCTCTGCGACGAGGGGCGGGAGCACCAGTTCATGGCGGTCTGCGTCAACCCGTACTGGGTGCCGCTGTGCGCGGAACTGCTCGCAGGGACCGATGTGCGGGTCGGCACGACCATCGGCTTCCCGCTGGGAGCCAGCCGCACCGAGATCAAGGCCGTCGAGGCGGAGGATGCCGTGGCCCGGGGGGCCCGGGAAGTCGACATGGTGATCAACGTGGGCGCGCTGAAGTCCGGCCGGCGGGATGTGGTGCTGAACGATATCCGGGCGGTGGTTTCGGCCGTTTCCGGTGAGGCCCTGGTCAAGGTGATCATCGAGACAGGGCTGCTGACCGACGAGGAGAAGGTGATCGCCTGCCAGCTCGCCCAGGAGGCCGGCGCCGACTTCGTCAAGACCTCCACCGGGTTCGGCACCGGCGGCGCCACCGTGGAGGATGTCGCGCTCATGCGCCGCACCGTGGGTCCCGACATGGGGGTGAAGGCCTCCGGCGGCGTGCGGGACCTCGCCACCGCACTGGCGATGATCGAGGCCGGGGCCACCCGCATCGGCGCGAGCGCCGGCGTTGCCATCCTGGCCGGGCTCTCCGAGGAGCCCGGGTCCTGACGCGTGGACAGCGTCCGCGAAATGATGAAGCCCCCGTGACAGGCGTCACGGGGGCCGCGCATGTCAGGAGGCTCGCGTTAAGAGCCCACCACCACCCGGTTGCGGCCGGACTCCTTGGCCCGGTAAAGCGCAGCGTCCGCCCGGTTGACCCACGCTTCCACCGTATCTCCGGGATGGTACGGCGCAACACCGAGACTGATGGTCACCCGCAGAAAGCGTTCGCCGAGCTTCTGGTGAACGGCCTCAGCGATTCGCTGGGCGAGCTGGTAAGCCTGCGCGGTCTCGTTCACACGGGCGAGGATGATGAACTCGTCGCCGCCCCACCGCCCCACCGTGTCGGTGGCGCGCAGGGCCTGGCGCACCGCGGTGGTGACCGCGCGCAGCGCCGCATCGCCCGTCTCGTGGCCGTAGGTGTCGTTCACCTGCTTGAAGCGGTCCACGTCGAACATGATCATCGTGGCGGGCTGTCCGCCCTCTTCCGCACAGCGGATCTCCTGTTCGATGAGCGCGTACATCTGCCGCCGGTTGGGAATGCCCAGCAGGGGATCCGTGTGGGCCAGGTTGGCCAGGGACTGGGCGATCTTGCGGGTCTGGTGGTACTGCTGCTGGATCTCCGACCAGGCGAACAGGAGCCAGAGCAGCACGGCGTTGGCCAGGTAGAACTGCGCCAGCGGCCCGAACAGGATCGGATGCGCGCCTTCCAGGCCGCTCCTGTACAGGTGGACGAGGCCCAGGGCGAGCAGGCCGAGGTAGATGGCCGTTCCGATCCAGGCCGCCCGCCGGGTCCCGACGATCAGCATCAGGCCGACCAGCGAGACGGAGACCCACGGGCTCAGGCTGGCAAAGCGCCGGAGGGCCACGGAGTCGGCGGAGAACAGGCCCAGGTAGAGCAGCGTGAACAGCCCGACGGCGATGCCCGCCGTCAGGACGGCCTCCACGAAGCGCAGGCTCCGCCTGCGGCGCCACAGCAGCAGGGCCAGCAGGAGGGTGAGGGCGGCCCCGGCGAGGAGCAGGCCCGACGCTTCCTGGCCGCTGCTTCTGAGGAGCAGCCATTCAATCAGCGCCGCTGCTGAGGCAACAGGAAGCGCGAGGAGCAGAAGCGATCGCTTCTTCTGCTCGAGTGGGCTGTTCCGTGCCACCCTATCACTCCCTTCACCTCAGGGCGTGAATATGTGGACAGAGGTGGGAAGCACCCCCACCTCCGCGATACTTCTTCATCTTTCCTTATAGCATGACAGTCACGCATATGCAACAGAGTATATCTAGCTATGTAGCCGACTGGGGATGGCCCGGCTTCCGGCGCACAGAGCGCACGGTGTTGGCCAGGAACAGGAGCAGGGCGACAACGTTCAGGACGACCGCCCACTGGCGTCCGGGCAGCCACTCCAGCAGCCCCGCGCCGACCCGCAGCAGCAGCGAGAGGTGCAGCAGGATCAGGTGGCTGTAGAACCAGGGGGTGAACACCATGCGCACCCCCAGCACCGCCGGGAAGATCACCGGCGCGTGGCCGAAGATCATGCTGAAGACAAAGCCGAGGAAGAGCGCGTGCAGCGCCGCGTCGTAGACGCCGCCGTAGATGAAGCCGTGCCAGAGCGCGATGAGGCCGCCCGCCAGCAGCCAGAAGTAGCCCAGCAGCATGCAGTGCGCGATGAAGCGGGTCAGCCCCTGCGCGCGCACGGTGCGCCGGGCGATGTCGTACTGCAGGAGCCAGAGAGAGACGGCGGCCAGGCCGAGACCGGTGACCCGCCAGCCCAGGCTGTAGTTCCCCGGTGCGATAAACGCGCCCGCGACGACCACAGCCAGGACGATCAGGAGCGCAGCGGTACCGGCCCGGCTGATGCGGAGCAGCCGCGTGAGCTCCAGCCGCTCGCCGGCGATGGTCAGGACGAGGAAGCCCGCCCATGCCGGGACGACGTGGGTGATGGGCGTGCCGAAGAGCCAGAACAGGTTGCCGCCCAGCCACACCGCCGCCGCGAGGGTCAGCACGTAGTTGAACAGGGCAGGCTGCAGCCGGACAATTTGGATGAAGAGAAGGATAAGCACCACGCTGCTCAGTGTGATGCTGAGGGCGCCGGCCACAGGGGGCGCGCCGAAGATGATCAGGAGTCCGCCCAGGGCCGCCAGGGCGGGCGCGGCGAACATCCAGGCCCGGCCCATCGCCACGGCCCGTTCGAGGCCGATGACGGTGCCCAGGAAGCCGGCGATCATCAGCGGGCCGTGGCCTCCCGAGAGCGTGGGGGTGAGGGGGGGCAGGGTCAGCCCGATGCGGAGCATGCCCGCCCACAGCGCCGCGAGCAGGGTGAAGATGCCGAGAAGCAGCAGGGGGAAGCGGACCGGATTCGGCCGCGGCGGTGAAGACATGGTGAGCCCCTCCAATTGCTTTGAGACTTATTCTCAGTATCCCCGCTGAGCCCCGGGCGTAAAGTGACCGCTATCACATCGACGTGTTATGATGAGTGCATGACGGCGGAGGTGGCCACGTGGCACTGTATAACGTAGATGGCATCGTCATTCGGGTGCGCAACTTTCAGGAAGCCGATAAGATCGTGGTGCTCCTGACCCGGGAGGAGGGCAAGGTGGAGGCGGTGGCCCGGGGCGCCAGGCGCCCCCGCAATCGCTTCGCCGCCGCCACGCAGCTCTTTTCGCACGTGCGGGCCCAGCTGTTCTCCGGCCGCAGCCTCGACACCCTGAGTCAGGTGGAGATCGTCGAATCGTTCCGGCAGCTCAGGGAGGATCTGGTGCGCATGGCCTACGCCACGTACGCGTGCGAGCTCATCGACGCCCTGCTGCCCGAGCGGCAGCGGCAGGAAGCGCCGTATCTTCTGCTCCTGACCAGCCTGCACCTGTTCAACGAGCCCGACCGGGCCCCCGAGCCGCTGCTGCGGGCCTTCGAACTGAAGCTCCTCTCGATGCTCGGTTTCCGCCCGAGCCTGACCGAGTGCGTCGGCTGCGGCGCCGAGGAGGTGCAGCAGGGCGGCGCCGTGCGCTTTGCGCCGGTGCTCGGCGGGGTGCTCTGCCCGCAGTGCTCGGCGGAGGGTGAGGGGGCGATGCGGCTCTCGCTGGGGGCCCTCGAAAGCATGAAGCGGCTCCTGGACGGCGACATCCGCCGCGCACATGTGATCCGCCTCTCGGGCGAGGTCGCGGCCGAAATCGACCGCGCGCTCACCGCCTACATCCTCGCCCGCACCGAGCGGCGGCTCAAATCGAAGGAATTCCTGGACACGCTGCGGTCTAACCCGTGAAGCGGCTGAACCGCGGCGGAGGGCGGGTCCCGGCTGTGGGTGCAGCCGGGGCCCGCCCTTTCTGTCCGGGTACTATGACAAGGCATGGGAATTCGATGTATCGAACGGTTCGAAACTGATGTCCGTCCTATGAGGAAATCGACGATCCGAGGCTGAGAGGTGATCCACATGCAGAATCTCATTCGCCTCTGGTTCAGCCGCCTCGGCATGATGCTGGCCGCCGGGATGCTGGTG
>JAMNXV010000094.1 GCA_023623185.1 Bacillota bacterium
GCCTCCGCCACCCGGTCCGGATCGGCCAGGCCGCTGGCCACCGGCACGGCGACCGGCGGCCCGTCAGGCGGCAGCAGGCAGACCGGTGGGCGGTCCCCGCCGGCCCGCTCGCGCCGCGCCGGCCACTCCGGCAGCGCCCCCAGCCGGTCGATCCGCTCCAGCCAGTCCGGCGGGGCTGCAGGCAGATCGAAGATCTCCAGCAGGTGGCGTACCTGCGCGACGGTGGCCTCCATGGAGGCCGAGTACGCCGCGCCGGCGGCCAGCACCGCCAGTCCCGTCACCGCCGGGGCGGCCGCCGCCCGCCGGTCAAACGAGCCATCCACCAGGCAGAGCGCGGCCCCCGCGCCCTCCAGTTCGTCAAGGAGCGCCGCGATCCGGGCCGCCGAGCCCGGGCCCACCAGCAGCGCCTGCCCGGGCCGCTCCACCCGGCCGATCACCACCGGGCCCAGAGGCGTACTCACGCCCGTCTCCCGCAGCACCGCCACCCGGGCCCGGTCCTCGCTGCGGTCTCCGCCCGCCTCGCCGCCGCTGGCCCGGTGCTCTTCTCCCCCCGGCTCCAGCGCCGCGGCAGCCGTGGCCACCAGGGCCCCTTCCGGGACCCAGATGCGCGGCTTGGGCAGCTCGGTCAGCGCGTCGATCGCCTCGCCGTCCCGGCCGGTGGAGAGCAGCCCCAGGGGCACCCCCTCTGCCGCGGCGGCCCGGATCAGCCGGTTCAAGGCGACCGTCTTGCCGGCGTTCTTCGAGAGCCCCAGCAGGCTGACGCGGCCCCGGTCCCGGCCGCGGAGCACGGCCCGCAGCAGGCGCAGAGCGAGCTCATCGGCCATGGCCCGCTCATCGGTCAGGGTCCGCTCATCTGTTAGCGTCCGCTCATCTGTCAGCGTCCGCTCATCTGTCAGCGTCCGCTCATCCGACACGGCCCGGCCATCAGTCATCGCCGGCCTCACGCCCCGCCGTCTCCAGCTGCGCCAACTGCTCCGGTGTGATCAGCGGCGCCTGCCGGCCCAGCCGGGTGACGCCGGCGGGCAGTTCCACCTCGCCGGCCCGCCGCTTGACTGCCCAAAGTTCGGCAGCCGGGCCGATCTTGATCTCGCTGTGGTCGGTGCCGCAGAGGGTGCACTTGTCGTCCACCACGTGGTCCTCGGGCGTTCCCTCGTGGTAGATGCTGATCTTCCCCTCGAAGTTGCGCAGGATCACCCGGCCGTCGGACTGGGAGATCAGGTACTGCGGCATCACCGGGATCTTGCCGCCGCCGCCCGGGGCGTCCACCACGAACGTGGGCACGGCGTAGCCCGAGGTGTGGCCCCGCAGGGCCTCGATGATGGCCAGCCCCTTCGAGACGCTGGTGCGGAAGTGGCTCAGCCCCTCGGAGAGGTCGCAGTTGTAGATATAGTAGGGCCGGCAGCGCACCTTCACGAGCTCGTGCACCAGGCGGCGCATGATGACCGCGCAATCGTTGATGCCCTTCAGGAGCACCGACTGGTTCCCCGTGGGGATGCCGGCGTCGGCCAGCCGCTCCATTGCCTCCCGCGCCTTGGGGTGCAGGATCTCGAAGGGGTGGTTGAAGTGGGTGTTGAGCCAGATGGGATGGTACTTCCGGAGCATGTTCACCAGTTCGGGGGTGATGCGCTGCGGCAGCACCACCGGCATGCGGGTGCCGATGCGGATGATCTCCACGTGCGGGATCGCCCGCAGGTTCTTGATGACGTACTCCAGCCGCCGGTCGGGCACCGCCAGCGGATCGCCGCCCGAGATCAGCACGTCCCGGACCTCCGGGTGCTCCCGGATGTAGGCGATCGCCCGGTCGAGCATGGCCGTGGACATGGCCTCCTGGTCCCCCACGATGCGCCGCCGGGTGCAGTGCCGGCAGTAGAGCGAGCACTCATGGGTGATGAGGAACAGCACCCGGTCGGGGTACCGGTGCGTGAGCCCCGGCACCGGCGAGTCGACATCCTCATGCAGCGGATCGCCCATCTCGTAATCGGCCCAGGCGAGCTCGGCGTACTTGGGCACCGCCTGTAGCCGCATGGGGCAGTTGGGATCGTCCGGGTCGATGAGGGTGGCGTAGTGGGGCGTGATGCCCAGCCGGAAGAGGTGCTCGGAGTCGCGGATCGCGGCCTCCTCCTCCTCCGTCAGGTTCACCACCTGCTTCAGCTGCTCCAGGTTGGTGATGCGGTGACTTACCTGCCAGCGCCAGTCGTTCCACTGCTCCTCGGTCGCATCTTTCCAGAGCGGGATCTCCCGCCAGTCGCGCGGCTTGCTCAGCATGCGCTGTCCCTCCCATTCTCGGTCGCTCTCGGTCGCTGCCGCCGGCCCGCGGCCCCCCACCGCGGGCGGCGTGGTTCTCCGCTCGGGCGTGCCCGTTCACGCGAGCCCCGTTCAGGCGTACACTTCCTCGAATAAGGCCCGAAGCTCGGGGCTCTCCCGGAGCAGGTCGAGCGTGAGCTCGGCGTGGCCGGGGTAGTAGCCGTTGCCGATGAGCATCTCCACCTGGCTGCCCACCCCCTCCGCCCCCAGGGCGGCGGCGGTGAACGAGGTGGCCATGCTGAAGAAGTAGATCATGCCCGTGGGCTTGGTGGCCAGGATGGCCCCCAGCTCGGCGCCGGGCAGGTTGACCAGCGAGAGCGTGAGGTCCACCTTCTCCCCCACGGCCCGCATCACGCCGAGGGCGTCGCGGGCGTCGCCCTGGATGTACCGGTGCGCGGCCCCCAGCCGCCGCGCCCGGGCCAGGCTCTCGTCGCTGTACTCGAAGCAGATCACCTCGGCGGCGCCGGCCCGCCGGGCCGCGTAGGAGCAGAGCAGGCCGCTCTTGCCGCCCCCGCCCAGGATCAGCACCCGGGAGCCGGGCTTCACCAGCCGGGCGGTCTGGGCCGGCGCACCGCACACATCCAGCGCCGCGAGGGCCAGGTTGTCGGGGATGTCCTCCGGCAGCTTGGCGTAGATGCCGCTCTCGAAGAGGATCGCCGTGCCGGTCACCTCCACCTGGTCCGCCTCGGGCAGGACCCGATGGATGGCCTCGATGCGCAGCGGCGTGAGGCTCAGGCTCACCAGCGTGGCGATGCGGTCGCCGGGCCTGGCGTCCGCCTGCAGGGCCGGGCCCACCTCCCTCACGGTGCCGATGAGCATCCCGCCCGAGCCGGTGACGGGGTTGTGCATCTTCCCCCGCTCGTCGACGATCTTTCGGATCGCCGCGGCAATGCGGTCGGGGTCGCCCCCCGCCTCCTCGCTGATCTGCCGGAACGAGGCCGAGTCGATGTTGAGCCGCTCCACGTCGATGAGGATCTCGTTGTCGTAGATGGCCGGATCGTTGTTCACCCGCCAGGCCGGCTGGGGCAGGCGCCAGGCCGGCTGGGGCAGGCTTCCGGCGGGCTCCAGCACCCGGTGCGTGCCGTACGGACAGCCCAAGGCCATAGCTGACATCACTCCCTGTTTGTCGCGAATTGCAAGAAGCGTGCCACCGCCGCGGCGTGCGGAAAAAGCGATCCCTCTGCCGGTTTTTCGGCAGAGGGATCGCTGGCTGTCAGGATGTGCCGAAACTTGGGCGGCCGCCGCATCTGGCTCAGTCGGCCATACTCACCTGCGGGACCTCGCGCCGCACCACCTTGCCCGGCCATCCGGGCATCATGGCGCAGCGATCAATCGGGCCGCTTCAGGCCCAGCACCTTCATGCGGTATTGCAGCGTCTGCCGCGGCAGCCCGAGGATGCGGGCCGCCCGGCTCACGTTCCATCCCGTCTCTTCCAGGGCCCGCTGCACCGCCGCCCGCTCCAGGTGGGCCAGGCTCCGGCGCAGTTCGGCCGCTTCTTCCCGGG
>JAMNXV010000196.1 GCA_023623185.1 Bacillota bacterium
CAGGACTTCGCCACCAAGCCGATGAACTGTCCCTGCCACTGCGTGCTGTACAAGGCCGAGCTGCGCTCCTACCGGGACCTGCCCCTGAAGATCGCCGAGTACGGCCCGCTCTCCCGCTACGAGGCCTCCGGCACGCTCCACGGCCTGCTCCGGGTGCGGGGCTTCCATCAGGACGACGCCCACCTCTTCGTGCGGCCCGACCAGATCGAGGAGCAGATCCGCGACGTCATCAGCCTGGTCGACACCATCTACGGCACCCTGGGCCTGGAGTACGAGATCAAGCTCTCCACCCGGCCCGAGGACTTCATGGGCGAGATCGAGCTGTGGGATGAGGCCGAGGCCGCCCTGGCCCGGGCCCTGGAGGGGATGGGCCGCAGTTACAAGCTGAACCCCGGCGACGGCGCCTTCTACGGCCCGAAGCTGGATTTCGACGTGACCGACGCCCTGGGCCGGAAGTGGCAGTGCGCCACGGTGCAGCTCGACTTCCAGCTGCCCATCAAGTTCGACCTCACCTACATCGGCGAGGACGGCAAGGAGCACCGGCCGGTGATGATCCACCGGGCGATCATGGGCACCCTGGAGCGGTTCATCGGAATCCTGACCGAGCACTACGCCGGCAACTTCCCGGTCTGGATGGCCCCTGTGCAGGTGCGGGTACTGCCCATCACCGACCGGCACCACGACTACGCGGGCGAGGTGGTGGCGAAGCTGCAGGAGGCCGGCCTGCGGGTGGAGAGCGACCTGCGCAACGAGAAGGTCGGCTACAAGATCCGCGAGGCGGAGTTGCAGAAGATCCCGTTCATCCTGGTGGTCGGCGACAAGGAGGCCGCCGCCGGCGCCGTGGCGGTGCGCCGCCGGGGCATGAAGGACCTGGGGCCCATGCCGCTGGCGGAGTTTATCGAGCTGGCTGTGGGCGAGGTGGCAGCGAAGGCGATGGACGAGGCCTGCCGGAAGGCTGCCTCTGGGAAGAAGGAGTAGCGCACGGAGGGTGCGTGCGAATGGGCCCGGGCCGGGCGCTGCGGCCCGGCCCGGGCCTCACGGATCACATCGTGTGCGCGCTGCTGCGGCGGGACTGGGCGTAAGCGCGGCAGAGGCTGCGAAGTGTACTTGTCGGGCACGGAGCGTTTCATCTTGGAGGTGTGAGCATGGCCCGCTGGCAAGGTGTCATCCGGCAGTATCAGCGGTTTCTGCCAGTCAGTGAAGCGACCCCCGTGGTGACGCTGCTGGAGGGCAACACCCCGCTGATCCCCGCTCCCCGGCTGGGGGCGGAACTGGGGCTCGATCTCTACCTGAAGTTTGAGGGGCTCAACCCCACCGGTTCCTTCAAGGACCGGGGCATGACCATGGCGATGTCCAAGGCGGTCGAGGCGGGGGCGAAGGCGGTGATCTGCGCCTCCACCGGCAACACGAGCGCCTCGGCGGCGGCCTACGCCGCCCGGGCGGGGCTGCCCTGTTACGTGGTCATCCCCGACGGCGCGGTGGCCATGGGCAAGCTGGCCCAGGCCCTGATGTACGGCGCCCGCACGATCCAGATCGAGGGCAACTTCGACGACGGCCTCCGGCTGGTGCGCCGGCTCGCCCAGGAGCACCCTGAGATCGCCCTGGTCAACTCGGTCAACCCGTACCGGCTGCAGGGGCAGAAGACCGCCGCGTTCGAGGTGGTGGACGCCCTGGGCGGCTATCCCGACTTCCTGGCGATTCCCGTGGGGAACGCGGGCAACATCACGGCCTACTGGATGGGCTTCAAGGAGTACGCCGCGGCCAGCGTCGGCGTCGTCGAGTCCTGCAGCTGCAGCGGGGCGCCGGCCGGGGCGGTGCTGCCCCGCATGCTGGGCATCCAGGCTGCGGGGGCGGCGCCGCTGGTCAACGGAGGCGAGGTGGACGACCCGCAGACGGTGGGAACGGCCATCAAGATCGGGCGCCCGGCCACCCGGGAAGGCGCGCTGAATGCGGCCCGGGAGTCGGGCGGGGCCTTCTGGGCCGTGACCGACGAGGAGATGCTGGCGGCCTACCGGCGGCTGGCCGCGACCGAGGGCATCTTCGCGGAGCCGGCATCCTGTGCCTCGGTGGCCGGGCTGATCAAGCTGAGCGAAAGCGGCTACTTCGAGGGGCAGGCCGGCGGCTTCATCGACGGCCAGCCGGCTCCCCCGCCGCAGCACCGGCCCTTCACCGGCCGGGGCGGCCAGCCGAAGGTCGTGGCCGTGCTCACCGGGCACGGGCTGAAGGATCCCGACACCGCCATTCAGGTCTCGTCTCCGCCTGAGAAGCTGCCTGCCGATTACGGGCGGCTGGAGCGGCTGATCCTGGGGAGCTGAGCCCGCCATGGTCAGGGTCAGTGTGCCGGCGACCAGCGCCAACCTGGGCCCGGGCTTCGACACCCTGGGCGTGGCCCTGGAGCTTCGCAACGTGATCGAGATGGACGAGACCGGCATCGACGACGTGGTCATCGAGGTGGAGGGGGCCGGCGCCGGCGCCCTGGAGGATCCGGAGCAGAACATGGTCTACCAGGCCGCCCGCCGGGTCTTCGAGCGGCTGGGGTTCGTGCCCAACGGTCTGCTGATTCGTGAACAGGTCCACATTCCCGTGGCGCGGGGGATGGGCTCCTCTGCCGCCGCGATCGTCGGCGGGCTGGTGGCCGCCAATGCCCTGGTGGAAAAGCGCACCGGACGGCCGGGCCTCAGCCGTGATGAGCTCCTGCGCATGGCGGTGGCGATCGAGGGCCACCCCGACAACGTGACCCCGGCCATGGTCGGCGGCTTCACCGTGTCGTGCATGGATCCCGAGCGGGGGCCGCTCTACCTGCGCTTCCCGCCGCCCCGGGGGCTGCGTGCGGTGGTGGTGATGCCCGAGGTGCAGATTAAGGGAAAGAAAACCGAGCAGTCCCGGGGCGTGCTGCCCGGGGAGGTGAGCCTGCAGGACGCGGTCTACAACCTGAACCGCGCCGCCCTCCTGGTAGCGGCGCTGGCACAGGGGCGCACCGACCTGCTGACCGTGGCGATGCAGGACCGGCTCCACCAGCCTTACCGGGCGGCCCTAGTTCCCGGGATGCGGTCGGTCTTCCAGGCGGCCCTCAGCGCCGGGGCCCTGGGCGTGGCGCTCTCGGGCGCCGGGCCCAGCGTCCTGGCACTGGTGGCCGAGTCCGCAGAACCGGTGGCGCTGGCCATGGAGGCCGCGTTCCAGTGGTCGGGCAGCGACGCCCGTTCGCTCACGATGGACCTGGCCCGGGACGGGGCCCGCGTGCTGGCGGGGCCCGGCCGCGAGCGGGACATGCTCGATCGCCCTCCCCATTGGGGATGATGGCG
>JAMNXV010000120.1 GCA_023623185.1 Bacillota bacterium
CACCTGGCTGACGGCGGACCTCTTCGTCAAGCCGCTGGTCTACCGGGCCCTGGGCCAGCCCGTGCCCCAGCGTGAGACCGTGCAGGCGTCGCTCGCCCGCCGGATCACCTCGCCAATGGGGGTGGAGGAGTACGTGCGGGTGAAGCTGGGCCGGGTGGGCGACCGGCTGGTAGCCACGCCGATCAGCCGCGGGGCCGCGGTGATCACCTCGCTGGTGCGGGCCGACGGGCTGCTGACGGTCCCCGCCGACCGCGAGGGCATCGGCGAGGGCACCGAGGTGACGGTGGAGCTGCTGCGGCCGTTCAGCGACATCCAGGAGACGGTGGTGACCATTGGCTCCCACGACACCTCGCTGGATCTGATGGGCTCTTATCTGCGGCGCAAGGGCGGATACTACCTCTCCAGCGCCCATGTCGGCTCCCAGGGCGGACTGCTGGCCCTCAGGCGCGGCGAGGCGCACATGGCCGGCGTCCACCTGCTGGATGAGGCGACTGGCGACTACAATACCTCATACGTACACAAGTATCTGGGCAAGCCGGCGCTCCTGGTGCTGCTGGCCCGGCGGGAGCAGGGCTTCATCGTGCCCAAGGGCAACCCGAAGGGGATCACGTCGTTCCGCGACCTGGCCCGGCCCGATGTGCGCTTCGTCAACCGGCAGCGCGGGGCCGGCACCCGGCTCCTGCTGGACTACCACCTGAAGCAGGAGGGCATCTCGCCGGCGCAGGTGCAGGGCTACCGCTGGGAGCTGTTCACGCACCTGAATGTGGCCGCCGCCGTGAAGGCGGGCGACGCCGACGCGGGGCTGGGCATCCGCTCCGCCGCGCAGGCGCTGGATCTGGACTTCGTACCCGTGGCCTGGGAGGAGTACGAGCTCTGCATTCCGGCCGAACTGGAGGAGCACCCGGGCGTTCAGGCGGTGCTGAGCCTGCTGCGCGATCCCGAGTTCCTCGCGGCCGTGGAGTCGCTGGGCGGGTACGACTGCTCCGACTCGGGCCGGATCCGTCGGGTCTGACCGATTCGGGCCCGCGTCTGCCAGGTCTGACCGAACAGAAAGGGGGCGTTGCCCGTGATTGACCAGTGGGGCCGAAAGATCAACTACATGCGCATCTCTGTGACCGACCGCTGCAACCTTCGCTGCGTGTACTGCATGCCCCTGACCGGTGTGAAGCTGGGACCGCACAGCGAGTACCTCACGTACGAGGAGCTTCTGCGGGTCGTGAAGGCCGCGGTGAGCCTGGGAATCGACCGCATCCGTGTGACCGGCGGCGAGCCGCTGGTGCGCAAGAATATCGTCGAGTTCCTGGCGCAGCTGAAGCCGCTGGGCGTGACCGACCTTTCGCTCTCGACCAACGGTCTGCTCTTCACCCCCATGGCGAAGGAACTGAAGGCCGCGGGGGTCGACCGGCTGAACATCTCGCTGGACACCCTGCGTCCGGACCGGTTCACGAAGATCGCCCGGCTGAACGGCAGCCCCGCGCAGGTGCTGGAGGCGGTGGAGACGGCCCTCGAACTGGGCATGGAGCCGGTGAAGCTGAACATGGTGGTCATCCGCGGCTGGAACGACGACGAGATCGCCGACATGGCCCGGCTGACCATTGACCGGCCGATTCACATGCGCTACATCGAGGTCATGCCGTTCTCGGAGGCATACACGTTCACCTGGGACAACCTGGTGCCCGCCGCCGAGATGCGGGAGCGGCTGATGGATGCTTTCGGCGACCTGGAGCCGGTACGTGAGGGCGTGAAGGGCAACGGCCCGGCCAAGTACTGGCGGCTGCCCGGCGCGAAGGGCACGGTGGGCTTCATCTCGGCCGTGACCGAGTGCTTCTGCGCCGACTGCAACCGGATCCGCCTCTCGGCCGACGGCAAGATCAACCCCTGCCTGGGCCACGTGCACGAGGTGGACCTGAAGTCGGTCATCCGCGACCCTGCGAAGACGGACGAGGACCTGAAGAACGCCCTGGCCGATGCCATCCTCAGGAAGCCGCGGGAGCACAACTTCGACGACGCGGAGTCTGACCACACCCTGCGGGTGATGCACGGCATCGGCGGGTAGCCGGGCGGCTGGAGGGAACGGAGAACATGGCTGAACTGACCCATCTGGACGAGCACGGCCGCGCCCGCATGGTCGACGTCGGCGCGAAGCCGGAGACCGAGCGGGTGGCCGTCGCCCGGGCGGAGGTGAAGATGCGCCCCGGGACCCTGGCCCTGATTCAGTCGGGCGGGGTGCCCAAGGGCGACGTGATCGGCGTGGCCCGGGTGGCGGGCATCATGGCCGCCAAGCGCACCGGGGAACTGATCCCCCTCTGCCACCCGCTGCCCATCACGCAGGCCAGCGTCGACTTCGCCTTCGACGAGGCCGGCAGCCGGGTGCTGATTGAGGCCCGGGTCTCCACCGTCGGCAAGACCGGCGTGGAGATGGAGGCGCTCACCGCCTGCTCGATGGCGGCGCTCACCATCTATGACATGGCCAAGGCCGTGGACAAAGACATGGTGATCGGGGCCGTCCGGCTGGTGAAGAAGAGCGGCGGCAAGAGCGGGACGTACATCCGCCCCGGTGAGGATGTGGAATGAGTGCAGACGCCCCCGCGCCGAGTTTCGGCGCGGGGGTTTTGATGTACCGGCGACGGTGCGAGGGCCGCGAACGGAAGTTGCTCTTCCGCCCTCTATCTGTGTGAGATCACTCAGGGAAGGACTGCACCATGGACTACTTTCAGCTGCTGCGCGCCCACCAGGGCTACCTGGAGCGGATCGCGCTGGCGATGCTGGGGAACCGCGCCGACGCCGAGGACGCCCTGCAGGAGGCGGCGCTGGCCGGCTACCGGCACTTCGGCCAGCTGCGGGACGAGCACGCCTTCGGCGCCTGGATGCGGCGGATCCTGATCCGGCAGTGCCGGCAGATCCTGGAGCGCCGCCGGCGATCCTTCCCGGTGGAGGACCTGGCGGCACACTTGCCCGATACGGCCCCGGGGCCGGATGCCGAGGCGACGGCGATCTGGGAGATGGTCGCGCGCCTCAGCGACCACCTGCGCCCGGTGGTGGTGTTGCGCTACATGCTGGACATGTCGCAGCAGGAGGTGGCCGAGGCCCTGGGCATCCCCGTGGGCACGGTGAAATCGCGCCTGGGCAAGGCGCTGGCCCTGCTGCGGGAGATGGAGGAAGCGGAGAGGAGGGCGGCGCGATGACGGGCCGCGACGACTTTGAGCACCGCCTGAGCCAGGGGCTGAAGCGCTGGGCGCAGGCCGGTGAGCCGAGCATGGACCTCGAGGCTTATGTTCGGGGGGATGCGGTGCGCCGCACCCGCCGGCGGTGGTCATGGCTGGGAGGCGCGGCCGCCGCGGCGGCAGTCGCCCTGGCACTGGGTCTCACCTTCCCCCGCTGGGCAGGGGCGGCGGCCGAGCTGCCGCTGGTGGGCCCCGTCATCACCCGGATCATCCTCGAGGACGCCGGGCTGAAGTGGGCGTACGACAGGGGGCTGATCGACGGAAACGTGGCCGAGGTCACGCAGAACGGCGTCACGGTACGCATCCTGGGCGTGGTGGCGGACGCCCGGCGCACGACGGTGCTCTACCGGGTGTTGGGCGCGCCTAGCAGCCCGCACCGGGATGGGGCGCCCGTGCCGGTGGATTCACTCATCACCCCTCCGCGGCCGGTGGATTCGCTCGTGATCCCTCCGCGGACGGTGGAGCCTGTGGTTGGGTTTATCGACACCGTGAACGGCCAGGGTGCCACCAGCAGCTTCATGTACCCGGAGGAGACGCCTCTCGGCCATTTCGGCGTCCTGTCCACGCTGCCGCTGGAGACGGAGGAAGCCGAACTCGGTTTGACGTTCCGGGTGGGCGATGAGGAGATCCGGCTGACCGTACCTGCCTCTCGCCAGGAGACCGACAAGTTCTCCCGGGAGGTGGCCGTGAACCAGACGCTGGAGCACGACGGCGTGCGGGTGACGGTGGAGAGCGTGATCTACACCCCGGCCGAGACCGTGGTCCGGTACCGGGAGGAGAAGGAGCATTTCCAGGGTTCGCTGAGATGGGATCCTGAGGTGGAGTACAACTACCTGGAGGTGGACGGCCGGCGGTATCCTGAGTCGAGCAAGAGCAGCATCGGGGTCGACGATGTCTACCACATCGCCTTTCCGCCGATGGAGGGGCCGTCCAGGCTTGTCCTGAGGCCCCGGGTCAAGGGTGTTCCGATTGAGGCCGTCTGGCCCCTGGAGGAGGGTGCCGTGGCTGAGGTGATGGGCGTGCCGATCACGCTGGTGGCGTTTGAGCAGACCCCCGATGGCGTTGGCTTCCGCTGGGAAATGCCGGACGTTGAGCCGCTCCGGGGGATCGCCGGGTTCGAGGTCATCGATGCAGAGGGGCAGGCGCATCCGCTGGGGCCGCAGGGACAGGCGTCGTGGGCAAGCACGGCCAATTTCGTGAGCGAGGGCGTGCGCCATCAGCGGTACGCTTCCGGTCTCTCCGAGGGGGTGGAGCCCGTGGCCGTCCGGGCCACGCGGGCGGCGGTGGCGGTGGAGGGGCCGTGGGTGTTTGAGCTGCCCGGCCCGGAGCCCAACGGCTGACCACCGGCCGGATATTCACCCTTCGCGGCGAGTGAGCGGGTGTAGGCGGCGTGGGCAGGGTTGATCCGGGTGGCGGGACGGTGGCGCGATCCAGTTCCTCTAACCGCTCGATAATTCACCAGCAGGAAAACCGTAGTCAGGCCGCGTACTGTAGAGGTGAAACCCCTTTGAGGTGATCATCATGCTGCAGCTGCGGCTTCAGACGGCGCTCCTGCTGTTCCTGGGACAGATCCTGCTGGGAGGCCTGGGCTGGTTCTTCTCCGGCCGGTTCCCCTGGGTCGGGCTGCCCGCGGCCCTGGTGCTCCTCTGGTTCGTCTGGAGACTGGGCATCGTCTTCCGGGAGGAGGCCGAGCGGCGCACCCGGCGGTACCGCACGTCGATGGCGGCGTGGACCGCGCTGCTCTCACAGCTTCCGGGCCTGCTCCTGTTGCATTACTGGGCGCCGGACTGGATTCACTCGCTCTGGCAGGGGGCCTTCCTGCCCATATCGGCCTTGCTGGAGCGGTACTGGCCCGGGGTCGGCCAGGCGGTCGCCCCCTGGCTCTGGGCGTCTGCCGCCCTCATCATCCTGCTGTTCGCCCGCGCTGCGAAGGCCGAGGGACCTCCGCCGGCTCCGGCCGCGCCCGCCAGGCCCGGGGAGTGGGTGCCGGCGCGTCGGCTGGCGGACGTGCAGAAGCGAGGCGTAAAAGTCCGCTGATCGCAGCGGGCGGAACGACATCGGCACAGATCCTGGATGTCGAATGTGCGCACAGGTTGTCAAACGGCCGAAATTTTGTGCGAATAATCTGTAAGGGAAAAGGATGGACCTTTGGCTCCGGAGAATTCCCCTCCATGTTCAGATGGGGGGGATTCGTGTGCTGCGCAGGGAGAGAAGAGTGAACCGTCCAGCGTTCCTGTTGCTGCGGTCCCGGCCGGGGGACGCCGGGGTCCGGCCCCTCGCGGCGCCCTTTGCCTCACCCGACATCACGGTGGGGCCGGACGGGCGCCCGCGGGCGGTCGTGTGCAACCTGGGCTCCCGGGAGGTCGTGGCCACCACCGAGTTCTACAGCGTGCCCGCCGGCCTTCCGGTCACGGCCGAGAATGCGCGCCTGGTGGGCACGGGCAATCCGGCGATCATCGGCCCCGGCCAGGCGGTGACGGTCAGCTGCTCCGAGGTCTGGCTGCACCGGCAGGCCGACGTCCTGGTGGTCATGACCTTCCACCCTGAGCTCGATCCGGTCTCGCGGCCCTTCGATGCCCTGGCCGACCGGCACGTGGGCCAGATGAACTACGCGTGGGTCGGCACATACGCCGGGAGACTGCCCGACGGGGACGTGCGGGTCGAGATCCGCCCTGCGCCCCAGGGGCTCTTCCGGCTGAAATTGTTCCAGGAGGGCGCCCGGTTTCCCCGGTGTGACCGCGTCATGAAGCCCCAGGGGCACCGGTTCTACTGGATGGAGGTGGAGGGCAGCCTCCGGATGCTCTTCGACCTCACGGTAGTGGACAACAACCGGATGACGCTGGGCGTGGGCCCCCGGGGGGCGCCGCCCAGGAGCGGCCTGCTGACCCGGGTGACGGCGTGACGGTCAGGCCGGGCTGGACCGCCCCAGCCACTCGAGCAGTTCGGGCAGATCCCAGGCGTTGACCACGTCCCCCGGCTCGATCCAGCCCCGGCGGGCCTGGCCTACGCCGTAGGGGAGCAGCTCCAGCTCCCGCACCGAGTGGGCGTCGGTGTTGATGACCAGCTTCACCCCCGCCTCCTTCGCCATGCGGGCATGCTCGGCGGAGAGGTCGAGCCGTGAGGGGCTGGCCGAGATCTCCAGGGCGGTGCCGGTGCGGGCGCAGGCCTCCAGGATGCGCGGGAAGTCCAGGGCCATGGGCTCCCGGCGACCGATGACCCGGCCGAAGGGGTGGCCGATGATGTCGACGTGGGGATTTTCGATGGCCCGGAGCAGCCGCTCGGTCTGCTCTGCCTCGGAAAGGCCCATGTGGCTGTGGATGGAGGCCACCACCACGTCCAGTTCGGCCAGGATCCCATCGGGGTAGTCGAGCGTGCCGTCCCGCAGGATGTCCACCTCGGCTCCCGCCAGCAGCCGGAAGTCCGACCACTGGTCCAGGCGGCGGATCGCCGCCACGTGCTCCCGCAGCCTCTCTGGGCTCAGGCCGCGGGCGATGCGCAGCGACTGGGAGTGATCGCAGATGGCCAGGTACTGGTGGCCCATCGCCCGGGCCGCCTCGGCCATCTCGGCCAGGGTCGCCGTGCCGTCAGAGGCGGAGGTGTGCACGTGCAGGTCGCCCTTCAGGTCGGCGCGTGCAATCAGGCGGGGGAGGCGGCGGGCCAGGGCGGCGGCGATCTCGCCGCGTCCCTCCCGCAGCTCCGGCGGGATGAAGAGGAGCCCCCGGGCGCGATAGACCTCGGCGTCGGCCTCGTCGGATTCGCCCGGGCCGCGATCCGCCGGAACGCTCGCACCGGGATCTGCCGGAACGTCCGCACCGGATTCCGTCAGGGTCACGGGCGCTGTTGCCATCCTGGCGACCTCGGCCACGTGGGCCGCCGATCCCGTCCGCTCGAACAGCGCCGCGGCGAAATCCTCCGGCGCCACCACCAGCGGATCCAGGGGCAGGGGCAGCGGGGGCAGGCCGTCCAGGAAGGCGCTGACCGCAGCGGGGTCCCGCGTGGCGATGACGAGGTCGATGTCCGCGACGGTCTCCGCACGCCGGCGGATGGAGCCCGCCACGGCGACCTGCTGCACGGCGGGGTGTGCCCGGAGCCGAGCAGCCACTGCCACCGCGATGGGCACGGCGGCGCCGATGGAGAGCCGGTCCGGCCGGCGGCGCGCCTGGGCTACGGCCGCGAGGAGCGCAGACTCCTTGCGGGGCCCGAATCCCGGCAGGTCCCGCAACCGGCCCTCCCGAGCGGCCAGTTCCAGGGCCTCGAGGCTGTCGATGCCGAGCCGCCGGTAGAGCAGCATGGCGGTCCGGGCGCCGAGGCCGGGCACCCGGGTGAGGTCCAGCACACCGGGGGGAACCGCCTGGCGCAGCTCCTCCAGGTAGCCGATTCGGCCCGTCTCCACCATCTCCGCGACCTTCGCGGCGATGGCCTTGCCGACGCCGGGGACGCGCGTGAGCCGGCTTTCCCGCACCAGGTCGGCCACCTGTTCGGGCAGGAGGCCCAGGGCCTCTGCCGCCCTGCGGTAGGCGCGGACCTTGAACGGGTCGCCGCCGGTGAATTCCAGCAGGTCTGCGATCTCGTAGAGGGCTTCTGCCACGGTCAGGTTGTCCACCGTCCCACCTCCCCGCTCATTCTACCCGAAGCGGCGCCCGGAGGAACAGCGGCAGAGAAGAGCCGGCCCGGACAGCCGGCAGGATCCAGGCGCGCCCCAGGGCTGGTTCGCAGCGGCAGCGGCGAGGGCAAAAAAAGCGTTCGGAGGGACTTGACTCCCTCCGGTTCCTTTTCTATCATAGGTCATGGTGTTAGCACTCGGGCGGAATGAGTGCTAACAGATTCAGCACTGAGGAGGGACCTTCAAGATGAACATCAAGCCGTTGGGCGCTCGGGTCGTCATCAAGGCGCTCGAGAAGGAAGAGCGTACCAAGAGCGGCATTGTGCTGCCCGACACCGCGAAGGAGAAGCCCCAGCAGGGTAAGGTCGTCGCCGTGGGCCCCGGCCGCACCCTGGAGTCCGGGACGAAGGTGGAGCTCGAGGTCAAGGAGGGCGACACCGTTATCTTCTCCAAGTACGCGGGAACCGAGGTCAAGATCGACGGCGAGGAGTACATCATCCTGGACGGCGAGCGCGACATTCTCGCGATCGTTCAGGGCTAAGGGGAGGTCTGTAAATAGATGACTGCGAAGCAGATTATCTTCGACGAGTCCGCCCGGCGTAAGCTGCAGGCCGGTGTGGATGCGCTGGCCAATACCGTGAAGGTCACCCTCGGTCCCCGCGGCCGGAACGTCGTGCTCGACAAGAAGTTCGGCGCCCCTGCCGTCGCGAACGACGGTGTGACGATCGCTCGTGAGATCGAACTGGAGGATCCCTACGAGAACATGGGCGCCCAGCTTGTGAAGGAGGTCGCCACCAAGACCAACGACGTCGCGGGCGACGGCACCACCACCTCCACTGTGCTGGCCCAGGCCATCGTGAAGGAGGGCCTGAAGAACGTCACCGGCGGCGCCAACCCGATGATCCTGAAGCGGGGCATCGAGAAGGCCGTCGAGGTGGCGGTTGAGGAGCTGCGCAAGCAGGCCATCCCGGTCGAGACCAACAAGGCCATCGCCGAGGTCGCGGCCATCTCCGCCAATAACGATAAGGAGATCGGCGACCTGGTCGCCAAGGCCATGGACACCGTCGGCAAGGACGGCGTGATCACGGTCGAGGAGTCCAAGACCATCCAGACCGAGCTGGAGACCGTCGAGGGCATGCAGTTCGACCGGGGCTACGTCTCGGCCTACATGGTCACCGACACCGAGAAGATGGAGGCCGTTCTGAACGAGCCGTACATCCTCATCACTGATAAGAAGATCTCCGCGGTTCAGGACCTGCTGCCGGTGCTGGAGAAGGTCGTGCAGCGTGGCAAGCCCCTGCTGATCATCGCTGAGGACGTCGAGGGCGAGGCCCTGGCCACCCTGGTCGTCAACAAGCTGCGCGGCACCCTGCAGGTCGCGGCCGTCAAGGCTCCGGGCTTCGGCGATCGCCGCAAGGCCATGCTGGAGGACATCGCCATCCTGACCGGCGGCGAGGTCATCTCCGAGGAGCTGGGCCGCAAGCTGGAGAACGCCACCGTCGAGATGCTCGGCCAGGCCCGCCAGGTCCGCGTCGAGAAGGAGCAGACCACCATCATCGACGGCGCCGGCTCCGCCGAGGCGATCAAGAACCGGGTTGCCTCTATCAAGCGGCAGATCGAGGAGACCACCTCTGACTTCGACCGCGAGAAGCTGCAGGAGCGGCTCGCCAAGCTGGCCGGCGGCGTGGCCGTCATCAAGGTCGGCGCGGCGACCGAGGTCGAGCTGAAGGAGAAGAAGCTGCGCATCGAGGACGCCCTGAACGCCACCCGGGCGGCCGTTGAGGAGGGCATCGTCGCCGGTGGCGGCGTGGCTCTGCTCCAGACCCAGAAGGCCATCGACGAGCTCATCCAGACGCTCGAGGGCGACGAGAAGGTCGGCGCCCAGATCGTCCGGCGTGCGGTGGAGGAGCCGCTGCGCTGCATTGTCGAGAACGGCGGCCTCGAGGGTTCCGTCGTCGTCGAGAAGGTGCGCAACCTGCCCTCCGGCCACGGCTTCGACGCCCTGAATGAGGAGTACGTGGACATGATCGCCGCCGGCATCATCGACCCGGTCAAGGTGGCCCGTACTGCCCTCCAGAACGCCGCGTCCATCGCTGCGCTCATCCTGACCACCGAGGCCCTGGTCACCGAGAAGCCGGAGAAGAAGGAGAACAACGCTCCGAACCCGGCCATGGACATGATGTAGTTCCACCGAGCGGCAGATCGACCCCCTGGCATGAGGCCGGGGGGTCTTTTTTCGCTCGTAGTATGGTAAGATGACGCAAATAGCAGGAGGTGGAACATTTGGTCAGGGCTGTCCTCTTCGATCTGGACGAGACGCTGATCCTCGACGAACCCGTCACACGGGAGGCCCTGGCGGCTGCCGCCGCGCTGGCCGGGCCGCGCGCGGATGCCGACCGGCTGGCGGCCCGGGCCTGGGAAGAGGCCCGTCGCCTGTGGGCTGAGGGGCCGCACGCCGCCTACTGTGAGCGCATCGGCCACAGTGCGGGCGAGGGGCTCTGGGCCCGGTACGACCGGGGAGAGCACCCGGAGATCCTGGGGCTCAGGGCGTGGGCGCCGGGCTACCGCGTGGCCGTCTGGTGGAATGCGCTGGCGGAGCAGGGGGTGCGGGACGACGCCCTGGCCGAGGCGATGGCCGAGCGCTTCGCGGCGGCGCGCCGGCGGTATCCGCGCTACCCCGAGGTCGACCCGCTGCTGGCCGCCCTGCGGGAGCGGGGCTACCTGCTGGGCATCGTGACCAACGGCGTGCCCGACCTGCAGCGCACCAAGCTGGCCGGCTCCGGCCTGGAGGCCGAGTTCGACGCCGTGGTGATTTCGGGGGAGATCGACTGCGGCAAGCCCGATCCGGGGATCTTCCACCACATCTGCCGCGAACTGGGCGTGAAGCCGCAGGAGGCGGTCATGGTGGGCGACAACCCCGGGCGCGACGTGGCCGGCGGGCGGGCCGCCGGCCTGCGCACCGTATGGGTGCAGCGGGGCGGCCGGGCGCGCGATGAACGTTACCCGGCCGACCTCGAATGTACAGATCTGTCGGTTCTGCTGCCGTGGCTCTCGGAGTTACAGTAAAGGGCCTTCAGGACTCCGCCAGGCGCACGCCGATGATCGCCGCAACCCGCTCCGTGGTCTGCAGCACCTCGGCCAGGGGAGCCGGCGGGGCGTCGATCATGTCGGCCATCCAGGCGCCCCGCAGCCGCTCGCGCGCGCCCTCGCCGATGGCCCGGGCCTTCCAGACGGTCTCGTACTGCTCAGGCAGCCGGTAGAGGTAGAACTGGCGCAGGCGCCGCTCGGCCGCCTCGCCTGCAACGAGCAGCGGCTCCAGCTCTGCCGCGAGCCGCTCGCCGGGGGCCTTCAGGTCTCCAGCGGCCTCACGCAGGTCGGCGATGGCCTCGAGCCGCAGCCGGCGCACGTAGCCGAAGAACGGCAGCCCGTCGCGGAAGGGCAGGGCCCACGTCGCCCACCAGATTACGGGGAGCAGCACGATGAAGGGGATCGACCAGGGAACGCTGGACAGCCAGAGGGCGTTGAGCGGCGCTGCCGCCATGAGCAGCAGGTTCAGGACGCCCCAGCCCACCACCCAGGCAAACGCCTGCGTGTACCGCTGCCGCAGGGCCGCCACCGCGAGGTTGAGCGTCTTCAGCTGGCTCTCCGCGGCCTGCTCTGCCGAATCGGTCACTGCGCGCACCTCATCGGGCAGACGCAGGAGTCGGTTCTCCAACTCCGCCGTCTCCCGCTGGAGCTTCAGGGCGGACAGGGCGTCGGCCTCGGCGCCCAGGGTCAGGGCGGACTGCGGGCCGCTCAGCCTCCCCAGGGCCTCGGAAGCCAGGCCCCGGGCTTCCGCCGGGTCTTCCGCGATGACCATCTGGGCGCGGATCAGGGCATGCACCCCCAGGGCCCATCCCGTGAGGGCTGCGGCCTCGGCGCCCTCGCAGCTGTGCAGCCGGAACAGGGCCGACTCACACTCCTTCAGGGCATCCGCGTAGTGCCGCCGGCAGGTCAGGTAGTCCCGGGCTGTGGCCGCTCGCTGGCAGTGGGCGCGCACGGCCAGCAGGTGACCGAGCGCCAAGGTGATGTCCTCCCGGTGTGCGGGTTCCTCCTTCAGGCGGGCCGACAGGTCTTCGACATTGCCGATGTCGTCCGCAGGCGGCCTGCCGGTCCAGGGAGCGGCGAACAGGCCGTCGGCGGTGCGCTGCGCAAACGGTTCGTGCGGGGTTGCCGCAGGGCGCGGACGGACGATGTTCGTCATACGATCAGCCCCCCTTCCGTGGAGAAGCGGTTTCCTCCCTCACCTTCACCTTACCATTGGGTCGGGTGTCCGAAAATGCCAGTTCAGAACCATTCTTGGACAATTCTAATAGCACATTCGTCGTGATTTTCCGCACGCCTTACGTACCGGCTGCGGGGGCGGGTGACCGCCACGAGAGAGGAAATGATGAGCGAATGGCCGAACGTTTAATGCTAAACCATTCCCGGGCGGGAGGGATTCGGGTGGACGGTCACTACCAGGAGCAGCCTGAGACTCGTGTGGAGCGGTACCTGGTCGGTGCCCTGCTGCTGGCCGTCTTCCTGACCGCCGGCTGGCTGGTCGCGCGCATCCGGGCCACCCCCGGCGCAGCGCATCCGCTGGAGTTCACCGGCCTCTTCCTGCTGCTGGCCCTGGCGGCATACCTCGGGCTGCTCGCTTACGAACTGCTCACCGTACACTATGTGCTCGGCGAGCAGCAGCTCAGGGTGGCGCAGGGGCGCCGGATGGTGGTGTTCGACCTCCTGCAGCCCATCCGGCTGCACCGCTGGCTCCACCGCTGGGAAGGGAGCGGCTCGGCGGCCGCCGATCTGGGCGTCCCGGAGGTGGAGTGGTACCCGCCGCTTGCGCTGGTGCGCACCGGGTTCTGGGTCGTGATGGGTTGCGACCAGACCGGCCGGCCGCGTGCGGTTGCCCTGCGGCCGTCGCCGCGGCTGCTGGCCCTGCTGCGGGAGTGGGCGGCGCCCAGGTGGGGGGAAGAAGATGGCGAGGCTGCTGATCGCTGAACTGCTGCTTCTGGTGCTGACTGCGCTCTTCGCGGCCGTGGGGTTTCCCTGGCTCTCAGGCCGGCCCCCCGCATGGCCGCTTCTCAGCATCGGCTTCCTGATGGCCCTGGCCTTCGTCGCGCTTTATGCCCTGGCCAACCTGGCCGCACGGCGCCTGCCGGAGCCGGCTCTGCTGATTGTAGGCCTGCTGGCCCTGGGTCTCATCCAGATCGGCCCGGGTGGTGCGGGCGCCTGGGTTAGCCTCGCGGCGGGGATCCTGCTCGCGCTGCTCGGCCGTGCGCTGGGACGGGGCGCGGGCGCAAGCCTGTACGCCTACGCCGTACCGCTGCTGGCGGTGCGCTGGCTGCTGGTCCCCCTGGCCGGCTCAGGCGAGGCCGTGCTCAGCCTGGCGATGCAGTGCGGCACGATATACTTCTTCGCCCGTGGGCTGGTCCGCCTGGCGTTCCCCACTGCGGCCGAGGGGGACCCCTCGGCCGCGCCGCTCGTCCGCCGGCCGGTGCCGGACCGGGTGGCGGCCCTGGTGGAGGCGGCCAGCCGGCGCCGGGCCCTGCCTTACGCGACCCGCGAAGACGGCAGCCGCGATGAGGAGGCGATCTCCATCCGCTGCAGCCCCGCGGAGGCTGCCCAGCTGGCCGACCGGCTGCGCGCTGCCCTGGAGGATCACCCCGCTGAGGTGATGCCGGGCGTGCGGGTCGGCGATGAGGTCGAGCTGGTCATCCGGATGAAGCGGGACGCGCCCGATCGCGCGTGACGGCCGGTTTCCAGCAAGATTGCTCCCGGGCTCTGTCCACCAGAGCCCGGGATTGGTTTAAGATGAAGGGGTCTGCCGCGCGCCGGCGGCGCATTCCGGGGATTGCATCTTTATACACATAGAGTTATGATTATGCAACAAGAACAGGGGCAGGGAGGCCGGAACGATGACGATACGTGTGGGAGTCGCCGGAGCCACGGGGTACGCCGGCGTCGAGCTGATCCGGCTGCTGACCTTGCACCCCGAGGTCGAGGTGGTGCTGGCCGGCACCGAGAGCTACCAGGGGCAGCGCCTGGCCGAGGTCTACCCCCACCTTGCCGGGCGTGCGGACCTGGTCGGGCAGGAGGCGACGCCTGAGGCCCTGGCGGCGTGCGACGTGGTCTTCACCTCGTTGCCCCACGGCCTCACCATGGGCCTGGCACAGGCGGTGCTGGCGGCCGGCCGGCGCCTGATCGACCTGGGGGCCGACTTCCGGCTGCGGGACGTGGCCGTTTACGAGCAGTGGTACAGGAAGGCGCACACGGCCCCTGACCTCATGGCCGAGGCGGTCTACGGCCTGCCGGAACTCTACCGGGGGCAGATTCGGGGCGCACGGCTGGTGGGCAACCCCGGCTGCTACCCCACGGCGTGCGCGCTGGCGGCGGCGCCGCTGCTGAAGGCTGGTGTGGTGGAGTCCTCGGGCATCATCTTCGACGCCAAGTCCGGCGTCTCCGGCGCCGGGCGCGGGGTGAGCCTCGGCGTGCATTTCTCCGAGGTCAACGAGAACTTCAAGGCCTACAACATCGCCGGCACCCACCGGCATACGCCCGAGATCGAGCAGACCCTCACCGATCTGGCCGGCGAGCCGGTGGTGGTCAGCTTCACGCCGCATCTGGTGCCCATGACCCGGGGAATCATGGCCACCGGCTACTTCACGCTGAAGGCCGACCGCACCACCGAGCAGCTGGTGGACCTGTTCCGGGAGTTCTACGCCGGCGAGCCCTTCGTGCGGGTGCGCCCGGCGGGAGAGCTGCCGACCACCAAGCAGGTCTGGGGCTCCAACTACTGCGACATCGGCCTGCGGGTGGACCCGCGCACGGGTCGGGTGCTGGTCATCAGCGTCATCGACAACCTGGTGAAGGGTGCGGCCGGTCAGGCCGTCCAGAACATGAACCTGCTGTTCGGTCTTCCCGAGACCGCCGGTCTGCAGCATACCGGGCCGGTCTATCCCTGAGCCGGAAGGCTCCCATCCATCTCCCCCGGGGAGGGGTTCTCATGCAGTTTCGGAAGGCCGTCATGGCCGACATTCCCGCGGCCCACGAGATCATCAACGGCTACGCGGCACAGGGGCTCATGCTCCGGCGGCCGCTGATGATGCTCTACGAATCTGTGCGCGACTTCACGGTGGCGGTGGACGACGACGGGCGCGTGCTGGGCGTGGCCGGCCTGCACATCATGTGGCGTGATCTGGCCGAGATCCGCTCCCTCGCCGTGCGGCCGGGCCTCACCGGGCAGGGGGTGGGCCGCGGCCTGGTGGAGCACCTGCTGGAAGAGGCGCGCCAGCTGGGGCTGAAGCGGATCTTCGCGCTCACCTACCAGCCGGGCTTCTTCGCGAAGTGCGGCTTCGAGGTCGTGCCGAAAGAGCGGCTCCCGCAGAAAGTCTGGAAGGAATGTGTGTACTGCGACAAGTTCCACAACTGCGATGAGATCGCGATGATGCGGCTGCTGGTGCCGCCGGAGGAGCTGGACGAGGAGACGTTCGAGATCCCGCTGGTGGCCCGGCCCAACTGGGTGAAGGGGTAGGTGAGGAGATGCGGAACGTGGCGGGCGGCGTGACGGCGCCGGCCGGCTTTGTGGCCGCCGGCGTGCGCGCGGACATCAAGGGGAACGGCGGCGACAAGAAGGACGTGGCCCTGCTCGCCTCGCGGGTGCCCTGCACGGCAGCCGGCGTCTACACCACCAATCTGGTGAAGGCGGCGCCGGTGGCGCTGACGCGGGAGCGCACGGAGACGGGCCGGCTGCAGGCCGTTGTGATCAACTCGGGCAACGCGAACGCCTGCACGGGCGAGCGGGGGTTGAAGGACGCGGCCGAGATGGCTCGGCTGGCCGCGGAGGCCCTGGACATCCGCCCCGAGCTGGTGGGCGTGGCCTCCACCGGCGTGATCGGCGTGCCGCTGCCGATGGACCGGGTGGCGGCGGGCATCGCCGCCGCGGCG
>JAMNXV010000066.1 GCA_023623185.1 Bacillota bacterium
ACGGTGATCTGCCACCAGCCGATCCACTCGAACCGCCGGTTCAGGCTCTTGAACGCGGTAATGGTGGCGCTGCGCATCTTGTGGCCGAAGCCGAACTCCAGGATCATCAGGGGCACGCCCGCCGTCAGCAGCGCCACGAAGTACGGGAGCAGGAAGGCCCCGCCGCCGTTCTGATACGCCATGAACGGGAACCGCCAGAAATTCCCCAGCCCCACGGCTGCGCCGATGGTGGCGAAGATGAAGCCGGACCGGGATGTCCACTGATCTCGCCGTTCCTCCATGTGATGCGGCCTCCTCTGTCTCAACGAGGTGAACGGTTACGGCCCCGACTCATACGGGCGCAGCCGGGGCCGCATGCGGAAACGAGTGCCGAAGACCCGGGACTAGGCGGGATCGAACCACGCCGTGAAGTGGCGCAGCACCTTGGGCTCCATGGCGAACTTGACGCCGCGGATCTCCTCACGCCGCTTGAAGGCGTTCACCACGGTCTCCGCCACGTCTTCCATGTGCTGGTTCGTGTAGACCCGGCGCGGAATCGCCAGGCGGGTGAACTCGAACGGGCCGCGCACGTTCTCGCCGGTCTCGGGATCGCGGCCGATCATCAGCGAGCCGACCTCCACGGCGCGCACGCCGCCCTCCAGGTACAGCGCCAGGGTCAGCGCGTGGCCGGGAAACTGGTCCCACGGAATGTGCGGCAGGAACCTCGCCGCGTCGATGAACACCGCATGGCCGCCCACGGGCCACTGGATCGGGACGCCGGCGCTGCGCAGCATCTCGCCCAGGTACTGCACCTGCCCGACCCGGTACGCCAGATAGTCCGGGTCCAGCGCTTCCCGAAGACCCACGGCCATCGCCTCCAGGTCCCGGCCTGCCAGGCCGCCGTAGGTCAGGAAGCCCTCAAAGGGGACCACCGCTGCGCCGACCTTGGTGAACAGCTCCTCGTCCCGGAACGCCAGCAGGCCGCCGATGTTCACCAGCGCGTCCTTCTTGGCGCTCATCATGAGGCCGTCGCCGTAGGAGAACATCTCCCGGGCGATGTCAATGGGCGCCTTGTCGGCGTAGCCTTCCTCGCGCATGCGGATGAAGTGGCAGTTCTCGGCGTAGCGTGCGACGTCGAAGAGCACCAGCACGCCGTGCTTCTTGGCGACCTCGTAGGTCTCCCGGATGTTGGCCATGGAGACGGGCTGGCCGCCGGCCGAGTTGTTGGTGACGGTCATGACGATGCAGGCGATGTTCTCGGCGCCGTGCTCCTGGATGAACCGCTCCAGCTTGGCCGTGTCCATGTTGCCCTTGAAGGGGTGGAATTCCTCGGTGGGGACCTCCAGCAGCAGGTCCACAGGCCGGCCGCCGGCCAGCTGGACGTGACCGCGGGTCGTGTCGAAGAACATGTTGGAGAGCACATACATGCCGGGCCGGGTGATCAGCTGCGAGAAGGCGACCTTTTCGGCGCCGCGGCCCTGGTGCGTCGGAATGACGTACTCGTACCCGGTGATGTCGGTGACCGTCTCCTTCAGCTTGTAGTAGCTGCTGGCACCGGCGTACGACTCGTCGCCCAGCATCATCGCAGACCACTGGAAGTGGCTCATCGCGCCCGTGCCGGAGTCGGTGAGCAGGTCGATATACACGTCGGACGAGCGCAGGAAGAACGGGTTGTAGTGCGCAGCCTTAAGCGCCCTCTCCCGGTCCTCCCGGGGGATCAGCCGGATCGGCTCCACCATCTTGATCTTGAAGGGCTCGCCCTTGGGCACTTGCACTCCTCCTTTGCCAGTGTGGACCGGTGTCCGGTCTTAGGATGGAACATGCATCGTGACCTTATGTCTGGCGAGCCCTCTGAACGCGGTGTTAAATTGTGTAAACCCGTTGCTGACGAACCGCCGCTAGACCAGATCGAAGTGCGCCGTGAAGTGGCGCAGGACCTTCGGCTCCCGGATGAACCTGACGCCGCGGATCTCCTCACGCCGCTTGTAGGCGCTGACCACGGCCTCGGCCACGTCCTCCATGTGCAGGTTGGTGTACACCCGGCGTGGAATCGCCAGCCGGGTGAACTCGAAGGGGCTGCGCACGTTCTCGCCGGTGTCGGGGTCGCGGCCCATCATCAAGGAGCCCACCTCCACGGCGCGCACGCCGCCCTCCAGGTAAAGCGCCACCGTAAGCGCGTGGCCGGGGAACTGGTCCCACGGGATGTGCGGCAGGAACTTCGCCGCGTCGATGAAGACCGCGTGCCCGCCCACGGGCCACTGAATCGGGATTCCGGCGCTGCGCAGCATCTCGCCCAGGTACTGCGCCTGTCCGACCCGGTACGCCAGATAGTCCGGGTCCAGCGCTTCCCGAAGACCCACGGCCATCGCCTCCAGGTCCCTGCCGGCCAGGCCGCCGTAGGTCAGGAAACCCTCGAAGGGCACGACCACGCCGCCCACCCGGGTGTACAGCTCCTCGTCCCGGAACGCGAGCAGGCCGCCGATGTTCACCAGGGCGTCCTTCTTGGCGCTCATCATGAGGCCGTCGCCGTAGGAGAACATCTCCCGGGCGATCTCGATGGGCGCCTTGTCCGCGTAGCCTTCCTCACGCATGCGGATGAAGTGGCAGTTCTCCGCATAACGGGCCACGTCGAAGAGCACCAGCAGGCCATACTTCCTGGCGATCCGGTACGTCTCGCGGATGTTCGCCATGGAGACGGGCTGGCCGCCGGCCGAGTTGTTGGTGACGGTCATGACGATGCAGGCGATGTTCTCGGGGCCGTGCTGCTGGATGAACGCCTCGAGCCTCTCGGTGTCCATGTTGCCCTTGAACGGGTGAAACTCGTCTGTGGGGATGTCCAGCAGGAAGTCGACCGGGCGCCCGCCGGCCAGCTGCACGTGGCCGCGGGTCGTGTCGAAGAACGTGTTGGAGAGCACGTACATGCCGGGCCGGGTGATCAGCTGCGCGAAGGCGCTCTTCTCGGCGCCCCGGCCCTGGTGCGTCGGGATGACGTACTCGTATCCGGTGATGTCGGTGACCGTCTCCTTCAGCTTGTAGTAGCTGCTGGCGCCGGCGTACGACTCGTCGCCCAGCATCATCGCGGACCACTGGTTGTGGCTCATCGCGCCGGTGCCGGAGTCAGTGAGCAGGTCGATGTAGACGTCGCGCGACCGGAGCAGAAAGGGGTTGTAGTGCGCGGCCTTCATCGCCGCCTTGCGCTCCTCCCGCGGGATCAGCCGGATCGGCTCCACCATCTTGATCTTGAAGGGCTCGCCCTTGGGCATGACGGGTTCCTCCTCCTCTATAGCGATGACGGGTTCCTCCTCCTCTATAGCGATTGCGCGTGCATCCAACTCCAGAGCAAGTTCCGTACCAGCGAAGAACGAAGGGCCGGGAGCAGTCTCCCGGCCCAGATGTGTATCAAGATGAGACACGCCCTGTCTCAATATGCACCATTTTGAAACGTCAACCCAGCCCGTACTTCGCCAGCTTCCGGTAGAGCGTCGCCCGCGCCACTCCCAGGTGGCGGGCGAGGGCGGCCTTGGAGTCGAATGCGCGGAGCCCCGCCTCCAGCACCCGGCGCTCCACCTCCTCCAGGGTGGGAAACCCGCCGGCGGCGGTGAGGTCCAGA
>JAMNXV010000076.1 GCA_023623185.1 Bacillota bacterium
GGCTTCAAGTGCAGTCGGCCCACAACGTATGAGCGGCCAAAGACCTGACTGATCAGTTGGGTGTCCGGCTTCGGATAGGCGTAAACGTGCATCGTCGTGCCGCAGACCATCCAGTCCTCTTCCCAGTAATACGGATACTCCTGGGTCCAGGCGGGCAGCGGATCCCAGACCCACCAATCGTACCCGTCATACCTCTCCGGACGCTCTCGGAGCACCCGCTCCACCTCGGCCCGCATCCGCTCTGACATCTCCGCAGGAGCGGGCGGCGGCGTCCAGCCATCAGGCCACCCTGGGCCAGGCTCGTAAAATTCCGGCGGGTACTCCGCTATCTCGATTTCAGCCTTCTCGTCCGCCGCCGCCCCTACCCCAACAGGGGCCTGCAGCAACAAGAATGCGAGCATCAGCCAAGCCAGTCGACCTGCTCGCCGAGTGTGCTCCCTCTTCATCCCGTGCCCTCCCCCACCAAGAGTAGTTCTCACATAACCAATACGAAAACCCCTGGGCCCAGGTTCTCCCAGGGGTCAACTGGAGGGAGAGCATACTGAGGGCACGAATACCGTAACCCGAGAACGGCAGGGGAGGGAGCGCCATGACCGGCGACCAGGGCTGGGGCATCCTGCTCACCGTTGTCGGCCTGCTCGTCATCAGCTTTCGGCATCTCTTCCGCCTCACCAGCGAGGAGCACATGCACCGGGGCGTGAGCAAGCGGATAACTGCCAGCCGGGACTCAACCCCGGCCGAGGGGCAGCGGCTCGTCCTGGTGGCCGGCGTCATTATCGTGATCATCGGCGTCCTGGCCATGCTGAGGCTGCCGCCGTTTTCCTGAGCGCCGCTGACCACCCGGCAAATCCCATAGGAAAACCCCTGGGCGCACCTGAGCCCAGGGGTTACATTCTGTCGTCTCACGCCTCCGCGCTCACCCGGGCGAGCTTCACAAACACCTGCTCCAGCCCGCCTCCGTCCCCGTGGGCGGCCTGCAGCTCCCGCGGGGTCCCCACCGCCACCAGCCGCCCGGCGTTCATCATCGCCAGCCGGTCGCAGTGGGCCGCCTCGTCCATGTAGTGCGTGGTCACCAGCACCGTGGTGCCGCCGTCCGCCAGCCCGTAGATCAGGTCCCAGAACCGGCGGCGCGACATGGGATCCACGCCGGAGGTCGCCTCATCCAGCAGCAGGAGCGAGGGGCGGTGCAGGATGGCGCAGGCGAAGGCCAGCCGCTGACGCATCCCGCCGCCCAGGTCCCCGGCGATGGTCCGGCGCTGGTCCAGAAGGCCGGCCCAGGCGAGCAGCTCCTCCTGCCGCCGGGCAAGCTCGTCGCCCCGCAGCCCGTAGACCCGGCCGAAGAAGGCCAGGTTCTCCGCCACCGTGAGGTCGCGGTAGAGGCTGAACCGCTGCGACATGTAGCCCACCCGCTGTCGGATCGCCTCCGCGCCGGTGCGCAGGTCGTGGCCCAGCACCCGCCCCGTCCCTGCCGTGGGGGCCAGCGCTCCCAGCAACATCCGGATCAGCGTGGTCTTGCCGGCGCCGTTGGGGCCCAGGAGCCCCATCACCGTCCCTTCCGGAACGGTCAGTGAGACCGAATCCACGGCCGTGAAACGGCCAAACCGCCGGGTCAGTCCCTGCGTCTCGATGGCGTAGGTCATCGGGCCGGCACCTCCTCCGCCCCGGCGCCCGTCAGCCAGAGGAAGACGTCTTCCAGGGCAGCAGGCACCTCACGCAGTTCGCACCCCGCGGGCGGATCCAGGGGAGCGGAGCGCTCCAGCGCGATCCGCACCCCCTCGCCCAGGGGGACGGTCCACCTGCACCCGGGCAGACCCGCCGCGACCTCGGCCAGGGCCGTCCGGCTCGGGCGCTGCCCCCCGGCGGGCGTAAGCTCGGCCATCCGGTAGGGCAGCCGCTGCTTCAGCTCCGACACCCTGCCCCCGGCCACCGCGCGCCCCTCGTGCAGAAGCACCACCCGGTCGCAGTGCTCGGCCTCATCCATGTACGGGGTGGTGACCAGCACGGCGCAGCCCTGCCGGGCCTTCTCCTTCAGGAGCCGCCAGAACTCGACCCGGGCCACCGGGTCCACTGCGGTGGTCGGCTCGTCGAGGATGAGCAGGGGCGGGCGGTGGATGACGGCGCAGACGAGGGCCAGCTTCTGCCGCATCCCGCCGGACAGGGCCCCGGCCCGCCGCCCGGTGAAGGGGAGCAGCCCCACCCAGCCCAGCAGCCGCTCGGCCTCTCTCTCGATCTCGGCACCCTTCATCCCGTGCAGACGGGCGAAGAACCGCAGGTTCTCCAGCACCGTCAGCTCCGGGTAGAGGCTGAACCGGCCTGTCAGGTAGCCCGCCCGGCCGCGGGACTCGGGCTCCACCGTCCCGGAGGTCGGGGCGATCACCCCGGCCGCCAGCCGGGCGAGGGTGGTCTTGCCGGACCCGTCGGGTCCCACCAGCCCCACCAGTTCGCCGGGGGCGACCGTGAGGCTGATCCCCTCCACCCCAACCCGGCTGCCGAACCGCCGGGTCACGTCACTCAGCCTGAGGGCGAACTCCACCGGTTCCACCTCCTAGGCGATCCGCTTGCGGAACCGCGCCGTCGCCAGGCCGACGACGACCACGGCGTAGGCGGCCAGCACCGTGACCTGCGGCCAGAGCAGGTCGAGCCCCTGCCCCTTGATGAACATGCCCTGGGCGATGGGAACGAAGTGCGTAAACGGCAGGAGATAGGCGATGGCCTTGATGGCCTTCGGCATGGCGTCCAGCGGGAAGATGAAGCCCGACAGCAGGATCTGCGGCAGCATGGCGAACATCGCCAGCTGCATGGCCTGCTGCTGGTTCTGCGACACGGTGGAGATGAGCAGGCCGAGGCCCAGGGTGGTGAGCACCAGCAGGAGGCTGAGCAGGAGGAAGAGCGGCAGGTTGCCCGCGAAGGTCAGGTCGAACAGATAGAGCCCCGCCGCGAAGACCAGCGCGAAGTCCACGGCGCCCACCAGCAGGTAGGGGAGGATCTTGCCCAGCATCAGCTCCAGCGGCCGGAGGGGGGTCACCACCAGTTGCTCCATGGTGCCCAGCTCCCGCTCCCGCACCACGCCCAGGGCGGTCATGAGGGTGGTCATGAACATCACCACGAGCCCGAGCAGGCCCGGAATCATGACGTTGGCGGTCCTCAGGTCCGGGTTGTAGAGCGTGGTGATGGCGGGGATGAAGGAGGGCGGGTCCGGTGCGGCGATCGTCACCTCATCCGGGGAGGGGCCGTGGGCCCGGGCGAGCATCTCCTCCACCTGCGCCCGCATGATGGGCGGCACCTGGGCCAGCAGCTCCGCCCTGCGGGCCTCGGCCAGCTCCTGGATGCGCGCCTCCACCTCCACCCGGGTCCGGGCCTCCAGGTCGGCCCGCAGCTCGGCCTGCGCCGGCTCCAGGGCGCCGGGCAGCAGGCGGGCCGCCGTCTGGGCGGCGAACAGGCTCGCCCCGTCGAGCAGCACCTGCAGCTGCGTGTCCGGCTGCTCGCCGTAGCCGGGCGGGATCACGATGCCCATGGTGACCTCGCCCCGGAAGATGGCCTCCCGGATGGCGGTTTCGGACGGGGCGGCCAGATCGACCAGGGTGAACCGCTCGTAGCTGCGGACCGCCCGCGCCACGGCACCGCCTGCAGCCGTGCCGCTCTCGTCGACGAGGGCGACCGCCACCTCCTGCACGTCGAAGCTGAAGGCGTAGCCGAAGAGGATGAGCCAGAGGATGGGCAGGGCCACCATCATCGCGAGGGTCCGCCTGTCCCGCCGGATCTGGATGAACTCCTTCTGCGCCAGGGCCAGAATGCGCTGAACCACGGCAGTCCCCTCCTCTACCGTCCGTCTGTCAGCAAACCGGGAAGCGTGACCTCCAAAACCGCATCCACGAGGGCCTCGTCGGTGAGCTCCTGCAGGGCCGGGATCTGCAGCAGGTCCCGCAGGACGATGGCCGACATGAGCGGTCCCTGGAGCAGGACGAAGACCAGCCGGGGGTCGACGGGCCGGATGCGCCCGTCCGCGATGGCGCCGGCCAGGTACGGCATGAGCGACGCGAAGGCGGCGGCCGTCTGCTCGTTCCAGATCTGCCGGATCTCCGGCCGCCGGGGGCCCTCGGCCAGGATGATCTTCAGCACCAGCTGCGACTTCTCCCCGGTGAAGAAGGCCAGGGCACGCTGGAGGAGCGACCGGAAGGGCTCCTGGCTCCCGCCGTCCGGCGGGCCCCCCTGCCTGGTCAGGTTCGTGAGGGTGGGCAGGAACTGCGCGAGGTGCTCGCTCACCGCGGCCCGGAACAGCTCTTCCTTGCTGGGGAAGTAGTAGTAGAGCGCCGCTGCGGTGATCCCCGCCGCCCGCGCGATCTCGGCGTTGGTGGCGGCGTCATACCCCTTCTCGGCGAACAGCCGGAGGGCGGCGTCCAGGATGTCGCCGCGGCGGTCTGGCGGCGGGTTCTTCGGGCGGGCGGCCATGGGCTTCGCCTCCTCGCTTACTGATTGGTCAATTAGTATATACACCGGGCAGGAGGGCGGTGTCAACCGGGTATGGGCCGCCCCCCGCTGCGGTCAGATCTCGATTGGCCCGGGCCTGCGCATCGTCCGGTCGAAGTCGCCGAAGGCGCCGTACTCCAGCTCGCGCCCGAACAGCAGGGCCAGGTCGGCCAGCGCATCGGTGGTCTCGTCGAACCGGTTGCCCTGCATGCCCCGGTCGATGGCGGCGAAGCAGCGCGCAAATGCCCGCCTGCGCTCCGCCATCCGCTCGTCAAAGAGGCGCTCGAACTCCGCCTGCTGCTCCTTCAGGGCGCGCTCGGCCGCGGCGCAGAGCGCCTCGACCCGGTCGGCCTCCGCCTTCGCCAGCTCGGCCTCCTGCTGAATCGCGCGGCAGGCCTGGTAGATGGAGGATGCCAGCCAGTACCCGGCGACGGAGGCCGCCGCGGCCGCCGGGTTGGAGGCGACGAGGAGCCGGGCCAGGTAGCCGCTGTACATGCCGCCCATGGTGGCGACGCCGGTGGTGACCATGCGGTCGCGGGCCACCTCCCCGGAGATCTCGCCCCGCACGTACGCCATGGTGGTCACGCCGATGTCGATCACCCCGGCCGCCATGGCGGTGGCAACGTTGGACTTGGCCAGTCCGGTGAGCCCCGCTTTCGCCGCCCCGTACCGGATCACGGCGCCGCCCGCGCCGGCGCCCGCACCCTTCACGGCGGCCCGGGCCGAGTCCTTCGCCGTTGTGGCCGCCCACTGCCGGCCGTCGATCTCGCCGCGGGCGTAGGCGATCCAGTTGCGGACCCCGGAGACGGCGCCCCCCACGATGGCGCCGCCGGCCGCTCCGTAGGCCGCTGCGGTGCCCGCCTCCTGCGCCACGGCCCTGAGCTCAGTCGCCATCCGGAAGGCCGTGGGGTGCCGGTCGGCACGGTGGACATCGATCAGGGTGGTGTCGTGGTCCTTGATGTGCGCCAGCGCATCCCGGTACTCGGCGGCCCGCTGCGGGTCGGTGGCCGACTCGGCCAGCCGGCGCAGCTCCTCCCGGACGGCATCGGCCCTGTCGGCCGGGACGTAGCGGTCCATCCCGTGATACTTGGGATCCGAGACCATCTCGGCCAGCCTCTTGGGGCCCAGGGCGCTGAACTTCGCCTGTGCGGCGCCCACCTGCTCGCCGCCGACGCGGCGGACCAGGTCCGCCTCCGCGGTGTGGTCGCCCTCCAGGTGGGTGACGTGGAGCCGCTCCGCGCTGCCGGCGGCAGCGGCGGCGGCGTTCTCCCGCGCGGCCACGATCGCCTCGAACAGATGACCCCGGCGGGTGGCCGGCAGCTTGGCCTGCACCCGCTGCCACATCTCGACAAACCCGCGCATCCCCTCCAGGATGGCGTCCGTGGCCTCCGCCTGAGGCGCCGCCCCCAGGGCGCCCGCCTGTCCGGCGGCCACGTCCACGGTCTGGTCAGTCCGCCTATCCCTCCGGCGCATGCTCCACCTCCTCCGGCAGGGCAGACCCCGCCAGCTCCTCCAGCAGCGCCTCGCTCCGCTCATCCACCGCGCCCTCCGGGGTGAGCAGGGGCGTCTCCAGCAACCGCTTCAGGGTCTGGGCGAACAGCATCGCGACGTGCACCGTCCGCTGCTCACCGGGGGTGAAGCGGCGGTAATCCAGCACTCGCCAGTTGCCGAGCTTCTTCCGCCACCACGAGGCGGTCCGCAGCCGGTGGTCGATGAGCGCCTCCAGGTCGTCGAGGGCCCCGGTCATGCGCTGCTCCACCTCGGTGATCACCTGGGTGTAGGCCGCCGCGACCTCACCGATGCGGCTGACGACCGCGGTGGCGGCGTCCATCTCGGCCGCGGCCCGCCTGGCCTCGGCCATGCTCCGGCGCGCCTCGGCCAGGTTCTTCTCGGCCTTCTTGGACAGCATGAAGCCGCCCACCGCCAGGACCGGCGCGGCCACCAGGCCGCCCAGCACCGCCGCGCCGCCGGCCATCCCGAGCCCGCCGGCCGCCAGCGAGCCCCCGCCGAACCAGGCCAGGGTGGCATTCTTGGCCGCCGCGCCCGTCAGCGCGCTGATGGCCGTGCCGGTGGACGCATGCGCGAACATCACCGCGCCGCCGTACGACGCCACGCCCACCAGGGCGCCCGTCCCCAGGGCCGCTGCGCCGCCGGTCAGGACCTCCTTCGCGCTCAGGGAGATCTGCTTCATCTCCGCCAGCTCTGCGGGGGTGATCTCCTTCAGCTCGAACTCGGCCGCCGCGGCGCCGGTCACGTTCACCTCCTTGATCTGCTGAAAGAGCGCGGCAAACCGGCCCAGCTGGCGCTCCCACGCCTCCAGCTTGACGCGACCCAGCTCCTCCAGGAGGCCCGCCGTCCGCTCCCGCGCGGCTTCCAGTTCGGCCCGGGCTGTGTCGTAGAGGTCCTCGGCCCGGTCGTACAGCTCCCGCGCACGCCGGTTGTCGCGAATCGCTCCGGCTCCCTTTGAGGCGCCCCATAGTCCAGCAACCGCTGCGGCTCCTAGTAAGATGAAGGGTACCGGCACGTGCATCCTCCTTTCCGGTGTCCGTGCAAGGAATGGCTCTGGAAGACTTCTCCATGATCATGCCGGGGGTCCTGCCGCTGCCTGGCAACTCGGTTCTTCATATGGAAGGCGGCCGCTATTCGCCTGCGCCGGTGATCTCGGGCGGGAACTCGACGGGCCCCTCCAGCGGCTCCCAGAACATGCTGCCCGTCATGGTCATGCGGACCGGTTCCGGGCCGGCAACGGCGACCTCCAAGAGGAGATCCGCATGGTGCAGGGTCTCGTCGGCGGTGAACCAGTACATCAGCTCCATCCTGCCCTCGCCGATCACCATTCCCTCATCGCCCAGCAGCTCGGCAAACCCGGCCTCGTCCACGATCATGGTGACCACCTGCATCTCGGTCCCCTCATAGGTCTGCTGCGACAGGGTGACGCTGGCCCACGACACATCCGCGGGGTTCAGGCTGGCGAGGATCGTCGGGTCGCTGATGGGATCGACAGGGACGACATCCTCCAGGGACATGGCGACCCATGTCCCGGTCTCGTCCTTCATCCACATCTTCTCCCCGTAAACGGCAACCGCGCTGGAGAGCTCCTCGCCCAGCATCCGCACCGTGAAGTAGGTGATCGACTCGTCGGGGCTGGCCTGGTAGATATCCATGCTCATCTCGGACGTGAGGACGATCATCCCGCCATCCATGGTCATGGTGAAGCCGCCGGTGCCCCGCACGTTCTCGGCCTCCTGCGCCCGCTGGACCAGGGCGAGCGCGGCCGGGTCAACCGTGGGAGCAGCGGGCGCCGCCGACCCGATCAACACCGTCAGGGTCTCCTGATCCCAGCCGACCTCCAGGCCGATCTGCTCGGCGACGAAGCGGACCGGGACCATCATGCGGTCGGACCGGATGGCCGGGGCCACATCCAGCGTGACCGGCTCACCGTTGACCAGCACTTCCGGGTTGTCAGCCGTCAGCAGGATCGTCGTTTCGCCCCTGGTCAGGGTCGCGGTCCTGGTGTCGGGATCCCACGCGACCTCGAACCCCAGCGCCTCCGTCACCGCACGGATGGGAACCAGGGTCCGATTCTCCTCCAGGACGGGGGCCACATCGGTCTCGATCTCCACCCCGTCCACGACCAGGCGGACCGCAGTCTCAGCCTGGGCGAGGGCGGGCATCAGGAGCAGGGACAGCAATCATCCAAGCCAACAGACGACGCACGGGCTCTGCAACTCCCTTCGAAAGATGCTGAATGAGTGTTCCATTCGCACTGGCGAAGGGAAATTCCTCTGTGCGGGGGGTTGTTCTGGGGAAGAAGGAAGGCCAGGTGGGAACGAAACCCACGCTGGCCTTGAGTGACGAATCAGCGTCGGCCTGCAACGTAGCGTCGATCACGAAATGGGCGAGTCTTCGGTAGGTCAACATCGGGTGGATGCGAGGGCAGGAGCAGACTACGATACAACCTCCGAGAAACTCTCATCCTGCCAGAACTGCTCAAACCGCACGTAGGCCAGAGGTGCACCCAATCGCTTGATGTTGTCGGCGAAATCGATAATCGTGCATGTCTCGGTTCCGCCAAACCGAGGACCCCGAAGGCCTCGACCGATAATCTGCTCATACAACACCGGGCTCTGAGTGGGCCTGCAGAGCACGATACACTCAGTCTTGGGAGCGTCGAAACCCGTGGTGAGGACACCATAATTGACGAGGAACTGAATCTTGCCGTCCTTGAACTGTTCAATAAAGCCTCGGCGGAGCGTCATGGGAGTGTCGCCCGAGATTGCCGCCGCTGTGCGTCCCAACTTCCGCAACATCATCGCGAGCAGGTAGGCGTGTTCTACAGTACAAGCGTAAACCAGTGTGGGTATGTTTGGCTCAATATCCAACAGGCAATCGATGATCAGCCGGTTGCGGTCCGTATCATCAGCCAGCCGCTTCCGGAAAGCTGCCGGAAAGTCGCCTTCCGAATCAAGGTCCTCAATCTCATCCGGCGTCAGCTCATACTCCCTGCCTTGCAGCGGTTTGTGCACCGGCGTAGCCAAATAGCCCTGCTCTCGGAAATACCGCAAGGGATCAGCGGCGTATTCCGGTCCCAGGTCAGGGGTTAAGAGGTGCGCTTCAAATCGACCTACCAGCCGCAGCGTCTCAGAGACCGGATCCGCGCCCGAGCGCCCCGGGGTGGCCGTCAGCCCGCATATGGGAAAGAGTTCGGGACCAACCAGTTCTTCGGCACGGTCCAGGAGCACGTCGTACATCTCCGTGACTGCCCGGTGTGCCTCGTCAATCACCATGACGCCAGTGTTCGCCAAGATCCGGTCCAGCGCGGGATCCTCGCTATTTATGCGATTGTACAACTGGTTGATGCTGGCCACCACAGCACCGCCCTGCAAGACCTCGACGGGTACGTCCCGGCCACCGAAGTAGCGGTAGACCCGGAGGGGAAACCGGTACTCGCGAGAACCCCACATCTGCTCCAGGGTAGCGATAGCCTGTTCGCACAACTCCTCACTCTGGGCAATCCAGATGAGATACTGACCGTTTGCGAAGCGCGGGTGCATCCAGTCGATGAAGGCTTCGACCGCAACGCGAGTTTTTCCCCCACCTGTCGGCAACGAAAGGACGCAGCGAGTGCGTTCCTGTTCTCTCTCCATTACGGCCAGAAGCTTGGCTTTCAAATCTTTCTGGAACTCCTGTAACGGAGGAACCGGCGTCAAGGGAGGAATCTCCTGTACGGTCGGGCGATGAACCCGCTCGCGCACACCGGCAAAAATCTCCGGGAAACCTGCCGCAGTCACGAAAGCCCGCGGCCATGGTCCGTCCGCAAACCACTTTTTCTCTGACAGTGGCCTATACATCCGGGCTACCTGAGTGATCTCGGAATCCTTGTCCTTAAACTCATCGAACAGCTGTCGAATCTTATGGTCGGGTAGCTGGGATAGAATTCGCAGTCGAAGGGTACGTACTTCTCTTGATGAACCGCCAAACAGGTTAGCGCCCCTGTGCATGACCACCAAACGGGCCACATCTTCCTTAGTCAGCCGGCCCATGCCCACCGCCTGCAGCAGCCGATTTGCACGATCCCGCTGTGTGCGTCCCAAGAGTTCGCCGAGCAATTGTGGCGAGATGTTGTAACGAGAAACCAACAACTCTGCGGCCAGTTCAATCTCACTGTCGGAAGGATAAATCCGCAAGTATGATCACCTCTAACTCTCAGGAGATTCATCGATCACGCTGCCCTTTTACACCACTGCGTGGTGGTACCAGCAGACAACGGGGAGGTATGTATAGTGCGACAATTCGGCTGATGCAACTGAAATACCTGCCAACTTGAAAATCCCGCCGGAGGCGGGGAAGTCTCGATATCCGGAGTTCCAGCGCGCTTTACTCATCCGTCCGGTTGCGAACGTAAGCCCAGGTGACGTTGCGTCGGCCGTCCCGTGTGAGCCGCTTTTCGGTGTCCCAGTTCCCCTCCCCGAACGTTTCATTAGAGAAAGGGCCGGACGCTCTGGTACGCCCAGTCTTCCAGGTCGTGCCACTCAACGGGCAGTTGGTCCTTGATCTTCGCCACGATGACTCCCTAGGGCACCCCGGTCATTCAAAGACACGAGACAGGGGCACCAGGAACGGTCGGGATGTCCTTTGAAAAGGGACGACTTGCCTTCGCGAAAGGGTCAACGGAGTGACAGAAGGCTGTCACCGCGTTGTGTTAGGTTGATTATTGACGGGGTGACCGAGCTAACGCAGGCGGGTACGACCCAAGCTACCACGGGGCAAGCTCGCTGTTGCGGAACCTCCAATACGTGGTGTAATCCACCGAGAAGTGTAATGGTATGGTCCGAGGAAAGGGCTGCCTTACAAGCTCGGCCAGACGGAGTCGAGGCAAGAATCTAGTGTACGTGTCTGTCAACCGACGGTCTCGCTAGTGTATATGACGTAGGGAAGGACTAGGTTCTTCGCTGCCGAACCTAGAGTTAATCGATCCACCTCCGCGCTGATCCAGTGTGATGTCTATCAGTGCTGTCTATGTTGGACTTGGGGGCAAGACTATGTCATCCCAGCTGGAAGCCTTGCACCAAGCCGTACAAGTGGCCGCGGGCCGGTACACTAAACTCGTCCTCGTGGTCGGTCTCAGAGGCTCGGGCAAGACGGAGTTGCTCCAAGCGTATGCCCAAGAGTACCAGTGCCCGTATATCCCTGTAGGCAGTGCGATGGCCGAACGGTTGCTCACCACCCTCCCCCGCTTTCGCGACACCGAAGCAGACAGAGCCATGGCAGAACTCTGCCAAGGGACGGGCCCTATTCTGCTTGACAACCTGGAAGTGCTGTTTGATCCCGACCTGAAACTGGACCCGTACAGACTGTTGATAGGGCTAGCCCGCACGAGAATCGTGGTGGCTGCCTGGCCCGGTACCTGGCGAGGCAATCACTTGACGTATGCATCTCCGGGTCATCGCGAATACCGCACACTCTCTCCCAACGAGGCCATCTGCCTTTCGCTGTAATCTGTAGAGGGAGGTTGTCCTATGCGCTACGCCGACCTTGTTCAGTTCGAGCCCATCGAGTCGGTGGTACAGTTAATCGCGTCGGCTGACAAGGTGGAAGCCACCCGGCTCGTCTCCACCTTCGTTATCTCAGATTCGATGATCGATAACTTGACCAACAAGGTGTTCCCCCAACTCCAGTTTCACACTCCAAGAGACAATATGGGTCTCCTCATCGTGGGCAACTATGGTACCGGCAAGTCCCACCTCATGTCGGTCATTTCCGCCATCGCGGAGGATGCCGAACAGGTAAACTACCTTACCCATCCCGCGGTGAAGGAGCCTGCCAAGCAGATTGCTGGCCAGTTTATCGTCATTCGGTGCGAGATTGGTGCCTCCACGGACAACCTGCGGAATATCCTCTGCAAGAAGTTGGAGCGCGGGCTGGCAGACTACGGCATCAGCTATGAATTCCCGCCACAGGACCAAATCATCAATAACAAGGAACCGCTTCAGGAGATGATGTTCGCCTTCCACGAGGTCTTCCCTGACAAGGGCCTCCTCTTAGTGGTGGACGAACTCCTGGATTACCTGCGGACCCGCAAGGAACTGGAACTCCGTCTGGATCTCTCCTTCCTGCGGGAGATGGGCGAAGTCTGCAAGACCACCCGTTTCCGCATTATGGCCGGGGTGCAGGAGCAGTTGTTCAACAACCCGACATTCGAGTTCGTCTCTGGCGAGATGCGCCGCGTGCAGGAGCGGTACACCCAAGTCCTCATCTCCCGCGAGGATGTCTCCTTCGTAGTGGCCCAGCGGTTGCTGAAGAAGACACCTACCCAGAAGGCGCAGATTCACGAGTACCTGAACGGTTTTGCCCGGTACTTCGGTAACATGACCGAGCGTATGGACCAGTACGTCGACCTGTTCCCTGTTCATCCTGCCTACTTGGAGACTTTCGAGCAGGTCCGGGTGGCAGAAAAGCGTGAGATTCTCCGTACGATCTCCGAGGAGATCTCGGCTCTCATGGATAAGGAGGTGCCGACCGAGGTTCCGGGGCTGATCGCTTTCGACTCGTACTGGAACCGCATTAAGGCGAACCCCAGTTTCCAGGCTGACCCTGACATTCGGACCGTCATGACGAGGATCGACGTGCTGGAGGACAAAGTCAGGCACGGGATCAGCACCAAGCTCTACCGCGAGCCAGCTCTCCGCATCATTCGAGCACTGGCGGTTCACCGTCTGACCACGGGCGACCTGCGAGTGCCTTTAGGCCTCTCTGCGCAGGAATTGAGGGACGGACTCTGCCTGCTAATCCCAGGGGCCGAAGATGCTGATTTCCTCCTGACGCTGCTCGAGAAAGTAATGCACGATATTGTGACCGTGGTCGACGGCCAGTTCATTGCTTACAACAAGACCAACGGCCAGTACTACCTAGACGTCGACCGCGACATTGACTATGACCAGTTAATCCAGAAGAAGTCCGCGTCCCTCGCGCCCTCCACGCTGGACCGGTATTACTTCGACGCCCTTGTCCAGGTAATGGAGTGTGCCGATACCACCTATCGGCCCGGGTTCAGGATCTGGGAACATGAGATCGACTGGCGGAGCCGGGGGGTGACCCGGCAGGGTTACCTCTTCTTTGGTGCGCCCAACGAGCGGCCGAATACGGTGCCATACCGCGACTTTTACATTTACTTCCTGGAGCCTTTCGAGCCCGCGAAGTACAAAGATGAGAAGCGCCCTGATGAGCTCTTTTTCCGACTCGCACATGTAGACGACACGTTCACCGCAGCACTGCGCACCTTCGCTGGTGCCCGTGAACTGGCGCTGACGGCAACCGGCCAAGCACAGAAGATCTTCATCAACAAGGCCATGGAAGCCCGAAGGGAGATCGTGGATTGGCTGCGGGCGAACATGGGCACGGCCTTCGAGGTTACCTATCAGGGCAAGAGGCAGTTGCTCATCGAAAGGGCCAAAGGACATATTACCGGCGGTTTCCCTGACGTCCGGGACATGATCAATGCGGTCGCAACGGTTACTTTCGAGGACCACTTCAACAACTTGGCCCCCGAGTACCCGGCGTTTTCGGTCAAGCAAGCCATCCGCAAGACTACCCGAAACCAGGCCTGCACCGAGGCCCTGAAGTGGCTGGCCTCCCCGACAAAGTCTGCGCTCGGCGGAGCTGTACTTGAAGGGCTGCGGCTGGTGGAGAACGGCCAGGTTCGTACGGCCAAGTCCCCCTACGCGCAGGCACTGTTGAAGCTCCTTAAGGAGCGAGGCCCTGGCAAAGTGGTCAACCGGTCCGAAATCGTAGCAGAAGTTAACCAACAGGAGTTATGGCAGCCGTTCCAACTCGAGCCCGAATTCCTGGCTGTGGTCCTGGGCGCTCTGGTGTACACAGGAGAGATCGTCGTCGCCCTGCCACAGGGGCAGAAGAAACTCGACAGCGCCGAGATGGACAGGCTCGCACGCATGCAGGCCAGTACCCTGGCCGAATTTACGCACATCGAACTGCCGAGATCCATGCCCGTCACGGAGTTGAGGGCCCTCTTCGAGTTGTTGGGTCTGCAGCCTGGCCTCGTGGTCACCGAGACTACCCTGGAGCAGGCCGTACACGAACTGCAGGTGCGGGTAAAGCAACTGGCGCCTCAGGTTGCCAAGGCCTACAGCCAGGTGGCGATGGGACTAACCTTCTGGAACCAGCCGCTGCTCTCAGAGGCAGAGCAAGTGGAATGGAAGAAGAGCCTCAAGGCGCTGGCTGACTTCGTGGACGGTCTCCAAGCCTATAACACCACAGGCAAGCTGAAGAACTTCCGCTATGACCTGGCGACAGTTCAGGCACAGAAGCCGAACCTGGAGTTGCTGCACGCCTACCACTCACTCTCCGAACTCCTAGACAAAGCGCAGGGGCTTGTGACCTACCTCAGCCATGCAGAGGGAACACTACCGTCAAGCCACCGCTGGAGGCAACAGTTGAAAGAGGTGCGCGCGAAGTTGCAGTCGGATTTCCTTAATCCGGCCACACGCGATCAGGCGACATTCGAACAGTCGTTGCTCCATCAACTACGAACGTTGAAGAACGCCTACGTGGCGGATTACCGGGAGCTGCACCAGAAAGCCCGCCTCTCGCCGTCTCAGGAGGCCAAACGACAGTCCTACCTCAGAGACACGCGGTATGTACAGTTGAGCGCGCTCTCTGCCATCCTGCTGTTCCCCCGCACGGAGTTTCAAGCGCTACAAGATGATCTGGCAGGAATGAAGGCCTGCGTGCCGTTGAGCGGCCAGGAACTGGAGACCACAACCGTCTGCCCGTACTGCCAGTATCGGCCCGTGGATGAAGAACCTGTCAAGTTCATGCCTGCACTCCTGGATGGCATGGATGAGCGGCTGGATGCCCTTCTGGAGAAGGTCACGCGGTCGCTGCTGGACAACCTGAATGACCCAACGGTCCGGGAGAACATCTCCCTGTTGACGAGTGAAGATGCAAAGGCAGCCTTGGAGTCCTTCTTGGCATCAGGGCGACTGCCGGATGAGGTGTCAACGGAGTTCGTGAAGGCTGCCAACGAGGTGCTGTCGGGGCTGGAGCGGGTAGTAATCACCAAGGGAAGCCTGGAACAGGCGATTTTCGGAGGGGCCGGGCCCCTAACTGCGGAAGAACTGAAGAAGCGGTTTGACAAAGTGTACGCCGAGCTAGTTAGGGGAAAACCGCTAAGCCAGATCCGGTTCGTTTGGGAGTAACAACAACGGCGCTGGGCTCTTTCAGCCCAGCACCGTCGACTAGATGGGGGTTCTATTGTGGAGAAGCAGCAGACTTGGCAGTTAGATGGGCAGAAGCAAGGTCCGGTGGAGTGCCTCGGCATGACATTTGAGAGTGAGGAAGCACGTCGTGCTTATTTCTTGGAACGTCTAAGGGAGAAGTTGCAGGACCCTGAGTTCAGGATGCTTCCTGGCTTCCCAAAGGGGTCGGACGAAGATATTCTTCGGATGTCAGACCCGCCCTACTACACAGCTTGCCCGAACCCTTTCCTCGAAGACTTCGTACGAGTCTACGGAAGGCCATACGATCCGGAACACGAGTATCACCGAGAACCGTTTGCGGTAGATGTGAGCGTAGGTAAGACGCACCCACTCTACAAAGCACACGGGTACCACACGAAAGTTCCCCATCTGGCCATTGTACCGTCAGTTCTTCACTATACCGATCCCGGCGATATCGTTCTCGATGGGTTCGCAGGTTCGGGAATGACAGGCGT
>JAMNXV010000130.1 GCA_023623185.1 Bacillota bacterium
GGGCCTGAGGGCCGGGCCGTGCTGGAAATGGGCGCCTACGGCATGTTCCTGGGCGGCTGGGCCACCGAGCACGACCTGCTCATCGCACGCAAGCTGGCCTATGTGCTCACGGGCGGCAACGTCCCGGCAGGCACTCAGGTGACCGAGCAGTACATGCTCGACCTCGAACGGGAGACCTTCCTCAGCCTGCTGGGCGAGAAGAAGACCCAGGCACGCATGGCCCATGTCCTGAAGACCGGCAAGCCGCTGCGGAACTAAGGAGGTGGCGACGAGTTGCGCGAGGCAGTGATTGTAACCGGCGTCCGTCTGGCGCAGGGGAAGGCGCCGAGGGGCTCGCTCCGCCATGTGCGACCGGAGGACATGGCCGCGACAGTTATAAAGGAAGCGATTGCACGCACGCCCGGGCTGGAGCCCGCGGCCGTGGAGGACGTGGTGATGGGCTGCGCGTTCCCCGAGGGGGAACAGGGCCTGAACATCGCCCGCAACGCCGCCATTCGGGCGGGGCTGCCCACCTCGGTCCCCGGCTTCACCATCAACCGGTTCTGCTCCTCGGGCCTGAATGCGATCGCCATCGCGGCCAATGCCATCATGGCCGGGAATATGGATATCGCGATCGCCGGGGGCGTCGAGTCCATGAGCCGGGTGCCCATGGGCGGCCACACGCCCCGGCCGCACCCCGAAATCGTGCAGACCTACCCCCAGCTCTACATGTCGATGGGCCACACGGCAGAGGTCGTCTGCGCGCGGTATGACATCACCCGGGAGGACATGGACGCCTTCGCCCTGGCCTCCCACCAGAAGGCGGCCGCGGCCATCGACGCGGGCAGGTTCAAGGACGAGATTGTGCCGATCACCGTGAAGGAACGGACCTTCGACGGCAAGCGGGCCGTGGAGAGGGAGTTCGTTTTCGACACCGACGAGGGGGTCCGCCGGGACACCTCGATGGAGGCCCTCGCCAAGCTGCGCCCGGCGTTCTCGGCCAATGGCAACGTGACGGCCGGCAACTCCAGCCAGACGACCGACGGCGCCGCCGCCGTGGTGGTGATGTCGGCTGAGAAGGCGCAGGAGATGGGCCTGAAGCCTATGGCGATCTTCCGCTCGTTTGCCGTGGGCGGCGTCGACCCGGAAGTCATGGGCATCGGCCCCGTGGTCGCGGTGCCCAAGGCCCTGCGGCAGGCAGGCATCACCCTGGCGGACGTCGATCTGATCGAACTGAACGAGGCGTTTGCCTCACAGTCCGTGGCCGTCATCCGGCAGCTCGAGATGGATCCGGCCAAGGTGAACGTCAACGGCGGCGCCATCGCACTGGGCCACCCGCTGGGCTGCTCGGGCGCGAGGCTCACCGTCACGATTATGCACGAGGCCCGGCGCCGCAAGGCCAAGTACGGGCTTGTGACGATGTGCGTCGGCGGCGGGATGGGCGCGGCCGGGGTGCTGGAGTTCGTGCACTAGCGTGCCCCCCACCGCTTACCACTCACGGCCCACAGCCAAAGAAGGAGGTACCGCGCATGTCCGAGATGACTTCCAACGTGTTGAAGGGAGGCTCCTTCCTGCTCTCCCCGGCAAGCCCTGACCAGGTCTTCACCCCTGAGGACCTGTCCGAGGAGCAGCGGATGATCGGCAGCACCGCCCGCGACTTTTCCGAGAAGGTGTTCGCGCGGCTGGCTGAAATCGAACAGGATAAGCCGTTCCACTCCCGGCCGCTGCTGCGGGAGCTGGGCGAACTGGGCCTCCTGGGTCTGGAAATTCCCGAGGAATATGGCGGGATGGGGCTCGACAAGGTGACTGCTACCGTGGCGACGGAGGAGTACTCCCGGGCCGGATCCTTCGCCATCACGATCGGGGCCCACACGGGCATCGGCAGCCTGCCCATCGTCTACTTCGGCACCCCCGAGCAGAAGGCCAAGTACCTGCCGAAGCTGGCCTCGGGCGAGTGGGTGGCGGCCTACGCCCTCACGGAGCCGAACTCGGGCTCTGACGCCCTGGGCGCCCGCACCACTGCGAAGCTCTCCGAAGACGGGAAGTACTGGATCCTCAATGGCACGAAGCAGTGGATCACCAACGCGGGCTTCGCCGACGTGTTCGTGGTCTACGCCAAGGTCGACGGCGAGAAGTTCTCGGCCTTCATCGTCGAGCGCAACTTCCCGGGGGTCTCCATCGGCCCGGAGGAGCAGAAGATGGGGCTGCACGCTTCCTCCACCTGCTCGCTCATCCTGGAGGACGCCAAGGTGCCCGTGGAAAACCTGCTCGGCGAGATCGGCAAGGGGCACGTCATCGCCTTCAACATCCTGAACATCGGCCGCTGGAAGCTGGGCGCCGGCACCGTGGGCTCCAGCAAAATGGTCCTGGCCACCTCCATCGAGTACGCCAAGACCCGCAAGCAGTTCGGCAAGCCCATCGCCGAGTTCCGGGCCATCCAGCAGAAGCTGGCCGACATGGCGGTGCGCACCTACGTGACCGAATCCATGGGCTACCGCACCGCCGGCCTCTTCGACGCCAACCTCGCCGGCCTCGACGCCAACGCCGACGGCCGGGAGGCCGCCCGCCGCATCGAGGAGTACGCGATGGAGTGCTCCATCATGAAGGTATTCGGCACCGAGGCCTTCGACTTCGTCGCGGACGAGGGCGTGCAGATTCACGGCGGCTACGGCTATATGGATGAGTACTCGGTCAGCATGGCGTACCGGGACAGCCGCATCAACCGCATCTTCGAGGGCACCAACGAGATCAACCGGCTGCTCATTCCGGGCACCCTGGTCCGCCGGGCCATGAAGGGCCAGCTGCCGATCATGCAGGCCCTGGCGGGGCTGCAGGATGAGCTGATGAACCTCACGCCGTTCGAGGAGTCCGACGAGCCCCTCGCCCAGGAGCTCTTCATGATCGACCGGGCCCGGAAGATCTTCCTGATGCTGGCCGGGCTGGGCGTGCAGAAGTACCAGATGGCGCTGGAGCACGAGCAGGAGCTGCTGATGGGCGTGGCCGACATCGCCATCGAGCTCTACGCCATGGAGTCCGCGGTGCTCCGGGCGCTGAAGGCGGTGAAGCGCGGGCAGCCGGGCCTGAAGGTCGACATGGCCCAGATCTACTGCCAGGAGGCCTTCGAGCGCATCGGCTCCATCGCCCGCACCCTGCTGCCGGCGGTGGAGGAGGAGGGCGACACCCTGCGCACGCAACTCTCCGTGCTCCG
>JAMNXV010000117.1 GCA_023623185.1 Bacillota bacterium
GGCGAAGGGCCCGCAGAGCACCAGCCGCCCCTCGTCGGCCAGCCTCTTCAGGTGCGCCCGGTGGGCCTGCATGAGTTCCTCGGTGATCACGCACCCCGGCTTGCGGGTGAGCCGGATCATGTAGACGGACTCCACAGCCATCCCTCCCCCGCCATCGTAGCCGGGGGCAGGCGCCCCGAACAGAGACAAAGCGGCCCCCGACCGTCCGAAAACGGTCAGGGGCCGCCTGGCCACCGCTACCGCGGCTTGGCCGGCTCGATGTTCACCTGGTACCCGCGAATCGTGGCGCCCTGCATGGCCTGCATCACCTGGCCGGCAACCTCCTTCGGCACCTCGACGAAGGTGAACCGGTCGTAGATGTTGATGAGGCCGATGGAAGACCCGGGAATGTTGGCCTCCTGGGCGATGGTGCGCACGATGTCCGCCGGCTGGATCATCTGGGAACGGCCGACGTTGAGGAAGAAGCGGACCATCCCGGCCTCTGCCCCGGTGTCGCCGAATTCCGTCTGCACCTGCTGGGTGGGCTTGCCGTCGCCCGACACCAGCTTCAGGGCGGCCGCCACCAGGTCGCTGGGGTCGTACTCGGCCATCAGGTCCTCGGCCAGCTGCTTGAACTCGCCCAGCTTATCCTCCTCCAGGATCCTGATCAGCCGCTCCTTCAGCTGCTCCCGCTGCTTCTCGGCCACGTCGGTCAGCGAGGGCACGGGCCGCCGCTGGAGCCGGGTCTTGGTCACCCGCTCGATCAGCCGCAGCTGGTGGAACTCCCGGGGCGTGACCAGGGTGATGGCGGTGCCGGTTCGGCCCGCGCGGCCGGTGCGGCCGATGCGGTGCACGTAGCTCTCCGGGTCCTGGGGGATGTCGTAGTTGAACACGTGGGTCACATCGGAGATGTCCAGCCCGCGGGCGGCCACGTCGGTCGCGACCAGGAGCTCCACATAGCCTTCCTTGAACCGGCTCATCACCCGGTTCCGCTGAGCCTGGTTCATGTCCCCGTGGATGCCCTCGGCCTGGTAGCCGCGCGCCTGCAGCGCCTCCACCAGTTCGTCGACGCCCTTCTTGGTGCGGCAGAAGCAGATGCCCCGCTCCACGTCCTCGATGTCGAGGATGCGTGTCAGCGCCTCGGTCTTGAACGAGGGGCGCACCTCACAGAAGTACTGGTCGATCTGCGGTACGGTGAGCTGCTGCGGCGTCACCGAGATGGTGATGGGGTCGCGCATGTAGCGCCCGGCCAGCCGCCGGATCTCGGGGGGCATCGTCGCGGAGAAAAGCAGGGTCTGCCGGTCGTCGGGCGTGGCCTCCAGGATCTTCTGGATGTCTTCGATGAAGCCCATGTCCAGCATCTCGTCGGCCTCGTCCAGCACCACCATCCGCACCTGGGACAGGTCCAGGGTGCCCCGCCCCAGGTGGTCCAGAATGCGGCCGGGCGTGCCGATGACCACGTCCACCCCGAACCGGAGCGATCGGATCTGCCGCTCAATGGATTGGCCGCCGTAGATCGCGATGGTCTTGACCCGCGCGTGCCGGCCGATCTTGGTGATCTCCTCGGCCACCTGAATCGCCAGCTCACGGGTCGGCGTGAGCACCAGGGCCTGCACGACCCGCTGGCCGGGCGTCAGCCGCTCCACGATCGGCACGCCGAAAGCGGCCGTCTTGCCGGTTCCGGTCTGTGCCTGGCCGATGACGTCCTTGCCCTGCAGCAAGGAGGGAATGGCCTGCGCCTGGATGGGCGAAGGCTCCTCGAACCCCATATCGTCCAGTGCCCTGAGCACCTTTTCCGACAGTTCCAGGTCTCGGAAGGTCAACTTTGTTTCATTCATCACAAATCTCTCCTCAATTCCCGGGCCCGTACACAATGTTCCCTTCATTTTAACGCATTCTCTCACGCTCGTGAAGGGCCACGTTCGCGTCCTCACATTTGGGGGGATCGTATTGTTGACGCCGCGGCGTGAGGATCGGGTACGGCTGCACCGCCTTTCGTCCACACGGCCGGCCGGGAATACACCGGCCGACGCCGGCGGTGCGAACGCCCCTACGGCATCTTTCCCCTTTTCGGCGCCTCCGCAAACCCCACACCGGCTCACGCGGGGATGCCACGATTCGCCATCCGCTACTCCACGTTCTTCAGCCGCATGAGATCGTCGGCGAACATGCGGGCAGAGCCCAGGTTGGTGGCCACCGGAATGTCCCGCACGTCGCAGAGCCGGAGCAGCCCCTGCACGTCGGGTTCGTGGGGCATGGCGGTCAGCGGGTCCCGCAGGAAGATGACCATGTCCATCTCGCCGGTGGCCACCCTGGACCCGATCTGCTGATCCCCGCCCAACGGGCCCGAGAGGAAGCAGTGGACCTGCAGGCCCGTCTGCTCCCGGATCAGCCGCCCGGTGGTGCCGGTGGCGAACAGCTCGTGCCCCTCAAAGGCCGACTTGTGCTCCTTCACGAACTTCAGCATGTCCTGCTTGCGGTTGTCGTGTGCGATCAGGGCGATGCGCACGGCAGAAACCCTCCTCTCAAACGCGGATTCCGCCCCCCACCACGTCGATGGGGGGCGGCGCGCACACAGCTACAGGCCCTTGGAGGCGATGTAGGCGGCCAGGTCGACCATGCGGTTGGAGTAGCCCCACTCGTTGTCGTACCAGGCGATCACCTTGACCATGTTGTCGCCCAGCACCAGGGTGGACGGGGCGTCGACGATGGAGGAGTGCGGATTCCCCTTGAAGTCGGTGGAGACCAGCGGCGCCTCTTCGTAGGCCAGCACGCCCCTCATCGGCCCCTCTGCGGCGGCCTTCAGGGCGGCGTTGACCTCCTCCACGGTGGTCGGCCTCGACACCTCGGCGGTGAAATCCACCACCGAGACCACCGGGGTGGGCACCCGCATGGCGAAGCCGGTCAGCTTGCCCTTCACCTCGGGGATGACCAGCGCGACGGCCTTGGCCGCGCCGGTGGTGGTGGGGATGATGGAGAGGGCCGCGGCCCGGGCCCGGCGCAGGTCCTTGTGGGGGAAGTCCAGGATGACTTGGTCGTTGGTGTAGGCGTGGATGGTGTTCATCATGCCCTTCACCACGCCGAAGGTGTCGTTCAGCACCTTCACCACCGGCGCCAGGCAGTTGGTGGTGCAGGAGGCGTTGGAGATGACGTGGTGCTTCGCCGGGTCGTACTTGTCATGGTTCACGCCCATCACGATGGTGATGTCCTCATTCTTCGCCGGCGCGGAGATGATGACCTTCTTCGCGCCGCCGGAAGTGATGTGCACCTCAGCCTGCTCCTTGTCGCGGAAGCGGCCGGTGCACTCCATCACGATGTCGACGCCGTGCTCCTTCCAGGGAATCTGCGCGGGATCCTTGTGGGAGTACACCCGGATCTCCTTCCCGCCCACGGTGATGGAGTTTTCGGTGGCGGAGACCTCGGCGTCGAGGATGCCGTAGTTGGAGTCGTACTTCAGCAGGTGCGCGGAGGTGGCCGGCGGCGTCAGGTCGTTGATGGCCACGACCTCGACGTCGGGCCGGTTCAGGGCGATACGCAGCACACGCCGACCGATTGAGCCGAAGCCATTAATGCCGATGCGAAGCGTCATACTCATTTTCCTCCTTCTTGACTGGTCTCCCTATTTCAGCGTCGGTGCCCGGAAGAGCTCTTCGATGACCAGCGCGGCGCCCCCCAGGGGCCCCGCATCCTCGCCCAGCGCAGTGCGGACGATCTTCACCTTCTCCCGCAGGGCGGGCAGTGTGCGCTCCAGGGCGGCCTGCCGCAGCGGTTCGATCAGGTGGTCACCTGCCCGGCTGGTGCCGCCGCCGATGATCACCATGGCAGGGTTGAGCAGGTTGATCATGGAGCCGATGCCGATGCCGAGATACCGACCTGCCTCGGCTAGTATCTCCTGCGCGACGCGGTCGCCTGCATCCGCCGCCTCAATCACCGTCGTCGCGATGACCTGAGACGGGTCGCCGCCGCAGAGGTCGCGGATCAGGGTCTCCTCCTGGGCCATGCGCTGCACCGCCCGCCGGGCGATGGCCACCGCGCTGCCCACCGTTTCCAGGCAGCCGTCGCTGCCGCACCGGCAGCGGAGCCCCCGCTCCTTCACCATGATGTGGCCGATTTCGCCGGCGCCCTGGTAGGCGCCGCCGTACAGCCGCCCGTCGATGATGATGCCGGCGCCGAGGCCCACGCCCACGCGGATGAAGGCCAGATTGTCGACGCCCTTCGCGGCGCCGAAGGAGCGCTCGCCCCACGCCATCGCCCGTGCGTCGTTCTCGAGCCACACCGGCAGCAGCAGCCGCTCCTGGAGCATCTGCGCCACAGGGAGGTCGCGCACCTTGTAGTGCGGCGAGTACCGCCAGATGCCCTCCTCGGTGTCGATGACCCCGGTGATGCCAATGCCGATGCCGGCCACGGGAATCGGCGGGCCCTTCTTCGGGACCTGCGCCAGCAGGTGCTTCATGGCCCGTTCCAGCTGTCCGACCTCCACCAGGGGGTCGTGGGACTCCACCCGCTGTTTCACGCGGTCAAACACGTTCCCGGCCAGGTCGGCCAAGACCGCCCGCACGTGGCCCGCCCCCAGCTCGGCGCCGATGACCCAGCGGGCGCGGGGGTTGAACCTGAGCAGGATCGGCGGCCGGCCGCCGGAGGACTCGCCGGTGCCGATCTCCTCCACCCAGCCCTCCTCCAGCAACTCGGCCACCACGGCGGAGACGGTAGGCCGGGTGAGCCCCGTGCGCTCGGCCAGGTCTGCGCGCGACATGGCGCCGGCAGACCGGACGAGGCGCAGCACCCGCTGCTTGTTGATGGCCCGAATCAGCTCCGGCCCAACCAGCACGGCACTTCACCCTTTCGTAAAGCCGGTTAACGAAGTTTGCTGAGGAATAGCCGCTTTCCAGCGGCTTCCGCCCTTATTCTGCCTCAATCTGGTGCTTGTGTCAAGGGTCTTCATAAAGGGGTTTAACAAAGAATGGCAGGGCCCGGTCACGGCCCGCCCATGCTCAACCCAAGTATCCCAACAGGTACCGCCGCACCAGAGCCAAAGCGTGGGTCGCCGCCCGCTCCCGCACCCCGTCCCGGTCGCCGTGAAGCCGCGCGGTCTCCGCCCAGACCCCGGCCGGAAGCGGCACTTCGCCCGATCCGTCTCCCTGGAAGCCTCGCGCGGCCAGGGCAAACCAGACGGTGCCGACCGGTTTTACGGGCGTGCCGCCGTCCGGCCCGGCGATCCCGGTGATGGCCACGGCCACGTCCGCGCCCGACCGCTGAAGCGCCCCTTCCGCCATTGCCCGCGCGACCGGCTCGCTCACCGCGCCCTGCGCGGCGAGCAGCTCTTCGGGCACGCCGAGGAAGCGCACCTTCGCCTCGTTGGCGTAGGTGACGAAACCCATGCCGAAGTACCGGGACGACCCCGGCACGTCCGTGATGTACCGGGCCACCAGCCCGCCGGTGCAGGACTCGGCCGTGCTCAGGGTAAGCCCCCGCTCCGCCAGCAGCCGGCCCACCGCCTCCGCCAGGCTCTCCTCGTCCACCCCGTAGAGGAACCGGCCGAAGCGGGCCCTGATCTCCGCCTCCACCGGGGCGATCCGGGCGCGGCCTTCCGCCTCGTCCGCGGCGCGGGTCGCGAGCCGCAGGTGGACCTCGCCGGTCTTGGCGTAAGGCGCGATCGTGGGATCGGTCTGGTTCTCCAGCAGGTCCTTCAGCCCGTCGGCCAGTGCCGACTCGCCGATGCCCACGAAGCGCAGGGTCCGGGTGACCAGCCTGAGCGGCCGGCCCCCGTTCCGGGCGGTGAGGTAGGGCACCACGTGGCTGGCGAACATCGGACGCATCTCGCCCGGGGGCCCGGGCAGCAGGATGAGCGTCTTGCCCCCGTCTGCGGGGATGATCAGCCCCGGAGCCGTGCCCCGGTCGTTGGGCAGGACCGTCGCCCCTCTGGGGACCATGCACTGGCGGCGGTTGTTCGCGGTCATCTTCCGCCCGCGGCCGGCAAACCACGCCTCCAGCTCGGCCACCAGCCCCTCGTCCAGCTCCAGCGGCCGCCCGGCCACCTCGGCCGCCACCTCGCGGGTGATGTCGTCGTCGGTCGGGCCCAGCCCTCCGCAGGCGATCACCAGGTCGGCCCGGCCCAGGGCCTGCTCGAAGACGGCCCTCAGCCGCGCCGCGTTGTCGCCCACCACCACCTGGTGGTAGACGTCGACGCCCAGCATGGCCATCTGCCGGCCCAGGTACTGGGCGTTGGAGTTCAGGATCTCGCCCAGGAGCAGTTCGGTACCTACGAAGACCAGCTCGGCGATCACGTTACATCCTCCCCCCGCCAACGGACGTTTCGCCGGGAGACGCCTCCACTCCTGCGCCCGCGGGCCGGAAGCATGCGGCCCGCAGCGACAGACGCATACTACCCGCAGCGGCGCCCTGGGGGTGTTAGAGGTGCGGTACCGCTTTTCGCCCGGCGGCGGCACACCGCAGGGCCTGCGACGACACGGGGTGGCCCGGCATTCGCAGCAGGTTGCGGCCTATTTCCGTGCCCTCGGCCTGCCCCGCGAGTTCCGCCTTGCCTGCAGGATGGCCGTGTCGGCCCGCGCAGAGGCGCAGCTCTTTGAACTCGTCCACCTGAACCAGGCGCTTCCCGTACCCATCGACCTTGCCCAGGTGGAGGCCCTGCTCCATCTCTACTTCGGACACTGCCAGGATCTGACCTTCCGCCGCATCTTACTCGGGCGGGGGCCCGGACCGCAGCCGGACCCGGGATCGGGGCCGGTGCCGGCGGCGGTGGCCTACCTGCCGACGATGGCGGACGAGAAGCTGCTGGAACGCATCCTGCACGCGCTGCTGAACGCGGGCGCCGCGCCCCCGGTCGGCGGCGCGGCCGGCGACGCAGTGCGCTGGGTCGGGGAGCGCCAGATCCCCGCACCCGAAACCGATGAGATTGCGCGGATTCACGAGGCCGCCCAGGGCATCGCTGAGGGAAAGGCCGTGCTCTTCATTCAGGGGGCCCCCCGGGCGCTGGGCTTCGACGTGGCCGGCGGCCCGCAGCGGGCCATCAGCGAATCCAAGACCCAGCGGGTGGTGCGGGGCCCCCGTGAGGGCTTCGTCGAGTCGCTCAACGTGAACCTGACGCTCATCCGCCGGCGCATCCGCGATCCGCGGCTGCGCGTCGACCTGCTGACCGTGGGCGAGCTCACCCGCACGCGGGTGGCCGTCGCCTACCTCGCCACGATCTGCAAGCCGTCGCTCGTCGAAGAGGCCAAGCGGCGCATCCGCCGGGTGAAGGTCGACGGCGTGCTGGACAGCGGCCAGCTCATGGAGTTCATAGAGGACACCCCCTGGACCATCTTTCCGCTGATCCGCGCCACCGAGCGGCCGGACGCGGTGGCCGGGGGGCTGCTGGAGGGGCGCTTCGCCGTGATCGTCGACGGGAGCCCCTGGGTGCTGCTGGCCCCCTCGACCCTGATCGACCTGATCCACTCCCCCGAGGACTACTTCGAACGCTTCCCCGCCGTGGTCCTGGTGCGGGGGCTGCGCGTCCTGTTCGCCCTGGTGGCGCTCTTCGCCCCCTCTCTCTACGTGGCCCTGACGACCTTTCACCGCGAGATGATCCCGACCAACCTGCTGCTCTCAATCATGGCGGCGCGCGAAGGGGTGCCCTTCCCGGCCGTGCTGGAGGCCTTGATCATGGAGCTGGGCTTCGAAATCATCCGGGAGGCCGGTGTACGCATGCCCTCGCAGCTGGGGCAGTCGGTCTCCATCGTGGGGGCCCTGATCCTGGGCGAGTCCGCGATTCAGGCCGGCATCGTCTCCGCCCCCATGATCATCACGGTGGCGGTCACCGCCCTGGCGGTGCTGATGCTGCCCGACTTCTCCGCCACGGTGGCCCTCCGGATTCTCCGGTTTCCCCTGCTGCTGCTCGCCGGCACCTACGGCGCCTACGGCCTCGCGCTGGGCGGGGCGGCCCTGCTCATCCACCTGCTCAGCCTGCGCTCTTTCGGCACGCCGTACCTGGCGCCCTTCGGCCCGCTGCTCCCCGCCGACATGGGCGACACCTTCCTGCGAATCCCCCACTGGCTGCAGCGGCGCCGCTCCGCCGCGGTGGAACAGCTGGACGCCCACAGGGCCGGGCAGGGGCTGAAGCCGCAGCCCGGACCCCGGCCGGGCCGGGGAGGGTCGCCATGAGGCGGGCCATCGCGCTCCTGCTGCTCCTGCCGCTCCTCACGGGGTGCTGGAGCCGGCGCGAGCTCAACGACACTGCACTGGTCATCGCGCTGGGCATCGACCTGGTGGAGGAGGGCGTTTACGAGGTCACCCTGGCCGTGGCCGGGTCCGGCGCTGCGGGCGGGGGCAAGGGCCAGCAGGGAGGCGAGTCGCTGCCCAGCCGGATCGTGGTTTCCGGACAGGGGCGCAGTTTCGCCGGCGTCCTCCGCGACATCGAACTGCGCCTTCCCAGGCGGATCAACCTCACCCACACGCTGATCGTCGTGGTCGGCGAGCGGTTGGCGGAGCAGGGCCTGGGCAACACCCTGGACTTCATCCTGCGTGCGCCTGAGTTCCGCCTGCAGGGGAACATCATGATGGTGCGGGGCGGCTCCGTCCGGACCCTGCTGGAGACCGAACCAATCATGGAATCGCTGCAGACCAAGGCCCTCTCGGAGATCGCCCACGCGCGCGTCGGCCTGGAAATGCGGCTCTGGGAGTTCTTCTCCGCCCGGGCGACCACCTACCGGACCCCCATGCTGCCGGTGGTGGACCTGATCCAGAACCCGGACACCGGGCCGGAAGGCCAGCGCTACGCGGCGAAACTGGGCGGCGCCGTGCTCCTGCGGAACGACCGTGTGATCGAATACCTGGACGCCCGCGAGGTGCGGGCGATCAAGTGGCTGCGGGGCCACGGCCGCGAGGGGGTGCTCACCGTCCCCTGCGGGGAGGAGCCCGGCCAGGAGGACGTCTCGTTTCACATCCTCCAGGCGGGCCGCCGGATCCGGCCGACTCTGCAGGGCGGCCGACCCGCATTTACGGTGTCGCTCACGGGGCGGTTGCGGGTGACGGAGATCCAGTGCACTCGCCCCCTTATGCAGCACGAGGTCCATGAACAGCTGGTCCGGCGCGCTGAGGAAGAGTTGCACAACCTCATCGTCAGGGTCATCGAAAAGCTCCAGGCCGCCGAGGCCGACCCGCTGTCTTTCGGCGAGCAGGTGCGCGCCCTCTACCCGGCGGTGTGGCGGCAGCTGGGTGAGAGGCGGTGGGGCGAGACCTGGCGGGAGACGCCCGTCACCGTCTCGGTCGACCTGCGGCTGCAGACCACGGGGCTGATGAGCAATCCCCTGTAGCGCGGAAAGGAGGGGTCCCGGGTGCGGCAGGCACGCATCAGCCACCAGCAACTCGCTGCCCTGGCCTTCACGCTGCACTTTGCGGCGACGGAGCTGGTTCTGCCCGCCAACCTGGCGAAGACCGGGCAGAGCGGCGGCTGGCTCGCGCCGCTGGCCTCCTTCCTCGTGGCCGCCCTTCCCATTGCGCTGATGCTCGGCCTCCTGGCCCGCCGCCACCCCCACCAGGCTTTGGGTGAGCTGGCCTGCCACCTCCTGGGCCCGTTCTTCGGGCGGGCGCTGGCGCTGCTTGTGGCCCTGATCAGCACGGCGCTCACGGCCCTGAGCCTGCGGGACGTCGCGGAGGTCATCCCGGTGGCGATCCTGCCGGCCACACCGCTCCTGGCACTGGCCGTGCCGTTCACAGTGGTGGCTGTGTACGGCGCCTACTGCGGCGCAGAGGTGCTGGCGCGCCTCTCCGTGTTCTTCGTGCTCGCCAACGTCGTCATCTTCCTGCTGGCCCTGGCGACGCTCTCCGGGCTCGTCCACCCGCTGCGCCTCCTCCCCCTCTACGAGCACTCACCGCTGCAGCTCTTCGTCGCCGCCTGGCCCCCGATCGGCTGGTATGCGGAGTCGTGGACGTTCCTGGCCCTTGCCGCACTGGTCGACCAGGCGCACCGCGCGGGCAGAGGGCTCGCGGCGGGGGCGGCCCTGGCCACCCTCGCCCTCATGCTGTTCACGGCCCTCTCGCTCGCCGTGTTCGGGCACCAGTTCGTGGCCGACTTCAACTTTCCGGTCTACTCCCTGTTTCAGCAGATCACCATCGGCGAACTCGTCGAACGGCTCGATGTGATCCTGATCTCCATCTGGCTGCTGGGAATGATAGTGAAGACGGCCACCCATCTGTGGCTGGCGGCCAACGCCGCGGGCTTCGCCCTCGGGATGGCCAACGAAAGGCCGCTACTGCCCGCCCTGGCCGCCGTTGCGCTGATCCTGATGGCGCTCATCCCCAATCTGCCCTGGTTGTTCCTCTTCTCCACCACCTTGTGGACCCCGTTTTCGCTCAGCCTGGGGCTGGGCATACCGGCCCTGCTGCTGGCCGCCTCCTGGCTCAGAGGAAGGCAGTGCCGGCAGCCGGACATGCAGGCGTGAACCAGAAACATCGGAGTCTGAGGAGGCGGTCACGTGCAGAACAACAGCCGTCAGCGGCCGGTGCGCCGCCTGATCAGGAGGCCCGGCCAGGATGCCGGCGACCCACAGCAGCAGAACGCAGCCGGCGGCCAGCCCGCCGGATGTCCGCAGCAAGCCGGAACCCAGCAGGCTGGGGGCCAGCAGGGCTCTGGTCAGCAAGGCTCTGGCCAGCAGGGCGCAAACCAGCAGGGCGCAAGCCAGCAGGGGGCAGGCCCGCAGGAGGGCCAGCAGCAGCCCTGGCTGCCCGAACTGTACGGCGATGCGGCCGCATGCATGCTGACGGCCCTGCACACTGCCAAGCAGGAGCTGGCCGAGGAGCTCGAGGCCAACCTGAAGCAGCTGAAGACGGTGCTCGAGGAGACCCAGCGCATCCAGAAGCAGATGGAAGCCGTGCTGAAGGAGGCGCGCGCGGAGGCGCGACTGCAGGAGAAGGCGGCGGGGCAGGCGCAGCAGCAGAACCCGGCCACCGGCGCCGGCGCGCCCAAGACCCGGGGAAACCGCCCGCAGCCGGCACAACAGCAAGCCGGCCGGGGCCAACAGCCGGGGCAATCCGCACAGTCCCGACAGACCGCGCCGGGCGGACAGCGCGGACAGAGCCAGCAAGACGGACAGCCGGCGGCGGCATCCTCCACCGAGGCCGGACCCCGCGGCGGAGCGGCACAGTCCCCGCCGCCCTGGCAGCCGCCGGACCCGCAGGGGGAGATGGGCTGGGCCCCGTGGCAGCCCCCCGGACCGCACTAGGCGGCCGCGGAAAAGCGGCGCACACAGGCGCCGCTCGCGTCAACAGCATCTATGCGCTTTCGGGCAGAACCGGCCCCTGCACGGGAGGCAGGGGCGGGGCGTCGGCCAGCAGCCGCCGGATCTCCTCGCCGTCGATCACCTCGACGTCGACGAGGGTGTCCGCCACCTGCTCCAACACAGGCCGCCGCTCGGCCAGGAACCAGGCCACCAGCTCCCGCTGGTCGGCGATGATCTGCTGGACCACCGCCCCCTCCAGCCCCCTGTTCAGGTTCTCGGCGTCGACGATGCCCAGCGGGCTCAGGCCGGCGTGCAGGATGTGCCGGGCCATGCCCACCGCCTGCTCGAAGTCGTTGGATGCGCCCGTCGACGCCTCGCCGAACACCAGCTCCTCCGCGAGGAAGCCCGCCAGGGCCACCTGGATGCGGGCCTCCAGCTGCGAGCGGGTGTACAGGTACTTGTCGTCGGCAGGGCTGGTGCGGACGTAGCCCATCGCCCGCCCCCGCGGGGTGATGGTGACGGTGGCCACCGAGCCCGGATCCACCCACTCGCCCACCAGGGCGTGGCCGGCCTCGTGGACGGCCACCCGCCGCTTCTCCGCCGGGGTCGGCCTGCGGTCCAGCTTCTCGCCCAGCATCACCTTGTCCACGGCCTCCACGAGGTGGCGCTGCCGCACCTCGGTGAGCCCCTCCCGCAGGGCCAGAATCGCCGCCTCGTTGGCCAGCGACTCCAGGTGGGCGCCGGAGAAGCCGAAGGTCTGCCTGGCAATGGCCTCCAGGTCCACGTCTGCGCCCAGCGGCTTCTTGCGGGTGTGCAGCCGGAGGATGGCCAGCCGCGCCTCCCTGTCCGGCAGGTCCACGTTGACTGTACGGTCGAACCGGCCGGGGCGGAGCAGCGCCGGGTCCATCATGTCGACCCGGTTGGTGGCGCCCATCACCAGCACCTGCACGTCCTCGTCCACCGCGATGCCGTCCATCTCGGTGAGCAACTGGTTGAGCGTCTGATCGTACTCCATGTGGGTGCTGTGGGAGCCCCGTCGAGCGCCGAGGACCTCCATCTCGTCGATGAAGATGATGGCCGACCGCTTCCGCTCCTTCCGGGCGGTCTCGCGCGCCCGCCGGAACAGCTCCCGCACGCGCTGCGCCCCAACGCCCGCGTACATCTCCACGAACTCGGAGCCGGCAGCCGCCAGGAAGACCGAGTCCGTGTGGTGCGCCGCCGCCTTGGCCAGCAGCGTCTTGCCCGTGCCGGGCGGGCCGGTGAGCAGGATGCCCTTGAGGGGCCGGATGCCCATGTGGGCGATTCGCTCCCGGTCCGCGATGAACTGAATCGCCTCCAGCAACTCCTTCTTCGCGGCGGCCTGTCCGCCGATGTCCTCGAACCTGACCTCAGGCACCGCCACGGTGCGGGGGCTGCGCACCGCGGTCGCAGAGGGGCTGCGAAGGCTGGCGGACTGGTACATCAGCCAGGCCAGGCCCGCCAGGAACACCACGGGCAGCACGTTCACCCCGCTGATGCCCAGATAGGCGAGCACCGCCGCGGCCGCGCCCAGGAGGACCTCCTTCACGGGAAAGCTCTTCACAGCCCCATCCCTCCTCCCGCGGGCACGACGGGCGGCCAGGCAGGCCGCTCGACGACCCGGTACAGGTAGGCGTCGCCCTGGCGCACGGTCAGGTAGACCCGCCGCTCGTCCACCGCCACCTGTGCCTCAGCCCCCATGGAGGCGGCCTCTGCGGCAATCCGGTCGGCCATGGCCGCGAACGCGCCGGTGGCCACCGCCTCCTGCAGGTACAGGTTCATCCGCTCCGCCGCACGCTCCAGCGCTGCGGTGGGGCTGCCGAGCACGGTAATCCCATACGGGCTGCCCTTCAGGATCTGGCGCAGCCGCCGGTCCACCTCGGTGTAGATCTCCCGCAGGTTCGCATCGGGGGCGGGGTGGATCTCAACTTCCGGAACATCCCCTGCCTGGACGACCTGGTAGGAGACCAGCCCCTCCAGGCCCGCGAGGGCCGTCATGAGCGGCTGGTCGATCGTCTGGCTGCGCACCAGCCGGCCCGCGCCGAACAGCCCGGCAAGCGTGACGGCCAGGGTCACGAGCGCGACCGGCCACCGAAACTGCCGCAGGTTCACTACGCATCCCCCCTACCCATGCGCGGATAAATGGCAGCCACGAAGGCGCGCTTCGTGGCCGTCACATCTTTAACGCCAAAGGTTTAATCTCATGAGCATAACCAGTATAGCATGCGATCATCCGGTGCTCGGCTGGTACATTCTGCGGCGCCGTACAGCCGTTGGGTTTGACGCGTGACATGAACTGCTAACTCACTTTTCATCACATCGTCGCGAAATTGTTACAGGACTGTAACAGAGCTGCGGTACATTGAACTTGTGTGTTGAACCCCCTCTGTGTGATTTCTGCTTCTCTTTCTCCGGCGGTCCGGCAGGACCGCCCCCTTTTTGCGCGCAGGAGATTGCCCGGCATCCATTGAACTTATCCCCCGGTGCACGTCGGCTGCGCAGAGGAGGTGGTGCGGCTCATGAATGGCAAGCAGCGGGAATGGGTCGAGACTTTTCGCTCGCAGCAAGCGCTGTATCGCGCCTTCGGTCAGTGTGTGCGGCAGATGCTGGGCCAGCTCCTCGCCGAGGCGAACATACCGATCAACAGCATCACCTATCGGGTCAAGAGTGTCGACGCCCTGGCGGAAAAGCTGACCCGCCCGGGCAAGGACTACGAGCACCTCACCGAGGTGACCGACCTCGTGGGCGTGCGCGTCGTCACCAACTTCGCCGATGACGTCGACCGGGTGGTGCGGGTCATCGACCGCCACCTGGACGTCGATCCCGACCACTCTGAGGACAAGCGCCCCTACGACCCGCACTGGTTCGGCTACTCCTCCGTCCACCGTGTCTGCTGCCTGCCCCCGGAGATGCTGGAAAGACCGGAGTACGCCCGCTTCGCCGGCCTGCGCTGCGAGATTCAGGTGCGCTCGATCCTCCAGCACGCCTGGGCCGAGATCGAGCACGACCTGGGCTACAAGGTCGCGGGCGGCATTCCCAACAGCCTCCGGCGGCGGTTCTCCATGCTGGCAGGCCTGCTGGAGCTGGCCGATGACCAGTTCATGCGGCTGCGGGACGAGCTGAGCCTCTACTCCACGCAGGTGGTCGCGAAGATGCACGACCATCCCGAGGACGTGGCCCTCGACCCGATCTCGCTGGAGACGTTCATCCGGCGCTCCGCCCTGATTCAGGCCCTGGATGCAGAGATCTCAGAGATGCGCGGCCGGCCGCTCATGGGCCCGACCAAGGCGGTGCTCGAGGCCCGGGTCGAGGAACTCCAGTACCTGGGCGTCAGGAACCTGCGAGACCTGGCCGACGTCCTCGAACAGTCGCAGGAGCCGGTGCGGTCGCTGGCGCGCCAGATCTACCGGGATGACCGGCGCCGCGGCCTGCCCATGTCGCGGGGCAGCTGCCTGAGCCTCCTGGTGCAGGTGCTCATCGGAAGGCTGGAGAGCCCGGAGGAGATCCGAACGCTGCTGGACCGGTTCAACATCGGCGCGCCGGCGGCCCGGGACGAGCGGGCCACCTTGCTGAAGTCCATGGCCGAAGCGGCGCCGGAGCGCGTGTAGCCCTCCTTCCCCCGCAACAAGAAACGGCGAGCGGTCCTGCCGCTCGCCTTCTTTATTTGTGTCGGGGCGCCGTCAGGAGGCGGCCCTGACCTCAGCCAGCCGCCGGATGTACTCCTTCATGAAGTCCTCGGTGAAGGAGAGCAGCTCCCGGTCCACGTGCTCCGGCGTGTCCGTGTACCAGTGGTAGTTGGGCAGCGAGCCGTCCTCCAGGAACGCGAGGAAGCTGATGGCCTGATAGCCGTGCGCAGCGGGAATCATCGCGTCGGTGGGCAGGAGCAGGTTGGGGCGCGCCTTCACCTGCCCGGGCCGCTCGGCGGCCATGGCGCGGGCAAGCTCCACCAGGTCCTTCCCGAACCGGTGGTAGAGCGTCATCCCCTCGCCTTCCAGGTAGGTCAGGGTGCCGCCGCCCAGGTTGTCCAGGTTGATGAAATAGGTGGACGCCGGGTCGTAGCGGTACGCCCGCAGGAAGGCCTTCATGCCCCGCGTGCCCACCTCCTCCGCACCGGTGAGCACGAAGTGGAAGCGAACCCCCGGCAGCGGATGCGCCGCGAAATGCTCCGCCAGGGCCAGCGTCAGGGCCGCGCCCGTGGTGTTGTCGTTGGCGCCGTTGATGTAGCCCCCGCTGAAGGCGCAGGCGAGCAGAAAGGCGATGTGCAGGGACAGCACAGCGGCGCCCGCGCCCAGAAGCCACAGCGGCCAGCCGGCCCCGGGAAACACCGCCCGGAGCACCAGCCCCAGCAACATCAGCCCCAGCGACCCGTAGGCCAGGTTCAGGTAAGTCTGCACGTGAGGGGCAATCCGGGGGTGGAAGAGCCAGGTGGCGTGCTGGGTGTCCAGGTGGCCCGAGACCACCACCGTGAGCCGCTCATCGCCCTGCCCCGCCGCCCGGGCGATCACGTTCTGCGAGCCCACCTTGGGTGTGTAGGCATCCAGATCCAGCCCCTTCCCGGACATCTCCCCGACCAGGGGGATCAGGAGCAGCACGGCCAGCAGCAGGCCGACCCAGGGCTGCCACCAGGCCGCGATCGCCGCGGCGGCCAGGTAGCCGGCCATGATCACGGCGGGCCCGAGGTAGAGCGTGTCGCGCGGCGCCCGGAAGCGCTGGATCTCCACGTCGTAGCCCATGTCCCGCAGCCAGCCCGCCGCCTCCTCGGCCGCGGCCGCCTCCTCCGCGCTGCCGACCGCCCGGTGAGGGTACCGGGTGAGCCGCTCCAGGTACGTCCATGCCTTGCTCATCTCGCCATCTCCCTTCACAGCCATCCCCGCGCCATCGCCCGGGCCACCGCCTCCGCCCGGCTGGTCACGTCGAGCTTGGTGAAGATTGCCGTGAGGTGCGCCTTCACCGTGCGCTCCGTGATGAGGAGCCGGTCGGCGATCTCCTTCGAGCGCAGGCCGTCGGCAGCCAGGCGGAGCACCTCGGTCTCCCGCTCCGAGAGCGGCGACGGCTCCCCGGCGGGCGGGCGTGCCGCAGCCGGATCCAGCCGCTCCACCAGCCGGGCCATGACCTCGGCCGAGAGCACCGCCTCGCGCCGGGCGGCCGCGCGCACCGCCTCCAGGATCGCATCCCGGCTCGCATCCTTCAGGAGGTAACCCCGGGCGCCGGCGCGGAGTCCCTCCACGATGAGCTGGTCGTCGTCGTAGGTGGTCAGAATCACCACCGCCGCCTGCGGGCAACGCTGCTGCAGGGCCCGGATGGCGGCCAGGCCGTCCATTCGGGGCATGCGCAGGTCCATCAGCACCACGTCCGGCGACAGCCGCTCGCACAGCTCCACGGCCTCCTGGCCGTCCGCGGCCTCGGCCACCACCGCCATGTCGGGCTGGATCTCCAGGAGCGCCCGCAGCCCCTCCCGCACCACCTCGTGGTCGTCGGCAATCAGCACCTGGATCACGGCCCAGCCTCCTCTCCGACGCGTCCGGCGTCTCCGCCGCCGGCAGCCCCGTCCGCCCGGGCGCCTCCGGCCGGGCGCAGCGGCACGGCGGCAAACAGCGTCGTGCCCTGACCCGGGCTGCTCTCGATGTGCAGCTCGCCCCCCACCGCGCGGGCGCGCTCCCGGGCGCCGGTCAGGCCGAAGTGGCCCGGCAGGCGCGGGGCCTCCGGGTCGAAGCCGACGCCGTCGTCGGCGACGCTGAGGCAGACGCGCCCGTCCTCGCCCCAGAGCCGCACCCGCAGCTGGCTCGCCCGGCTGTGCCGCACGGCGTTGGCGATGGCTTCCCGGGCGATGTAGTAATGCTGCACCGCGGCCTCTCCTTCCGGCGCCGTGTCCCCCGGGCCCACCTCCAGGGCGCCGGTGAAGCCGCCGTCGACCTGCGCCCGCTCCAGCTCGCGGCGCAGTTCGGCCGCGAGGTCCAGCCGCTCCACCGGCAGGCGCAGCGACTGGATGCGGGCCCGCGCCTCCCCGTGGGTGCCTCGGGCGCGCCCCATGGCCCGCTGGAGCAGGTCGCGGGCGCGGTCCAGCTCACCGCGGGCCAGCAGCTCGTCCACCGCCTCCAGCTGCATCACCAGGCCCGCCAGCCCCTGCGCGAGCGTGTCGTGCAGCTCACGGCCCATCCGCTGCCGCTCCTGGGTCACCGTCAGCTCCGCGATGCGGGCGGCGTAGGCCTGGAGCTGAACGTGCGCCTCCTGCAGCTGCGCCACCAGCGACTCGGCCCGCTCCCGCTCCCGCATCTGCCGCAGGTAGAGGACGACGTAGAGCGCGGCAAACCCGAAGGCGAGCCCCGTAAAGGGGAGCCGCGTCAGGATCGGCAGGGGATCCTGCAGCGCCGCGATGGCCCCCGCCAGCCCCGCGACGACCCCGCCCAGGGCGAGGCTGCGCCGCCACCCGTCCGGAAACAGACCGATCGCCTCTCCGGCAATGGGGGCGAAGAGCACCTCAGTCATCGGCGAGCCCTCGCCCAGCCACACCAGCACGCCCGCCAGCAAGATCTGCACCACCAGGTACGGCGCGGCCCACCCCCGGGCCTCCAGCCGGTCCATCAGGGCGTGCAGGACGCCGTGCAGCAGGAGCAGCAGCGTGAAGGGCACGGCCTCGGAGGCGGGGCGCCATGCAGGCCAGGCCACGGTCGACACCCAGATCAGACCCAGCACCAGGTAGACCGAGTAAAAGAACACGCGGGTGTGGCGGGCCATGGCGGCTCCTCCCTTCGGCTGAACGGCCGTACAGTGTACGAAAGTACAGATGGACGTACGATGTCGGGGGGCGGGGAGCATGCGATACTTGCCTTGTGAAAGCACGCACAAGGAGGAAGCCCGACGTGAATCAGCCCGTCATCCGCTGCCACCAGCTGACCAAGAGTTTCGGCGACAGGCGGGCCGTGGACGGCCTCTCGTTCGCAGTCGCGCGGGGCGAAGTCTACGGCCTCCTGGGCCCCAACGGGGCCGGAAAGACCACCACGGTGGAGTGCATCGAGGGCATCCAGCAGCCCGACGCGGGCGTCGTCGAGGAGCTGGGGATGTCGCACGCGACGCAGAGCAGCGCCATCAAGGCCCGGCTGGGCGTGCAACTGCAGTCCACCGGCCTCTTCCCGGGGCTGACGGTGCGGGAGACCATCGACCTCTACCGCTCGTTCTTCCCCCGCGCCCTGCCCACCGCGGAGGTGCTGCAGCTGCTGGGCCTCAACGAGTTCCAGAAGGCAGATCCGGCCCGATTGTCGGGCGGCTGGCGGCAGCGGCTCACGCTGGCCCTGGCCCTGGTCAACGACCCCGACGTGATCTTCCTGGACGAGCCGACCACGGGCCTCGACCCTGCCGCCCGCCGGGACGTGTGGGATCTGGTCCGCACGCTGCAGGGCCGGGGCAAGACGGTGGTGCTCACCACGCACTACATGGAGGAGGCGGCGCGGCTCTGCGACCGGGTGGCGGTCATCGACCGCGGGCGGATGCTCGCCGAGGGCCGCCCCGACGACCTGGTGCGGGAGGCCTTCGCGGAGGCTGCCGTGGAGTTCGCGGCGCACCCGGGTCTCGAGCCCTCCCGCCTGCAGGCCCTGCC
>JAMNXV010000116.1 GCA_023623185.1 Bacillota bacterium
GGGCGACCCCACCGTGACGCAGGCCGAAGTGGCGGAGCAGTGCTGCGTTTCGCCAGCCACCGTGGGGAATCGCAGCCGGCAGATCGTAAAGGCGCTCGGGCTGGAGCCGTTCGACCTCCGCTACGTGGACCTGCTGGCCAGGGATGTGCGGATCCTCTGGGAGGTGCACTGCATCGGCGCGCTCGGTTCCCCCGCACTGTATGGCGGGATGGATGTGGCGAAGATGTCGCCCGAGGACAAGCTGCTCCTTCACGCGGTCCTGCGCGATATGCTCCGGTATCTGAACGAGTGACGGGCGGGATTCCACGGGAATCCCGCCCGTCCGCGTTGTCAACCAAGCAGTTCCCGCAGCTCCACCGGCACCACGGCAACCTTATGGTTCCGCCCATTGATCGGCGCCCGGCCCACGTGCAGGATGCCCAGCATCCGCAGGCGCCCGATGGTGGAGGCCGGCGGCTGCTCATCCCAGTGGAAGCCGTCGCCGGTCTGGTCGCCGAAGCGGTGGGTGAGCCGGTGCAGCTTGACCCAGCCGCCCTCCGCCAGCACGAAGTCGAGGGCCTCCCGCACCGCCGGCGGCTCCTCGGCCAGCGCCGCCCGCACGCGGCCGGAATCGAGCAGCGCGGCGGCCACGGCCTTCTCCCGTTCGGGCCGGCGGCGCTGGGGCTCAATCGCCAGCCGCTGGGCCGCGGCGTTCAGCCACTGGACCGGGATGCGCCGGAGCGCCGTGGTCAGCTTGACATCCGGTCGGATGGGCCGCTCGTCTTCCTCTTCCCGCATGGAATCCAGGAAGGAAGCGATGTAAGCATCGACGTCCTCGATGAAATCGTCCTCCTCGCCGATCGCGTCTTTCATGGACGCCAGATCCTCCTGGAAAACGGGCGGCAAGTCCTCCGGATCGATCGCGTCGAGGAGCTGCCGCACGGTGTCGGCGTCGCCCTTCTCCAGGTAGACCGCGGCCATGTTGAACAGCACGTAGGGGTGGTTGGGCATGAGGTTATCCATCATTTCCAGCAGGATCAGGGCCTCATCCAGCTTCCCCTGCTGCCGGAGGAAGTCCGCTTCCTGCATCACAGCCGGGGGGTAGACGATGGGGTTGTCGTGCAGATCGGTCAAAAGCTTCATGGCGGCCTTGCGCTTTCCTTTCTGCCACAGGCTGCGGGCCTCCGCCAGAACCTCGTCCAGCTCCGGAATCGGCCCGTCGGCCAGCCGCTTCATCTGAACGACGACCTCAGTGCGGCGCCCGTCAATCACCATGGGGATGGGCTCGCCCGGCTGGAACACGCCCGCCTCCGTCAGGGCACGGGCTGCGCTGAGCTTCAGGCCCCTGGGCACGGTTGCGGCCTCCAGGATCCTGCGGCCCAGGTCGATGCCCCAGTCGCCGGTGTGGCGGATGAGCTCCGCCAGCACCGGGACGTCTTCATCGGGATGCTCCGCAGCCGCGTCAAAAGCCGCGACCAGCATGAGCAGGCGCAGGGATGCATCCATGGGCAGTTCGGCCAGCTCGTCGCGGGTCAGCTTGCGGAGGCGATCCGTGTCGGGCATGCGGGCCTCCAGCCGGAACGGCGGGATCACGCCCCGTTCGGCCCACCCGGCCACGATGGTGTACCCCTGCAGAGGGCGCACCCACTGCGGATCGCGGACCCGCTGCCAGATACGGATGGCCTGGGAGTACTTGCCCAGGTTGAACGCCGCCACCCCTGCGACGAAGGCGCCATGTGCCAGGTCTCTCCCCGGCCAGCGGTTGTGGAGTTCCAGGATGAGTCTGTACTCCCCCAGGTCGGCCGCCGCGTCTTTGATGATCATGGTGTATTCGATCCAGGCCTGTCCCCCGTCGGGTTGGGTGTGGAGGCGGAAGCGGCCGGCGTCGAAGTCGCGGATCGCCTTGCGCAGGTGTTCTCTGGCCTTCTTCGTGTCACCCAGGGCGGAGTGACAGCGGCTGGCCAGCGCATGCGAGAACGGGTGGATGAGGGCGGCGTCAAGGAGCGGTTCCAGCACGTGCAGTGCCTCGTCGGGCTTGCCGTGGAAGTAGAGCGCGGTCGCCCAGTTGTTGCGGGCGGCCGTTAGACCTGCTTCCTCCCAGGCCTGCCTGAAACAGGCGATGGCCTCCTCGAGGCGACCCTCCTGCAGGAGCCGGCGACCCTGGTCATCGAGCTCCATGGCCTTCTGTTCGCGGGGCGAGTTCGTCACTGGCGTTTACCTCCCGGGGGGCAGATTGTGGCGGGTATGCTGTTGTTGATTACTATAACATTCCTGCCCTTCGATTGGGGAGGAGGGGTCGAGCGTGACCATCAGGACCAGGAGTCGGCGGGGTTCGCCGAAGACCTTATTCCCGAACTGCTCGACGAAGAGAGCCCGGAGCTGAGTCTGCGACATGTCCTGACCTTCTCCTTGATGTTGCGGCTCGTCCGACTTCCACTTCGCCTCGCCCAACACAACCGTGCGGTTCCCGATTAGTAGAAAGTCGAGTTCGGGGCCGTTTGTGGAGCCGGGCTTTTGGGGGTGGGGTATACGCCGCCAGAGATCGATTTCACAGACTTCATCAGGCTCAGCTTCAGGGTCGAGGAGGTGCATGAGCCACCAGGCAAACTGCACGCGCTCGTGCGGTTGGGCATACATGAGGGGGCCAAAATAGTTCCAGGTCAGCGCATCCTCGCTGTTGATGGATTGTAGGTCGCAGTAGTAGCCGAGTTGGTGAGTGAGCAGGGAGTCGTGCTCATGCGGGGTGTGATTGCTCTTGATGAGCTTCTGCACAATCGGGGCCGGCGGCCAGACGATGCCCGCGACCCGGAACAGCTGGGCGTCAAACCGCTCGAACCGCAGTACGGCACTCTGGCTGTACACCCCGCGGAGGGAACGATGACCCTTCCAGCCGCGAAGCGTTACAATGCGGGCCTCAGGCATTGTTTCACCTCAATTTCGCCTCTCATGCAGACCTCGTATGCCCCATGCGTATTCCGGACGGATTCGACCACTCATTCCGGTCGAATCCGTCCACCTATTACGGATGAAATCGACCACCGTTTGCGGGGATAGTCGACCGCCCATTCCGGCCCAAATCG
>JAMNXV010000023.1 GCA_023623185.1 Bacillota bacterium
GGGACAACCCGCCTGGGGCCGAAAGCCCGGGCGTTTTGCGCCGCCGGGGAGCAGTCCCCAGTCTCTTCGAGTTGCGTCGGCGCGATCCCTGCCCGCGCGCGAACAACCCCCTGGAGGCTTCCGCCTTCAGGGGGTTGCGGTGCCCGGCTCTCCTGCTCTGTTCCTGCCTAAACAACCATCCGGGCACCTAAAAGGAGCGCCAGAGGATTTCGGAACAACGGGTTCTACCGGGCCGGGTCGCCATTCTGGGATCCAACGATCTCGAATCGGCGGGCTTCGGAATCTGAGCCATCCCCTGCGCCCCTTGCAATTTCAGTTTAACATGTTCATTTGCCCCACGAACAGCGAACGAGGGGTTACTTTTCTGAAAGAATCATACGAACAAAAGTTTCGCTTATCCGGCGATGTCGAGCCGCTTGCCCTCGGTATCCTCGATGATGCCGCGCAGCGCCTGCCGGGCCCTGTGCAGCCGCGACTTGATGGTGCCCAGGGTGGTGCCCAGGGCGGTGGCGATCTCCTGGTAGCTCAGGTCGTGGAGATCGCGGAGGATCACGACGACGCGGTAGTCGTACGGCAGCCGCATGATGGCCCGCTGCACGGCGGCCTGCACCTCGTGGCGCTCCGCGTACTCCACGGGGCCGTCGGCGTCGTCTGCCGCCTGGCGGGGGACGGAGCCCTCATCCAGGGGAAGCGCCTCGTCCAGCGATGTACAGCGGGTGCGCCCCCTGCGCCGCAGTTCGTCCAGGCAGGTATTGGTCACCACCCGGTAGAGCCAGGTGGAGAACTGGGAGTCGCCTCGGAAATTGTGCAACCGCACGCAGACGCGCACCAGGGCCTCCTGGGCCGCGTCGCACGCATCGGCATGATTTCCCATTAACCGATAGGCCAGATTATAGGTGCGCTGCTCGTAACGGCCGATCAACTCGCCCAGCGCGCAGCGATCGCCTTCCTGTGCCCGTTCCACCAATTGCTCATCCGTCAACAATTGCATTCCAGAGAGTCCCTCCCGTCAACACTGTCCAGAGCCGCCCCGAGCTGCGTCGACTTGTGCTTCGTTTTATCTGCTTTCGCCCTTACTAACGAGATTGGACGCTGAAGGTTACGGGCTACCCTTCGAGTTTTTCACTTTCTCATGGTATAAAGCTTCGCAGGTGTAAGCGCATATATGACCGCAGCGGTGCCGCCCAATTGGGCAGCACCACTGAATTTGGCACCTCTAGTCGCTGTTGGCCGCCGTTGCTGATCGCTCAGAACGGCGCTCGGCGTTGGCTGCGGATCAGTCTTCCTCCTCATCGCGCCCTGTGAGGATGGCGATGAACTTCTGCAGGGTATTGCTGAAGTTCTTGCCCCGCTTGTAGATCACCCCGACCGGCCGCTCGATGCGCATGTCGGCGATGGGCAGGGCGACCAGCGAGCCGGACTTGACCTCCCAGCGGGCACACCGCCGGGGGATGATCGAAACGCCCAGTTCGGCCTCCACCGACCGCTTGATCGTCTCGACGTTGTCGAACTCGTGGATCACATCCACATCCACACCGTGGTCGTTCAGCACCCGGTCGGTGGCCTTCCGGGTGGGGATGTCGGGATCGAAGGCGATGAAGGGCATGCGGTGCAACTGCTGCAGCGCAACCGGCTTGCCTTCCCGGGCCAGCGGATGGTTGGGGCTGACGATGACCACCAGCTCATCGGAGGGCAGCGGGATCACGCCCATCTGCCGCCCTTCCTGGGGGTAGGCGACGATGCCGATGTCCACCTGGTTCTGCCGCACGGCCTCGTAAATCTTGTTGGTACGGCTGTACTCCAGGTGTATCCGGGCCTGGGGGTACGCCTGGATGAATTTCTTGATGTATGGCGGCAGGTCGTGCAGGCCCACAGTATAGACGGTGGCCACCCGGATGGTCCCGGAGACGGTCTTGCTGAGGTTCGCCATCTGTTGCTCCAGTGCCTCGTAGCGTTCCACGATCTCGCGGGCGCCCTCGTAGAAGATCCGTCCGGCCTCCGTCGGATAGATGCCCTGGGGCGACCGCTCGATCAGCCGCTGCTGAAAGTGCTCCTCCATGGCCTTCACCTGCTGGCTCACGGCGGGCTGCGAGATGAAACTGCGCGCAGCAGCCTTGGAGAAGCTGCGGGTTTCGATGATGTCGCAGTATACCCGGAGGTACGACAACAGCATGGTGGCGGGTCCCCCTCGGTGTTAAGCTGTGGCAGGGCCAGAAGGCCTGCTTATGACCAGATTAGGCGTACTGAAGGGGAGGGGCAATAGACCAAAGTCCTATTCGACCTAGGGAGTTGGCAGGGGATTCGCCACAGATGGTTGAATTAACCACAAGCCTCGTCAAGTATATCGATGAAGAGGGAGGCCCAACTGGTGGATCAACGTCTGAAAATGTATGAGGAGCTCACCAGCGTGAGCGGGATCTCCGGTTTTGAGGAGCCCGTGCGGCAGGTGATGCGCAAGTACCTGGAGCCGCTGTGCGACGAGATCATCAGCGACAACCTGGGATCCATCGCCGGCATCAAGAAGGGACAGGCGGGCGGCCCCCGCATCATGCTGGCCGGCCACCTGGACGAGGTTGGCTGGATGGTCACCCAGATCACGGAAAAGGGGTTCCTGAAGTTCCAGCCCGTGGGCGGTTGGTGGAGCCAGGTGCTGCTGGCCCAGCGGGTGAAGGTGCTGACCCGCAAGGGCGAACTGATGGGTGTGGTCGGCTCGAAGCCGCCCCACATCCTGACCCAGGAAGAGCGGAACAAGGTCGTCCAGATCAAGGATATGTTCATCGACATCGGCGCCAGCTCCCGGGATGAGGCCAAGGAGTGGGGCGTGCGGCCGGGCGACCCGATTGTGCCGCACTGCGACTTCCACGTGATGCCGAACCCGAAGATCCTGATGAACAAGGCCTGGGACAACCGGGCCGGCTGCGCCGTGGCGATCATGGTGCTGGAGGAGCTGAAGGGCCAGGACCATCCCAACGAGGTCTACGCGGTGGGTACGGTGCAGGAGGAGGTCGGCCTGCGGGGCGCGACCACCATGGCCAACACCATCGAGCCCGACATCGCGTTTGCGCTGGACGTCGGCCTGGCGACGGACGTTCCCGGCGGCGACGGGCAGGTCGAGGGCAAGCTGGGCGAGGGGCCGCTGATCATGGTCTACGACGCCTCCATGGTGCCTCACCGGGGGCTGAGGGACCTGGTGATCGACACGGCCGAGGAGCTCGAGATCCCCATCCAGTTCCAGGCCATGGCCGGGGGCGGCACCGACGCAGGGCGGATCCACATCCAGGGCCGGGGCGTACCTTCCCTGGTGGTGGGCTTCGCCACCCGGTACATCCACAGCCACGCGGGGCTGATCCACCGGGACGACATGGAGAACGCCGCCAAGCTGCTGGCGGCGGTCATCAAGAAGCTGGACGCAGAGACGGTGGCGCGGCTGAAGAACAACCTGAGCTAGCGACCGCCGGAAGCCGGCCGCCAGCGCGGGCCGGGCACGGACGACCGAGCCGGGCGGGGATTCCCCCTCGCCCGGCTCAGCGTGTTGCCGCAACGAACCGGCGGCGGTGCTCGGCCAGCAAGCTCCGCAGGGCCTCCAGCGAGGGGGCCAGCCGCGCCTGCTCCTTCAGCGCCTCCGGAAACTGATCGGAGCAGATGATGGCCACACGCAAGGCCATCGGATCTTCCGCCCGCTCGAGGATGTCCAGGTAGACCTGGCGCATCTTCGCCGGGCTCATCGTCGCCTGGCTCACCCGCAATCACCCCCACCGGCTGTCGTTACCGCCTATGATACCGCACAGGGGGTCGGAGTAGTACGAAACGTGATGAAATGCGGGATGCAGCCGATGAAGTGCAGAAACGTGGTGAAATGCAGGACGCGGCCGATGAACGCCGCCTGCGAACGGCATCTACACCCAGGAGGAGCGCACCGCCACGCGTGGCGGGCGGGCCGGGCTGCCCAGGACCCGGCGCAGGCTGGCCACGGCCTCTGGGGGCGTGACCAGAGGCTCGCGGATGCAGGGGATGTCCGGCCTGGCCGCCCGGGCGGCGTCCGCCAGGGGGTAGCCGCTGGGCGCCGCCAGCAGGCAGGCGGCCTCGCTCAGGAGGGGGAGGAGCCCCTCGGGGTCCGTGGCCGCGCGGAAGCGCAGGTGGCCGAGGCCGCCCTGCTCCAGGCTCTGCTGGACGCGCGCCGCCTGCACCCGGTCCGCTGCGGCCACCGCAACGCAGGATCCGGCAGGCAGGCCCTGGAGCCGCTGCAGCGCGGCCCGGGCATCGGGTCCGGCCAGGACCACCGGCTGCCGGTCCCGCAGGGCGGGCGCGTGGAACAGGGTGGCGGCGACGGGGGCGGAGGGCGGGATCTGGCCCAGCTCTTCCGGCAGGGCAGGGGCCACCTGCGCGCCGGGCAGCTGCGACTCCAGCTGCCGCTGCAGCCGCCGCAGGTCCGCCCGGGCGGTGCCCACCAGGATCACGCGGCCCGAGGCGGGCTGCGGACCGCGGGCGAGCAGCGCCTGCGAGAGCAGATCCAGGGCCAGCTCCTCGGCGTCCATGCCCCAGTCATCAGCGGTGGCCAGCACGCCGGCCAGAAGGGAGCGCAGGGCGGCCCCCGGCGCCGGCCCCGGGGGGTCATCGGCCACGAAGATCCCCTTGCCCTGGTGCGATGTCAGGTATCCCTCACGGACCAGCTCCTCCACCGCCCGGGCCACGGTGTTGACGTTGATGGCCAGCCCGGCAGCCAGGTCCCGGAGCGAGGGCAGCTGGTCGCCGGGATGGAGGAGCCCTGCGGCGATCTGGTACCGGATCTGGGCCTGCAGCTGCTGCTTGACGGGAACACAACTGTCACGGTTCAGCCGGAAGGCCTGCACTCGGTCACCTCCCCTGAACGGGCTCGGTGGTGGCCCACAGACTCGGCGCCGCGCTGGAGCCTGCGGATGTCGATGCATCGCTTCGCACCGCCCCTGGATGCGCATAGGCCGTTCGCTGGAAGGGGCATCCTATCGAGGGAGGTGAAGGCGGATGGATCGGGAGGAGGAGCAGTTCCAGGAGGGGCCCGGGCTGATTCGCCCAGGCGTGTTCTACGGGGCGCGGATCGAAGGGCCGCTGGGCCGCGCGGCCCCCGTCGGCGATGACCGCCCCAGCGGCTCGACCCGCAGGAGGGAGTCCACCATGAACATCCCCAGGGCCCGCCAGGTGCCGGTGGAGGGCGCCGTGACCGGGCCGGAGGCCCCTCCGCCCAGGGTCGACCTGATCCGGGGCCAGATGGAGATCGACCAGCTGGACGACATGGCGACGCCGTAGCGATCCGGGGGTCAGGGCGGGAGGGGAGCGCCCTGACCCTTCGCCGTGCGCCGGCCCGGCAGGAGGGGTTCGCCGCCTGCCCGCCGAATAGTCTGCCATGAGCGTAGATTAGGAGGTCGGGGACATGGCAAAGGGCGGACTGACCCAGAAAGACTTGATGATCTGGGTCATGAACCATCCCAACGGTACCAAGTATTACTACCTCATCGAGCGGGAACCCTTCGAGCGGGAGGGGCTGAAGAAGGCCGTCCACCGGGTGGGCAGCACGGGGGATGCTGTCTTCCTCTACCGGGACCAGGCCGAGGCCGAGCTGGCCAAGTTCCCGCCGGGGGACGAGGGGCCTGAGGCCGGCGAGGCCGCCGAGCCCGCCTAGCCTGCGCAACGGAGTCCGGAGCCGCGCGGTGGCTCCGGACTCTTTCAGTGCACGCCGAACAGCGAGAGGATCTCCTCGCGGGTGAGCCGCTGCAGGAGGAACTGCTGCTCCTGGTCTTCGCTCATCTCCGTCAGGGGATCCATCACCTGGTGGAACAGGGCCCGCTTCTGCTCCACCAGCTCGGCAATGCGCTCCTCCACGGTGCCCCGGGTGAGCAGGGTGGTGACGTAGACCGGCCGCCGCTGGCCGATGCGGTGGGTGCGGTCCTCGGCCTGCTGGGCAACCGCGGGGTTCCACCAGTGGTCCAGGTGGTAGACGTGGTTGGCCCGGGTGAGGGTGATGCCCACGCCGCCGGCTTTCAGCGACATCGCCAGCACCCGGGGCATCTCCTTGTGCTGGAAGTGGTGGACGATTAGCTGCCGGTTCCAGTCGCTGAGCGACCCGTCGAACAGGACGGCCCCGAAGGGCTCCAGCCGGGGAAGGAGCGGCTCCAGGGTGACCTTGGGGTACTGGGAGAAGATCAGCACCTTCTCCCCGCGCTCGATGAGCGCAGCCAGCTCCTGCTCCAGGAAGGCCATCTTGCAGGAGGACCCGGTGGCGGGATCCAGGTTGCAGAGCTGCTTCAGCTTGTTGAGCAGGGTCAGGGCGATCATGGGGGCGGCGGCGTGGCCGGCCTGCCGGATGGCCATCACGCCCGCGCGCTCAGCCGCCTCGTAGGCCATGCGCTGGGCCGGGGTCAGCTCCAGCCAGACCGTGCGGTGCTCCTTGGGCGGCAGGTGACAGAGCACGTCCGCCTTGCGGCGGCGGAGGACGTAAGGCGCGATGCGCCGGTGAATCTCCTCGACCGGGCAGCCCTTCCGGTCAGGCAGCAGGCCCGGCTTCAGGTAGGCGAAGATGGCCAGAAGCTCCTCCACCCGGTTTTCCAGCGGCGTGCCCGAGAGCCCCCAGCGCCGCTGGGCCGCCACCTGGGCCACGGCCCGGTGGATGGCGGTATTGGGGTTCTTGATGCGCTGGACCTCGTCCAGCACGATCAGGTCGTAGGCGTCGGGAGCGGCCAGGCCGGCCTTCAGGTCCTCGCGCCAGCTCTCGTATCCGACCAGGTGCACGTGCACCTGGCAGCGCCAGTACCACTGCCGCCGCCGGCGGGGGCCCTCCACCGGCACCACCCGCAGGTCCGGGGCCCACCGGCGCAGCTTGTAATACCAGTCGAAGATGAGCGTCTTAGGGCAGAGGATGAGGGCCCTCGCCACCTCGCCCCGGCGGATGAGCAGCCGGAGGGCGGCGATGGCCTGAATCGACTTGCCGAGCCCCATCTCATCCCCCAGCAGCGCCACGGGATGCTCCAGCAGGAAGTTGGCGCCGTCCACCTGGTAGTCATAGAGCTCCTCGCCCGGCGGGGCGTAGAGGGCATCGGGGTCGGGCGCCGCACCCTCAGGCGGCGCCGGCAGGTCAAAAAACTGGAGGGGTGCGTCCGGGCTCTGTGCGCCCCACTCGTTGCCGGCGAAGATGCTGGGGGCCGGTGGAAGCCCGAGGCTGTGGGTCACCGTTGACAGACTCACGGCGCAGACTCCCCCCAATCGCGCAGTCTGGTCCGCGATAGTCTGCGCGCTGGAGGAGTCTACATAACAGGGATGTTCTGGGCAGGGGAGAAGCTTTGCGGAGGTGTGAGCTGCATGATGGATGCCGCGGAGATCCGCAAGTTCGGCGTGGAGCCTGACTTCGACCGCTACACGTACGAATCGAGCGCGTGCGCCTGGTGCGGTCAGCCGGTGCTGATCGTACAGTCAAAGGAGCGGATGCCGGGCTACCGCACCGCGGCCACGGCCTGCGAGAACTGCATGTCGAAGCTGACGAAGCGGACCCGGGCGAAGGAGTTTCAGTGGGTCTTCCTGCCCGGCTGGCGGCCGGAGTAGGCGTGGACCCCGGGCGGACCAAGTCCGGCTTGCCCGGCCCCGGCGGGACGGGTTATCCTGTTCGGGAGCACACCGCACTGACTACTGGAGGGAACGACGGATGCACAGCAGAGGCTGGAAGGCGGCCGCGGCGGCGCTCCTGCTCCTGACCATGCTGGCGGGATGCGGCGGCGCAGGCGGGCCGCAGGACGTGTACAAGAACCCGGCGGGTCAGCAGGACGGGGCCGGGAAGGACAATACCGGGCAGGACGACGCTGGGCAGGACGGCTTCAAGCAGTGGGACAAGCCTCCCGAGATGGTCATCGATCCCGCCAGGCGCTACACCGCCACGATGGAGACCAGCCTGGGCACCATGAAGTTCGAGCTCTTCGCCGACGAGGTGCCGCAGACGGTCAACAACTTCGTGTTCCTGTCCCGCGAGGGCTTCTACGACGGGGTCACCTTCCACCGGATCATCAAGGACTTCATGATTCAGGGCGGCGACCCGACGGGCACCGGCACGGGCGGGCCCGGGTACACGATCCCGGATGAGTATCCGGTCACCCGCGCCTACACGCGGGGCACCCTGGCCATGGCCCGCACCGCTGCGCCCAACTCGGCCGGCAGCCAGTTTTTCATCTGCACCGGCGAGACCTGTGGCGGCCTCGACCAGCAGCCGCACTACGTGATCTTCGGCCAGCTGATCGAGGGCGGCGACGTGCTGAGCGAGCTGGAGTCGGTGGAGGTGAAGCGGGGCAACGCCATCGATCCCGTCCCCTCGACTCCGGTCGATCCGCCGGTCATCCAGCGGGTGACCATCGAAGAGCATGACGCGGAGTGAGGAGCGGCGCGCTCCCGGCCAGGATCGGGCGGGGCCCCCGCGGCTCCTGATGCCTGAGCCTGCTGAGGGCTGGGCCGCCTGGCTGGATGGGCTCTTCCGGCGGCTGCTGAGCGCGTTCGGGCCGCGCCACTGGTGGCCCTCGGCCCTGGCGCCGGCGCCCGCCCGGGCGGAGCCTTTCGAGATGATCGCCGGCGCCATCCTGGTGCAGAACGTGGCCTGGAGCAACGCGGCGAAGGCGGTGCGGGCGCTGGCGGAGGCCGGGCTGCTGGATGTGGCGGCGATGGCCGCGGCGCCTGCGGAGGCGGTGGAGCGGCTGATCCGCCCGGCCGGCTACTTCCGGCAGAAGACCGGGCGGCTGAAGGGTTTTGCCGCTTACGTCTCGGAGCGGTACGGGGGCGACCTGGCGGCGATGCTGGCCCGGCCGACCCCCGATCTGCGGGCGGAACTGCTCGCCCTCAGCGGCATCGGGCCGGAGACGGCTGACTGCATTCTGTGCTACGCCGCCGACCGGCCGGTGATGGCGATGGACGCCTACACCCGCCGCATCTTCGCCCGCCTGGGGCTGTTCTCCCCGGACATTCGGTACCACGACATGCAGGCCTTTTTCCACGCGCATACACCGGCAGACGCCGCCCTGCGGGGCGAGTACCACGCCCTGATCGACACGCTGGGCAGCCGGCTCTGCCGCAAGCGGGCGCCGCGCTGCGGCGAGTGCCCGCTTGCGGATCTCTGCGCGCGGGTGGATGTTGCTTAGCCGCGAACCCGCATCAGGAGGGGTGTCCGTGCGGATCGTCTTTAAGGATAAGAAGCACTCGTCGGGCACCATCAAGGACGGCGAGATCGTGCTCTACATCTCCAGCCGGCTCTCCCGGGCGGAGCAGCTCCGGCACATCGAGGAGCTGACCCGGCGGCTGACGCCCCGCCTGGAGCGGGCGCGCCAGCTCCACCTGGTCGGCGCGGATCCGCTCATGGGGCTCACCCCCTCCCCCGTGGCGGACGACGCCGCGCTGGCCCGCTGGGCGCGGGAGATCAACGAGCGCCACTACGGCTTCGCCATGGGCCAGGTGCGGTTTCGCAAACAGGAGTCCCGCTGGGGCTCCTGCAGCGGCCGCACGCGCAACATCAATATCAGCCACCGGCTGCGGGGCGGCCCGCACGAGCTGCTGGAGTACGTGCTGATCCACGAGATCGCCCATCTGGGGGAGCTGAACCACAGCCCCCGGTTCTGGGCCCTGGTGGAGCGGGCCTGTCCTGACTGGCGGGAGCGGCGCCGGCTGCTCAGGCAGTACGGCGAGTACCTCCGCGCGCGTGAATCTGCTGCTGCATCTGAAACGTCGAAACTTGTGTGGTAACCATCCTGGAGAGGTGGCATCTGACGTGGGTGCAGTGATCGAGGTCAGTGAACTGCGCAAGGAGTTCAAGGTGGCCCGGCGCAAGGAAGGCCCGTTTGCCGCGTTGCGCACGCTCTTCTCCCGTGAGTTCGACACCCGGGTGGCCGTCGACGATGTCTCCTTCACCATCGAGCGGGGCGAGCTGGTGGGCTACATCGGGCCCAACGGCGCGGGCAAGTCGACGACCATCAAGATGCTGACCGGCATTCTGGTGCCCACAGCCGGCGAGGTGCGGGTGCGGGGGCTCGTGCCGTATCAGCGGCGGGTGGAGAACGCCCGACAGATCGGCGTGGTCTTCGGCCAGCGGACGCAGCTCTGGTGGGACCTGCCCACCATCGAGTCGTTTGAGCTCCTCCGGCACATCTATAAGGTGCCCAGGGAGCGGTACGAGCAGAACATGGCGCTCTTCCGGGACCTGCTGGGGCTGGATGAGTTTTTGAACACCCCCGTCCGCCAGCTTTCGCTGGGGCAGCGGATGCGCGCCGACCTGGCGGCGGCCCTGCTGCACGATCCGGAGATCGTCTACCTGGATGAACCGACCATCGGCCTGGACGTGGTGGCGAAGGAGCGAATCCGGGAGTTCATCCGGACCATCAACCGCGAGCGGGGTGTGACGGTGATCCTGACCACCCACGACATGCAGGACATCGAGAAGATCTGTGCCCGCATGATCCTCATCGACCACGGCCGGGTGATCTACGACGGGCCGGTCGCGCAGATCAAGGAGCGCTTTGGCAAGCACCGGACCCTGGTGGTGGACCTGGAGCCCAACGGGTGCGAGGGGGATATCGCGGTGGAGGGGGCCGAGCTGGTGCGCCGGGAGGGCCGCCGCATCTGGCTCCGGTTCAACCGGGACGAACTCTCGGCCAGCGAGCTGATCGCCCGGGTTTCGGCCCGCTGCGCGATCAGGGACCTGACGGTGGAGGAGCCGGAGATCGAGGGCATCATTGCCCGAATTTACCAGGAAGGGATATAAAGCTGGGCCGCCGGCAGCGCTGCCGGCGGCCTTTCGGGTCTTGCTGGACGTGTTGCTTCAGTACGGGTTGCACGCCACGTTGTCGACGGCCGGGATCTGCTCCGGGGAATTGCAGGCGGGCCGGTAGTACTCGTACAGGCTGCGGAGGCATCCCTGCCGGTCGGTCTCGTTGGCAACCACGGCGTAGGAGTAGGCCACCTCATCCGTCTCGATCCGGGCCTTGGCACACGCGTTGATCCCCGCGGCCTGCGCATCGCCCTCCACGATGGTGCCCAGGTAGGCCAGCAGCATGCTGTACAGGTTCTCGGCCTGGCCCACGTAGAAGACCTCCCATTCACCGCTCTCGCGGCGGGCGTGCAGCTTGAACACACCGGGCTTCTGCGGCACATCCACAATGTCCAGGGGGTGGGCGAACCGACCGCCCTTCCAGTCAAGGCCGAGGATGGTCATCCAAGCCACGGGTCGCTCCCCTTTCAGTTAGTACTAAAGTGTAGCGGTATTATGTACCATCGGTCAGTATCGTAGCACATTGGCTTCATGCCGTCCAGCGTCCGAATGGGCGGACGGGATGCCGGGACCCCATCCCTGTCCGCCCATTCGCTCTATTCGCAGTCGCTGTGGGCAGCGATGGCTCAGGGGCGGCGGTAGCTAAGGGGCAGCGATGGCTCCGGGGCAGCGGTAGCCAAGGGGCGGTGGTGATATCTAAGGAGCGGTGATAGCTAACGGGCAGCGAAGCTGAGAGGCAGGGGTATGCAACCCCGGCCACTCGATTCCCATTTAACCGCGACGACGAATGGAAGGTATACGGTCTAATAGAACAGATGCGGGCTGCGAGAGAGGTGCGCCGGGTCTCGCCCACATGCAACCCGAACAGACCGGATGCGGCCGCGGGACACGCGCTGCTGATCTCGCCAACACGCGTTGAACGGCCCGTCCCAGGCAGTGGAAAGGAATTGCGGCAGGAAGCAAGTGTCGGGCCGCCGAAACAGGGCAGAGCGGATGTGACCCCACGTAAAGTATTCTTATGTTTAAGATAAGGAGATATGATGGTGAAGCGTTTTCTGTTCATCCCCTTGCTGATACTCCTCCTGGCCGGCTGCATCGCACTTTCGGCCGGCCCCGACGCGCCGGATCCCGGGCCCGCGCCCGCGGACGAAACGGGTTTGGAGGTGCCGCAGGGGAGCGGGGGCGGGGGCGCACCTGAACAGCCGGGGGAGGAACCCGGCCAACTGCCGGGAGCAGAGCCCGGGACCGGGCCGGGCGGCGCCAACGGTGGCGCCGTGGAGCAGGAGCCCCGGGAGGTGACGATCACCTTCGTCGGCGACATCATGCTGACCCGGCTGCCGGGTGAGCACCTGGCCAGAGGGGAGGATCCGTTCGCCGGCGTGGCCGACGTGCTGACCGCGGCCGACCTGACCATCGGCAACCTGGAGTGCGTTGTGTCGACGGTGGGCGAACCGGTTCCCAAGTGGTGGAATTTCCGCTGCGATCCCCAGGTGGTGCCCGTGCTGGCCCGGTACATCGATGCCGTCTCGGTGGCCAACAACCACTCCGGCGACTTCGGCAAGGAGGCCTTCGCCGAGCAGCTTCAGATCCTGAAGGAGCACGGTGTGCCCTACTTCGGGGGCGGCATGAACTTCGCCGAAGCCCACCAGCCGCTGATCCTGGAGCGGAACGGCCTGAAGATCGCCATCCTCGGCTACAACAACGTCGAGCTGCGCAGCTACGAGGCCGGGCCCGACACGCCGGGGCTGGCCTGGATCGAGCTGGACCAGCTGGCCGCGGATGTGCGGGCGGCCCGGGAGCAGGCGGACATCGTGGTGGTCTACCCGCACTGGGGCTACGACTACGCGTTCTGGCACGCGGAGGACCAGGCCGAGATCGCCCGGGTGGCCATCGACAACGGCGCCGACTTGGTGGTGGGCACGCACCCGCACGTCACCCAGCCGGTGGAAATTTACAACGACCGGCTGATCGCGTACAGCCTCGGCAACTTCGTCTTCGACGACTTTGTGGACGTGGGCCCGGAGCTGGATGAGCCGTCGCGCACCAGCTGGGTCCTGACGGTGACGATCGGGGAGGACGGGATCAAGCGCTGGGAGACCCGGGTGGCCCGGACCGACGACCGGGGCTTTCCGCAGTGGCTCGAGGGCGTGGCTTCCCCGTGCAGCGATGGCGTCCCGGAAGACGGCTACCTGTGCGCTCCCTGAGTCTGCTCGCAGAGATGAACGGGCTGCAGTCGCCTTCGCGGCGACCGCAGCCCGTTGGTCTTCGGTGGGCAGAATAGCCTCCAAGGCAAGGAGGCGATGCACGTGAGACGGAAGGAGATCCTGGCGCGGTTGCAGATGCTCCACGACCAGGTGCACCAGACCGCGGAGCGGATGGCGCACCTGCCTGAGCGGCTGCCGATGGAGATCGAGCCCCAGTCCCTCAACTACGACAGGGACCTGAGCCGCTTTCTGGGGGAGTACAACCGGCTGGTGCGGGAGGCGCAGGCCGAAGGGCTGCTGTCCGCCGCCGACCTGGAGGAATACGGGCTGCCTGAGCAGTTCGAGGGCTGACAGCGCCACGCGTCCAGCGCCGCCCGCAGCACCGCGTGGGCCAGCCGCTCGGTTACGCCGCCCGCGTCGCGGTCGGGGTGATACTCCACCACGTCCAGGGCCAGCAGGTTGCGCCCCCGCACGATGTCGGCCACCAGCGCGACGGCCTCATCCCGGCTGAAGCCGCCGGGAACGGGCGTCATGGTGCCGGGGGCCTCCGCGGGGTCCACCGAGTCAATGTCAAACGAGAGGAACAGGTTGGGCTTCAGGCCGGCGAGGAGTTCCGCGCGCCGCGCGCGGACCTCGGCGGGAGAGAGCACCTCGACCCGCGCCTCGGTGAGCAGCCGCCGCTCGCCGGGATCCAGGTCGCGGATGCCCCACAGGCGGAGCTGCTCCGGCCGGATGATCCGGGGGAGCGCCTCGGGCAGGAGGCCGGCAGCCAGGGAAAGCACCATGCCGTGCGGGTTGCCCGAGGGCGATGTGGCGATGGTGTTGAAGTCGCCGTGGGCGTCGACCCAGACCACATCGAAGTCGTGGCCCATCGCGGCGAGGGCCATGATGGTTCCAAGGGAGGTGGAGTGGTCGCCCCCGATGGTCAGCAGCAGATCGCCCGGGCGGGCGACGCGCTGCCAGTGCGCCTGCTGACGGCGGGCGGCCTCCACCACTTTCGCGATGCGCGCGGGAACGGGATCAGACTGGAGTCCGGGCGGCAAGGCCATGTCGCCGTGGTCGATCACCTGGCTGTCCAGCTGCCTGAGGTAGGCCAGCAGCCCCGACGCGCGCAGGGCTTCCGGTGCGTGTCGGACGGCGTTGCGCGGCAGCCCCAGCGTGGTGGGGAAGCCAAGCAGATGTATGGTCATCGCGTCATTCTGCCCCCAATGCTCACGAAAGTCTATTCATTTCGGTATATGCATCTGTGCATATTCGGGTTCGCCTGCTGAGATTCCTTCTCGTTCGTTTATGAAAAGCCATCTGCGCTCAAGCTAGGGGCGGGAGGGAGCGACATGCAGAAGAAAGCGAAGGCGCCGGCGGGCAAGGGCCGGCAGAAGAAGCCGAAGGAGCTGACCCCGCTGGACAGGTTGAAACTGGAGATCGCGCAGGAGCTGGGGCTGGCCGAGAAGATCGCCCGGGCCGGCTGGGCCGAACTGACCGCCGCCGAGTCAGGCAGGGTCGGTGGCATCCTGAACCGACGGCTGAAGGAGCTGAAGCTGGCCATCGGGCCGAAGGGCACCCTGATCCCCACGGCGAAATCGTAAGGGAACTGCGCCCCCTGGCGACGTGTAAAGGGAACTGTGCCCCCTGGCGACGTGTGTCCAGGGGGATTTTCTATTGCCTCACGGGCGGGGGGCCGCTCCGGTCAGGGACCCTGCCAGTTCCGCGTGCCGGAAGCAGTCCA
>JAMNXV010000014.1 GCA_023623185.1 Bacillota bacterium
ATCCTGGGAGATGTCTGACGGATGATCATACGCGCCTCCTCTGCCGCGATGCTCCGTTCAGCATCACGCCAGAAATATAAAAAGGTGGTCGTGTTTTCCGAGAACGGTCACACAGGCGCACCGGCTCAATATCTCAGGGTATGAATTGTTCGCATCAAAAGCATTGCCTCTCTGATTGTAACATGGCGGGTGCAGTTGTGCGAACCCACCGATAGGGCTACCCGAGTACTACTCAACACCGGCTGCTGGTCCTTACTGCCCGCAACTTCGGTGCGTTGGCCGGCGTTATGGCAGGTGAAGGTGTCCAGATGCAGGTTTGAACAGAGGAGGGGGCCTCCCATGAGAATCGCAGCGCTCTTGCTTGCGCTGGTCGTGCTGGTGGGCTGCAGTTCGCCCAGCCGCTTGCCCGGTGGGGAAGTTGCAGACGAGTCTGCGGCGGTGAGTCAACCCGCTGGCCCGATCGGTGAACAGACGCCGGAACCCCCGGCCGGGGTCGCTGACGCGGATGGGCCGGACTCGCCCGGGGGGGCCGCCGGTGCCGCGCCGGGGCGCGACTGGGATGAACGGGCGCGCAGGGCGGACGAGCGGCTGGCCGAGCTGCGCCAGGAGCTCAGCTACCCCATCTTTGTCCCCACGCAGGTTCTGGAAGGACTACATCCGCTCATGCCGACTCACCAGGACCGGCTGGTGAGGATCGTCTACGTCGACGATGACCTTCAGGCGGAGTTGAGCGTTGCCTCCGGCCCGGCAGGGTGCTGCATCGATGCCGATCCGCGCAAGATGGTCGGCGGTGGCACGCCCATCCGCGACGGCCGTGAGGCGCGCTTCATCCCCAACCAGCCGGAGTTCGGGGGGAACATCGTGTGGTGGAACGAGGACGGGGCCTACATCGCGCTGTCCGGGCCGCACTTGACCCAGGAGGACCTGTTCGCCATCGCCGAATCCATGTCGCCGACTGCGCTGCTGAGCGGCCCCGGCGGGGAGGACGAGGCGGCATCGACTCCTCCCGACGTCTACCCGCCCGATTTTCGCACGCAGATCGCCGAAGTCGACGCCGTCATCGATGCGTTCCTGGCGAAGGATGTCGACCGCCTGGTGTCCTGCGATATGCTGGAATGTGAAGAAGACGCAGAAGGCGCGCTGGCACCGCGTGTGACGTGGGGATCGTGCCAGGTCAACAACACCTGGACGGGCCGGGATACCGTCCGCAGCCTCGCGGAGAACTGGGTGGGGGGATCCCGGTGGCTTTACGCCGCCTACCGGGTGCACGGCATCGGCGACTGGGCCTATTTCGTGCAGTTTGCGGAGTACCGCCACGATCATGGAGCCAAGGCAGCCGTTCTGAACGAGGATGGCCGGATCCTGCAGCTCTGGATGGGCTGCGGCGCGCCGCTGGATATGCCTGCCGACCATTACGAACCGATCGCCCCGCCTCGGGTTGGCCGGTAATCGCCCGCGCTGCTTGCCTTGTGTGGCGGCCTGGAAGCGGCAGGCGGGGCGAAGTCTGTCGCCATGGCCGTAATTGATCGAACCTTCCGGCGCCTCTGGGCGGTCTAAGAGTGTGAGAGGGATGGCTGCACAGACCCGTAAGGGGAAGGGAGGCGAAGGGAATGCGTTCGTGGGGACTTCATCTCCTCGTCATCTGTGGCGGGGTGGCCCTGGTTTGCGTGGCGGGGTCGCTCCAGCAGCTGGTCGTCAATCCGCGCACCCTCACACACTCGTGGGGCTACTTCTTCCTGGCAGGCGCCCTCCAGGTGCTGGCCGGCCTCCTGGTCCTGGCGCCGATCCTCTGGGCGCGGCTGCGGAGACAGGACTTCGCTCGGCCGCAGTGGGGGCTGACCATCCTGTACCTGGCCGCTGGGCTCCTGCTGGTGAGCGCACTGCCCCTTCAGGTGGCGCTGTACAGGGCGGGACTGTCGGCGGCAGGGCACTGGCTGAGCCCGCTGGCCTCGGGAGCCGCCCTTCGCATGTTCGGCGCGTTCCTCATCGCTGTTGGGGTGCTCCATGCGTTTGGCTCGCAGCCGAGGCCCAACGAGAATCCCGCCGAGCGGTGAAGGGGGCCAATCGGAAGGTTCGTTGCTGCATGTCGGCCCTGGGCGAGATGCATCGCCCAGGGCCGACCACGATTCCGGCGTCGCTCTGTGGGAACCGCATCCAATCGATCCAGCGGTGGTCACGGAGGAGGTCATCCGTGAGGCGGTGTCCCACCTCGGTGAATCCGAGTACAGGGGTGAGTTTGAAGTCTGGAACACGCGGCTGGTCACTGAATCCCTTCGCGTGGGAGTAGGCGAAGCAAAGGTGGAGCAGCTCCAGCGGCAGTTGGAACTGCTCCACAGCTTGTTCGGAGCAACGACTGTACACGCGGGGTTACGATGACGGCGCCGGGCGTCCGCGCCGGTGCAGCAGGTATGCCAGAAGGCCCAGGAAGGAGAACAGGTAAGTCGCCAGGGCCCAGGTCGGCGCCCAGGGATCCCGTCTCCGGTGGCCGTCCCGCCACACCCATATGGCAGCACACAGGTTGAAGAGCAGGATCGTGATGTTGATGACCGTGAAGACCATGCGGCGCCTCACCTCGTGCTGCCGCATGAATGCCTGCAAGGGCGGATGGTGCGCTCTTTCAACGCTTCAACCACCCCGCGCAGAGGCGTGGCGTCCGCCAACTGCGGCCGATTTCGACTTCGCTATCGGGCGAAGTGGAAATCGGCCGCACTTCGTGTCCCGCGGCCGTCTCCTTCAGACCTCAACCACATGGCAGCGGTCCGCGGCGCCGGCGAGTTGCGGCGGATTTCGACTTCGCTTGCGTACCAAGTGGAAATCGGCCGCACTTCGTGCCCCACAGCCGACTCCCTCAGCCTTCAACCACACGGCAGCGGTCCGCGGCGCCGGCGAGTTGCGGCGGATTTCGATTTCGCCCCGAGAGCAAGTGGAATTCGGCCGCACTTCGCGCCCTGTGCCCGATTCCGTCACGCCTCCGGGAAGAATGTGCACTCGCTCCTGCCCCCTCGGTGCACATCTTGCCCGCTCACCGGTCCCGAGGGCAGTTGCCAGTCTCGCCGCGGGGCCCTTGGCGCCGCCCTACCCGCCGATCTGGCGCGTCTCGGGTCCCGTTCCGGGCAGAATGTGCACCCTCAGCCCCCGCCCCAGCGCACATTTTGCCCGTTCCGTGACCGCAGCCCCTGCCGGTGACATTGTCGTGAGGTCCATCGTATTAGCCGCCCCGCACGCTGCCTGATGCCATGTCGCCACAGCACCCGTCCTGCCACCACCACCCATATCCCAAAACTCACTGCACGATCCCTTGACTCCGCAAGAAGTCCCGCGCCACCTCCTGCACGCTCTCCCCCAGCACCTCCACCCGGTAGTTCAGCTCCCGCATCGCCTCGTCCGAGAGCGTGCCGGCGAGCAGGTTCACCGCCTCCATGAGCCCCGGGTTCTTCGCCACGGTGTCCTGCCGGATGATCATCCCGCCGTTGTAGGGCGGGAAGAAGCGCTTGTCGTCCTCCAAGATCACCAGGCCGAACGCGCGCAGCTTTCCGTCGGTCGCGTAGGCGTCCATCACGTGGATCTCGCCCGACTGAATCGCGGTGTAGCGCAGCCCGGCGGTCATGGTGCTGACGCTCTTGAACTGGTACCCGTAGGTCTCCACCATCGGCTGGTAGCCGTCCACCGCCCGGCCCATGAACTCGTTGGTGGTGCCGAAGACGAACCGGGGGCTGTGCGGGGCAAGGTCGGACGCGGTGCGGATGCCGTACTGCGCCGCCAGGTCCTCGGGCATGGCCAGGGCGTAGGTGTTGTTGAAACCGAACGGCTCAGACCAGGTGAGCCCGAACTTCTCCTCAAACTCCCGCCTGACCTGGTCGTACACCGCCGCCGGGTCGGTGACGGGCTCGGTGTGGCCCAGGTGGATGGCGTAGGCGGTGCCGTCGTACTCCGGGTACATGTCGAGGCTGCCGCTGCGCAGCCCGTCGAAGTTCACCTTCGTGCCGCCCAGGTTCAGCTTCCGCACCACCCGGATGTCGGTGCGGGCCTCGATGGTCTGCGCGACCATCTCGCTCAGCAGGATCGACTCCGTGAAGTCCTTTGAGCCGATCGTAACCACGCCCTCCCGTGGGCCGGCGCCGCCGGCGGCCGACATGGCCACCAGCGACACTGCCGCGAAGGCGCCGATGGTCGCCCACTGGCGCAACCGCCGGCCGCCCCGCCGGGCTCCGCCGGGCATGAGCCCGGCGGGGGTGAGCAGCACCTCCAGCGCGCCGATGGCCCGGTCGGCCAGGACCGCCAGCACCGCCGCCGGGACCGCGCCGGCCAGGATCATCTTGTTCTGGACCCGGTCGATGCCCGCGAAGATCTCCTGCCCCAGCCCGCCGGCCCCGGCCAGCGACATCATCGTGGCCGTGCCCACCGCGACCACCGTGGCCAGGCGCACCCCGACCAGGATTACCGGCAGGGCCAGGGGGATCTCCACCCGGGTCAGGATCTGCCACCCGGTCATGCCCATGCCGCGGGCGGCCTCGATTACCCCGGGCTGCACCTGGGAGATGCCCGTGTAGGTGCCCCGCACGATGGGCAGCAGGCAGTAGAAGAAGAGCACCGTGATGCCCGTCCAGCGGGTGAGCCCCAGGAAGATCATGACGAAGCCGATGAAGGCCAGCGCCGGGATGGTCTGGAAGACTGAGGTGGTACCGACCAGCGGACCGGCCACGGCGGGGTACCGGCTGGCGAGGATGCCCAGGACGACGCCCACCACCAGGGCCCCCAGCACCGCGATCAGGGCGATCTGCAGATGCTGGCCCGTGAGTTCCAGCAGGTGGCGCCAGTTCTCGGCCATGTAGCGCAGGGTCTCGATGGCGGTCGCCTCCAAACATCAAGGGTCGGGAAGGGTCGGGAAGGGTCGGGCACAGGCGCAGGGTCAGGCACAGGATCGGGCACAGGGTCAGGCACAGAGTCAGGCACAGGCGGTGCCGGTGGCGGCACCGCCGGGCGCCCGCCGCGTCAGGTGCGGGCCTGGCGGGTCCCCGCCCGCTCCAGCCGGCCCAGCAGGAAGTCGGTGAGCAGGGCCAGCAGCGTCACGGGGATGCCGCCGGCCAGGATGTGCGGCGTGGAGACCATGGCGAACCCGGTGAGGATGGTGTCGCCCAGACCCCCGCCGCCCACGAAGGCCGCCAGGGTGGCCCATCCGATGACCATGACGGCGCTGGTGCGGATGCCGGTGAGGATTACCGGAAACGCCACCGGCAGCTCGACCATCCTGAGGAGCTGGAGGTTGCTCATCCCCATGCCCCGGCCTGCCTCCCGCAGGTTCGCGGGCACCTCGCGCAGGCCGGTGTAGGTGTTGCGCAGGATCGGCAGCAGGGCGTAGAGGAAGAGCGCCACCAGGGCGGGCGTGCGGCCGATGCCCAGGAGCGGGATCATGAAGGCCAGCAGGGCCAGCGAGGGCAGGGTCTGCAGCACGCTCACCGCCGCCATCACCGGTTCGGCGAAGCGCTCCAGCCGGGTCAGCACGATGCCCAGCGGAACGGCCGCCAGGATGGCCAGCCCCACCGCCGCCAGCGAGAGGGTGATGTGCTCGCCCGTCTGGCGGAGCAGGTTCTGCTGGAGGGCCGGATCGCCCAGCACCGCGAAGAGGTCGTTCATTCCGACTCCCCCTCGTCAGACCAGAGCGCCTGCGAGAGCGCGTCGACCATGGTCGTGCTGGTGATCAGCCCCACCAGCCGGCCTTCCTCGTCCACCGCCGGCAGGTAGTCCAGGTGCGCCAGGAACATCCGCTCGAAGGCCTCCTGGAGCGGGGTCTCCGGCGATGCGGTGATGATGTCCGGCCGCATCACGTCGGCCACCCGGCCCCGCCGCACCTTCTCGATCATGCGAGGGGTGACGAACCCCAGCAGCCGGTCGTCCTCGTCCACCACCATGAGCGAACTGACCCTCCGCTTCTTCATCAGCACCAGCGCCTCGGCCAGGCCGTGCTCGGGGCCGATGGTGACGGGCCGGATCATGACGTCGGCCACCTTCAGCAGGCTGACATCCCGCGTCCGGTCCCGGCCCACGAACTGGGCCACGAAGTCATCCTTCGGGTTGCGCAGCAGCTCATCGGGCGAGGCCGCCTGGACGATCTTCCCGCTCCGCATCACCACGATGGTGTCGCCGAGCTTCAGCGCCTCGTCCATGTCGTGGGTCACGAAGACCACCGTGAGCTTGTACTTGTGCTGCAGCCGCTTCATCTCGTCCTGCAGCGTCTCCCGGGTGATGGGGTCCAGCGCGCTGAAGGGCTCGTCCATCAGGATCAGCTCCGGCATGGCCGCCATGGCCCGCGCAATCCCGACCCGCTGCTGCTGACCCCCCGAGAGCTCGCTGGGGTAGCGGTCGCGGTAGGTGGCCGGGTCGAGCCCCACCAGCGGCAGCAGCTCGTTCACCCGCTTCTCCTGCCGCGCCCGGTCCCAGCCCAGCAGCCTGGGCACCAGGGCAACGTTCTCCGCGATGGTCATGTGGGGCATGAGGCCAATCTGCTGGATGACGTACCCGATCTGACGCCGCAGGGTGACCGGATTCATCTGCATGATGTCCCGGCCGTTCACGTAGATGCGGCCGGAGGTGGGCTCGTGCAGCCGGTTGATCATCTTCATCGTCGTGGTCTTGCCGCAGCCCGACGGGCCGATGAGGCAGACGAACTCGCCCTTCCTCGCCTCCAGGTTCAGGTCGTCCACGGCCTTTTGCCCGCCGGGGTAGACCTTGCTCACGAGCTCGAAGCGCACCATGCCGCATCCCTCCTCTCCGCTCCCGCTGTAGTATGCGCGTATGCGCCGCCGCGGCACCGCACTGCGGCGCGCCTGTCGCGCCGTGCGCCCTGGGGAGGAGAAAGGACCGCGCGCCCCGAACCGAGGGAGGGAGGTTTCGCAACCCTCTCAGAATCGGGGTGGAATCGTGTACACAGGGATGATCCGCGACCTGCTGCTGCGCATCGGCGATGCGGTGGTGGACTACCACCTGCTGCTGGACGAGCAGGAGATCGCGCTGAACCCGCTCATCGGCGAGCGGGTGGCCATACGCTTTACCGGAGAGCGCCGCTGCATCTACTGTGGCCGCAAGTCGAACAAGCTGTTCAACAACGGCTCCTGCTGGCCTTGCTTCAGGCGGCTGGCCGTGAACGACCTCTGCCAGGTGAAGCCCACGCTCTGCCACTACGAGACCTGCCGGGAGCCCGAGTGGGGCGACGCCCACTGCATGATTCCCACCTACGTCTACCTGGCCAAGTCCAGCGACGTGAAGGTGGGCATCACCCGCAACCTGCCCGGCCGGTGGCTGGACCAGGGGGCCGTGGAGGCGGTGCCCATCGCCCGGGTGCCGAACCGCAAGATGGCGGGCGAGCTGGAGGCGTACCTGACCCGGTTCGTGGGGGACAAGACCAACTGGCGCCGCATGCTGAAGGGGGAGGTGGCCGACACCGACCTGCTGGCCGAGCGGGCGCGCATCCTGGAGCTGATCCCGGAGGAGTACCGGCCCTACGTCCTGCCCGATGAAGACCTGCGCAGCTTTGCCTACCCCCTGGAGGCGCCGCCCGAGAAGATCAAGTCGCACGACCTGGAGAAGGGCGATGCGGAGGGCGTGCTGCTCGGGATGAAGGGCAGCTACCTGGTGCTCGACACCGGGGTGCTCAACGTGCCCAAGTTCGCCGGCTACCTGGTCACCTTCGAGGCCCTGGCCGCGGCTGGTGCGAGCAGCGGCTAGCACACCTGTGGTCAAATCGTTACATTCGTGTCACGGAATTGTAACGCGAGTGGGGTAACATGAAGGTGTGTTGACCCCCTCTGTGTGTTTCAGACTTACGGCGGCTCGTGAAGAGCCGCCGCTTTTTTTGATTGAGTCATCACCGAAACTTCCGTATAATAAGAGGCATGTGATTCATGTTTGAGCTTCCGTGGGAGGAGGAGGGTCCGGCAGTGCCTGAGACCAAGTATGGATCGCGGATCTACCTGGGCGTGCTGGCCGAGGCCGAGACGGCCGGCCCGACGGCTGCCCGGGTTTACCAGGACTTCGTCGGCCGCCTGCGCCGGGCTGCCCCAGGCGTGAAGGATCTGCGGCTGGAGCTGGAGGAGCCGGCGCCGCGCAAGGAGGATCCCGGCGTGTTCGAGTGCTGGGCCACGCTGAAGGCGGTCGTGCCTCACGACCTCACGCGCGACGGGGCCAGAAACCATCTGGACGCCTGGCGGGCCATCCTGCGCGATACCTTCCAGACCACCTGCCACCTGAACCACGGGCTGGTGCACCACACCTCCAGCCGGGTGGAGATCACCCGCCAGGTCTTCCCCTTCGAGGAGGAGCCGCAGGTGGAGGCGGCTCCGGCGGAGGAGAAGCCGAAGGAGATGATCCGGGTCAAGGTGCTCCTGGGGGGGCAGGAGTACGAGGTCGAGATCCCCAAGGACGAGAACCTGCTGGACGGCGTCAACGACAAGGGCGTCGACGTGAAGTGGGACTGCAAGAGCGGCGTCTGCGACACCTGTCAGATCAAGGTGCTGAAGGGCATGGAGAACCTGAGCCCGGTGAACGACGCCGAGCGGGAGATGCTGGGCGACAAGGTGGACCAGGGCTACCGCCTCTGCTGCCAGGTGATCGCCCACGGTCCCTGCGAAATCGCACACTGACGGCGGCACCGCCGATCCTGCATGCTGCGGGGTCGGCGCTTCCCTTTCCATGTGTTAAAATCAGCAGTACGGTGGGTTGAGCATGGGAAGGGGGAACCGGGCGTGTTCAAGGTGGATCGCAACAGCGCCACACCGCTCTACCGTCAGATCTACGAACAGGCACGGGAGCGCATCCTCACCGGCGCGCTGCCCCCCGGGACCCGGCTTCCGCCGGAGCGCACCCTGGCCCGCCGGCTCGGGGTCAACCGCACCACCGTCGTCAACGCCTATCGCGAGCTGGCGGCGGAGGGGCTGGTGGAGGGGCGGGTCGGTCACGGCACGGTGGTGATCGGGCCGCCCGAGGCGCCGGGGGAGGACGTCATCCGCCCGATGCCCTGGGCCGGCCCCACCGAGGCCGAGGAGCCCCTGGTGGCGGATATCAACGCCATCATCCGGCGGCCCGGGGCCATCTCCTTCGCGCACGGCGAGATGTCGCCCGAACTCTATCCGGCCGCCGCCCTGGCCGGGCTCATGCAGCAGGCCCTGCAGGACAGCGCCGCCCTGGGCTACGGGCCCATCGCCGGCTACGCGCCGCTCCGGCAGGCGATCGCCGGCACCATGGGCGTCGCAGCCGACGAGGTGCTCATCCTCGCGGGCTCGCAGATCGCGCTCTACCTGATCAGCAGGGTGCTCCTGCAGCCGGGCGACACGGTGCTGGTCGAGATGCCCTCCTACATCAACAGCCTGGGTATCTTCGACTCCGCCGGTGTCCGGGTGGTCCCCGTTTCGGTGGATCAGCACGGCTTGGTGGTGGAGGGGCTGGAGGAGTTGATGCTGCGCTATCAGCCGAAGCTGCTGTTCACCCTGCCCACGTTCCACAACCCGCTCGGCGTGACGCTCACCCTGGATCGCCGGCGGCGGCTGATTCAACTGGCCGCACGCCACCAGGTGGGCATCGTGGAGGACGACCCCTACGGGCCGCTCCACTTCAGCGAACAGCCGGTGCCCACGCTGAAGTCGCTGGACCCCGGCGGCTACGTCATCTACATCAGCAGCGCGAGCAAGGCGGTCAGCCCGGCACTGCGGCTGGCCTGGATCGTGGCCGCCCCGCCGGTGGTGGAGCGCATTGCCCGCGCCAGGGGCAATCTCGACTTTCGCGCGGCCCTGCTCAACCAGCGGGTGATGGAGGCCTTCCTGCGGGAGGGACGCCTGGCCGAGCACCTGGCAGCGCTCAGACCGGCGTTGAAGGAGCGGCGCGACCTGATGCTGGAGGCGCTCGCCGAGCACATGCCCGCCGGGGTGAGCTGGTATGTGCCCGAGGGCGGCTACCACATCTGGTGCCGCCTCCCCCGGCCGCTGACGGCCCGGCGCCTCCTGGCCGAGGCGGGCCGCGAGGGGGTGGCGTTCGTGCCGGGGGACTTCTACGGGGCCGGCCAGATGGCCCGGCGGGGCCTCAGGCTCAGCTTCTCGTACCCCCGGCCTGAGGAAATCGGGCCCGGCATTCAGCGGCTGGCCCGGGCCGTCGAGCGACTGCTCCGGGAGGAGGCGGCGGCGGGCGGCGAGGCGGCGCCCATCAGCGGGCCGGTGGTGTGAAGGCCCGGGACCGAAGCGGCGGGCAGGATGCCCGCCGTTTTTGTTCGTCCTGGCTGTGGGTGAGGCCTGGGACCCACAGCCAGGACGAACAGAACGTATAGGCCGGACGAGATGGATAGGCCGGAAACATCACCGAAATGGGCTGAGGGCGCGAGCGGCATACTATCCCCAGAACTCACCGCGCCCGGGGCCGCCCCAGGCATATTCGCGCCTGTCCGCGCATCTGCTTGAGAGGGGCTGTCCCGGGCGCTGTGTCCTGGAGGCTGGGAATGCCTGGTTTCAAGCGCTTCATTAGCGCCGTCGTCATCGTGCTTCTCGCAATCGGATGCACCCGGGCGGCGCACGCCGAGGAGCCCGTGGACGGCGGCACGCTGTACCTCTCCATGTTCTCCGCGCCCAGGGGCGTCTTCAACCCGATCCTGATGGAGGACGGCTACGACGCCAACGTCGTCGGCCTGGTCTTTGCCGGCCTGCTGACCCGGGACGAGCGGCTGGCGCTGGTGTGCGACCTGTGCGAGAGCTTCTCCGTCTCGCCTGATCACCGGCAGTTCACCTTCCGGCTGAGGCGGGATGTCACCTGGCACGACGGCCGCCCCTTCACCGCCCACGACGTGGCGTACACCTTCCGGGCCATCCTGCACCCCGACTACCCCGGCGTGCTCACCGGGGAATACGCGGCCCTGCGCGGCGTCGGGTCCATGCTGGCCGAGCGTGCGGCGGCGGACCGGGAGCAGGCCGCCGGGCGCATCACCGCCCGTGAGGCGGCCGACCGGAAGCGGGCGGGATGGCAGGCCTGGCTGGAGGGAGAGGGGCGGGAGGCGATCCGGGTGGTCGATGACCACACCGTCGTCTTCACCGCCGACCGGCCGCACGCCCCGCTCCTGCAGAACCTGGCCATCCCGCTGATCCCGGCGCACGTCTTCGCCGGCACGCCGCCGGGCGACCTGGCCGAGCACCCCGCCACGCGGGCGCCGGTGGGCACCGGGCCGTACCGGTTCGTGCGGTACGTGCCGGACCAGTACGTCGAGCTGGTGCGCCACGACGCCTACCACCGCGGCCGGCCGCACATCGAGCGGATCATCTACCGCATCGCCAACCAGGACGTGGCCACCGGCCAGCTGAAGGCCGGCGAGCTGGACTACGTTCCGCTCAAACCGGGGGACGTGGCGCTGGTGGAGGGCGACCCGAACATCGGCGTCTTTGCACGGCCCGACCTGGGCTACCAGTACCTGGGGCTCAACCACCGCAACCCGCTCTTTGCCGACCGGCGGGTGCGGCAGGCCATCCTGCTGGCCATCGACCGGCCGGCCATGGTCGACCACCTGCTGAAGGGGTATGGTCATCTCGCGGAGAGCCATCTGCCCCATGGCCACCCGTACCACGATCCGGAGGCGGTCCCGGCCCGCAGCCGCGACGTGGCCACCGCCACCCGCCTGCTGGCCGAGGCGGGCTGGACCGAGCGGGACGCGGAGGGCTATCTGGTCCGGGACGGGCGCCGCTTCCGGTTCACTCTGCTCTATCCTTCCGGCAACGCCGTGCGGGCTGCGTCGGCCCCGCTGATCCAGGCCGACTTGAAGGCGGTGGGCATCCAGGTCGACCTGCAGATGATGGAGTTCTCCACTCTCGCGGCGATGGTCTTCGGCGGGGGGCAGGTGGACGCCTGGCTGATGGGCTGGGGCGTGGGGCTGGATCCTGACCCGGGGCCCGTCTTCGACCCCGACAGCCGCTGGGGGCGGGCGACGGGCTGGCAGAGCGCCCGCAGCCAGATGCTGCTGCGCCTCGGGGCGGGTCGGCTGGATCCGGAGGCGCGGCGGCCGTTCTACCGGGAGTGGGCCCGGCTGCTGGCCGACGAACTGCCGGTGATCTTCCTCTACAGCCAGGATCAGATCGAGGCGGTGCGGCTGGACCGGGTGCGGGGCCTGCGGCCGGACGCCCGGGGCATCCTCTGGAACATCTGGGAGCTCTGGATTCCCCCGGAACGGCGTTGAATGCGGCAACCGCATCAAGGAGGGAAGGGCGGTGACCGGGTTCATCCTGCGGCGCCTGGCTCAGCTCCTGCCGATGCTGCTGGGCGCCTCTCTCCTGATCTTCGCCGTGATCCGGCTGGCTCCGGGCGATCCGTACAGCGGGCTCATCGATCCCCGGGCCGACCCGGCGAAGGTGGCCGAGCTGCGCCGGCGCCACTGCCTGGACTGCCCCATGCCGCAGCAGTACTTGCGCTGGCTGACGGGCGCCGTGCGGGGCGACCTGGGCACCTCCATCCGGTTCCGCATTCCCGTCACCGAGCTGATCGGCGACCGGCTGGGGCCCAGCATCGCCCTGGGCGTGGCGGCCGAGTCCATCGTGCTGCTGGCGGGCATCCCGTTCGGCATCCTGGCCGCGGTGCGGCGGGGCACCTGGGTCGACACGGTGGTGACAACCTGCTCGCTGGCCGGCCTGGCCATCCCGGCCTTTTTCCTCGGCCTCCTGCTCCTGCGCTGGCTCTCGCTGGGCGGCCTGCAGATCCTGCCGTCGGCGGGCTTCACGACCCCGGGCGCCCAGTTCACCGGCGCCGCGCTCTTCCTGGATGCCGCCCGCCACCTCATCCTGCCGGCGACGGCCCTGGGGGTGACCGGCATCGCCGGGCTGATGAGCCATGTGCGCTCTGCGATGCTGGAGGTGCTCGGGCAGGACTACCTGCGCACCGCCCGGGCCAAAGGGCTGCCGGAGCGGGTGGTGCTCTACCGGCACGCTCTGCGCAACGCCCTCATGCCGGTGATCACGCTGCTGGGCCTCAACCTGCCGGCCCTGCTGGGCGGGGCGATCATCACCGAGTCGGTCTTCCAGTGGCCGGGGATCGGCCGGCTGATGTATACCGCCCTGCTGGAGCGGGACTACCCGGTGCTGATGGCCCTGAACCTGCTGTTCGCGGGGCTGACGCTGCTGGGCAGTCTGCTGGCGGATGTGGGCTACGCCGTGGTCGATCCGCGGGTGCGTTACGACTGAGCAGTTGGGGGGAGTGACGGTGGCCTGGCGCCGCTTTCGCGCCAACCGGCGGGCGATGCTGGGGCTGTACGTGCTCATCGTGCTCGTCCTCGCCTCGGTGTTCGCGCCGCAGCTCGCCCGGCACGACCGGGATCTGCCGGACATCCGGCGCGCGGAACAGCCGCCCTCCCGGGAGCACTGGCTGGGCACGGACGAGCTGGGACGCGACGTCTACACCAGGCTGCTCTACGGCGGGCGGGTCTCGCTGACGGTGGGGCTGGTCGCCGTCTCGATCTATATGGTGATCGGCGTGACCCTGGGGGCCATCGCCGGGTATTACGGCGGCGCGGTGGACAGCGTGATCATGCGAATCACGGACGTGGTGATGATCGTGCCGTTCTTCCCCCTGGCGCTCACGATGGCCGCGGTCCTGCGGCCGTCGGTATACAATACGATGGTCGTGATCGGCCTTCTGGGCTGGACCGGGATCTGCCGCCTGGTGCGGGGACAGTTCCTTACCTTGCGCAGCCGGGAGTACGTGGAGGCCGCCCGGGCGATCGGCGTGCCGGACGGGCAGATCATCTTCCGCCACATCCTGCCCAACGCCATGGCCCCGGTGATGGTGGCCGCGACGCTTGGGGTCGGGTCAGCGATCCTCAGCGAGGCCGGCCTCTCGTTCCTGGGCTTTGGGGTGCAGCAACCGACGCCCTCCTGGGGAAACATGCTGTCCGCGGCGATATCATTGAAGGTGCTGCTCCTGCAGCCGTGGATCTGGCTGCCGCCGGGGCTGCTCATCTTCGTGGCGATCCTGGCGGTCAACCTGGTGGGCGAGGGGCTGCGGGAGGCCCTGGATCCGCGGCTGCAACGGGGGTCGGCCTGCAGTCGGTCAGGACCTTGAGATCGGGCGGGTCGCGATTGATGTGATGTTTCCGGCTGAAGTAGAAATTGTCGGTCCGGGGTCAGGGCTTGCCCGCGGGCGGCGTCGCGTGTTAAGATGCACAGGCCGCCACTTCAGGATGCGGCCATTCGATTGGACGGATTTGGTCGGTTGACGCCGATCGGTCTGCCTGATAGAATGACTTCTTGCCGCCGGATGGCGGCGGGCTCGGCTGGAGCGGCCGGGCCGGAAGCGGCCGGTGGAAACGAACGGCTGGAACGAACTGGCCGGTTGACACGAAGCCGAGAGCTTGTTAAACTGATAAAGCTGTCGCCTGACGGCGGCGGCGGTCTCGAACCTTGAAAACTAGACAGTGCAGAAGAGGAAAAGCCAAGCGAGCCGAGTACTTCAAACGAGCCAATCGAACTTTTCCACGGAGAGTTTGATCCTGGCTCAGGACGAACGCTGGCGGCGTGCCTAAGACATGCAAGTCGAGCGGGGCT
>JAMNXV010000087.1 GCA_023623185.1 Bacillota bacterium
TTACCTTCCGGCAGGTGCTCAGGCAGGGTCACATCGTGTTCGACGTGGAAGATGCCCTCCCCCGTCTTGACCAGCTTGCGCGCCGTGGCGGCGACCAGTTCTTCCAGGGAGTCCCGACCGATCGTGCGCCGGATCCGGGCGAGTACGCTGTTTAGAGTGGGCGTGTCGCTGGCGAAGTACCGGCCCTGTTCATACTTCAGGTAATACGCCCGCTTGGGGATCTCCTCCAGCGCCATCCGGACCTGTGCGGGCGTCATACCCGGGAACGCCACGGCAAAGAGCGCGTCGGATTCTGTCAACCCGAAGATGTTGGACCCAAGGCCGAGCTCCCGACCGACGAGGCTGTGCAGGAACACCGTCTTCCAGGTGTACTCATACAGTGGATACCCCTCGGGATGCGGGTTCTCCTCATCGGCGAGCTGGGCGTTGCTCTTGCCTCCCTCCAGGCCACCTGTGTCCACCCCGCCCACGTCGGCGTTGAGGATGGGAAGCAGATCGCCACTCCCCGTCCGCCCCAGCAGTTCATCTACCACACGAGCCGAACGGAGGTCAAAATGGCACGCATGGATCATGGGCACATTCAGCTTGTTTTCCCAGATGCTGCGCACAACCAGGGACAGAACGCGCAACACTCCACGCGTACCCTGGAAGTTCTCCGCGTTGGCCAGCTTCTGGTTCAGGAAGTCGATCAACGTGGGATGGAACGGGTAGTTGGCGATGATCCGTTCTCGGTATCCCTCACTGATCGCTTCCACGGGCAAGTCGGCAGAGTTGCGCCGGTACATGTCCAAGTACGCCTCCGCCGTCTCCCGCGCCGCGGCACGATCCACTGCCGTGAAGAGCCGCTTCGCCAGGACCGATGAGATCTCCGCGCCCTGTACAGGTGTAATCTGCACGGCATCGCGGCTGACCACGCTGGCCACACTGCGCACCGCTTGGTGACCGAGGCTCAGGGCTTCGTCCGCGCTGATCTCCTCGCCTTTGACTTCGGTGAGCAGCTGAGTGAGCCGCTCGGTCTGCCGCGCGAAGGCATCGGCGGCACTCGCCAGGGTAAGTACAATGGCGATACCGGGGTGATTGCGCGCGTACCCGTGGAGCGCCATGAGGAACGCCGCCAGTTGGCTTGCGCCGTCCGGGCGGGCAGCCTCGAGCCGCGCCGCGTACTGCGCGAGCTCATCCAGCATGATCAGTACCTTGCGTCCGCCCAGCACCTTTTCAAAGTACGTCTTCCCCGGTGCCGCGTGGGATTGCGCCTCCTCGCTGACCGCCCGATAAAGTTCCTCGCCGCCAATTTGGTAGGCAATCTCGCCCCACAGCGTATACGGCACCAGGGCTTCGCCCTTGGGCTTGTGAACAGGAATCTCGTCACCAGCCACGCCGACCACGGCCACGGAACCCGGATCTGGGAGCAGGTCGGGCTCCAGTAGGCCCGCGGTCACTTCCTTCAGTTCCTTACCCCGGAAGGCGATATGGGCGCACGCAATCAGGGTGTGGGTCTTGCCGCCACCGAAGGCTGTCTCCAGCCGATGAATGGCCGGTACCGTGACATCTCCGGCCAGGCGCGCAAACACCTCGCTGAGAGCCAGCTTCAACCCCTGCGTCGGATAGGTTGCTTCTCTGAAGAACAGCTCGGCGTTGGTGTACAGCGTGTCCACCGTCGCCTGGCCGCTCCGGTAGTAGCTGAGGATTGGACCCAGTGAAGCCGTGAAGATCTCCGGGTTGAACTTGCCCTTCAGCAACTCGGTTCGCGGCTGACACGTTTCCAACACAGATATCACACTTGCTCCCCCCGTACCACCCGAATTCACGCATAGCATGTAGATTAGGACGACGAAACGGGTTGGAACTACCTCGTGTTTGATTCATAAGCTAACTCAGTTCAAGCACCTGTCATCGGTTCCGTAGTCCCTGGCCGGTTGATCGTAATAAGTTCCACATTCCATCCACCAGACCTTGTCGGTTGGGCGAGCTTCGATTTGTAGGCGACACCCAAGAGGCGCCTCCCATGACCCCTCAACGGCTCATGGAGTACACTTATCTGCACCTGGTATCGATCCTGTCACAGAGCAGCCAACTGCTCACTTGGCGTCGCCGAAAAGCTGGGTAAGCAACTCCTCCACCGACGTCAACCGCTTGAAGTACCGCTTTGGCACCACCCGCAACGCCGGGCGGTAGGCCTTGTATCCCTGCGCGTTCGCCTTCACGTGCCTGGCCATCTCCAGCTCATCCATCGGCGGCAACGGCTGCCCGGGTTCCCCCAGCCACAGAAACTCCTTGAGTTCAAGCGTATCCGCATCGAACAGAGTCCAGATGACGCAGGGTCTGGGGCGATTCCATAGACTCGTATGCACGTTGACCGAACTCGTCCGGGCACCGATCTTGGATGTCTTCAGCTGCACGGCCCGCGTCACGCCATTCCGCACGAGCAGCAGGTCAACGCCCACCGCACCGACCTGGGGCTTGTACACCTCCAGCGGAGTCGGCCACGACTTGCGCATCAGCTCGCCGATAAGCAGGTGCTCCAGCATCGCCTCCCGATAGTTGGAGAGCATATAATGGGCCGCCTCCGGGTCATCTTCGACACCTTCATCGTCACCCATCACCTCGGCCGCATGACCGCTCCCCCGCCCTGAGCGATCGACCATATACCTCCAGATGCTGTAGTCCAGTACCGCTCTGTCGACGCCGAGCACCCCGGCCGCGGCATCGATAATCGTTTTCCGTTCCGTGTACGGGTCGGCCGCCACCCCCGCCTGTTTCAGGAAGAGGGCCAGGTGGCGGTCAACCGCGCTTGTGTCCAGCCCGGCCAGGATCTGCAGGTAGTCCACTGTCTTCGGTCCGATCCCCTCGTCTTACCCCCAGCACCCAGAGGTATGGCGGCAGCTGCAGGCCGTTCTTGGAGACCATTTAGGAGACCATTTACATCTTTATTGGCCAAACATCTAAGGGGGTCCCTGCTAACACTCTACACGGACATGATCAT
>JAMNXV010000214.1 GCA_023623185.1 Bacillota bacterium
TCGGTCATCTCGCGGCCGAAGAGGCCGAAAATGCCTCCCACCCGCACCTTGCGGCTCTCGACGATGACGGCGTCGGTGCCGAGTTCGTTCTTGGCCAGAATGAGGGCCTCCGCATACGTGGGGGCCATGTACTTCTTCACTTGCATCATGCACGTATCACCCCCGCCGACTCGATCTCAAGCTTCGGATCCAGTTCCGCATAGGAGAGCACGATCAGCCGCGGGTAGGTGTGCTGGGCGATGCGCCGGATCACCGGCCGCAGGGCCGGCGAGCAGACCAGCACGGGGGTGTGGCCCGCCTGCGCCATCTTCTGCGCCTCCCGCCCGATGCCCTCGATGACGGCCTGGGCGAGCTGCGGGTCGAGGCCGGGCGCGGGGCCCCGCTTCTCGGCGGCGGCGGTGAGCCGCTGCTCCACGTCCGGCGCGAGGGTGATGGCCTTGATGACCGGCCCCAGCTCGAAGTGGTGGACGATGGTCCGCCCCAGGGCCACACGCACCTTCTCGGTGAGCTGGTCGGGGTCTTTGGTGACCGGCGCCCAGTCGGCCAGTGCCTCGAAGATCAGCACCAGATCGCGGATGGGCACGCTCTCGGCCAGCAGGTTCTGCAGGACCTTCTGGATCTCGCCCAGGCTCAGCAGGCGGGGTGTCAGCTCCTCCACCAGGGCCGGGTGGGTCTCCTTCACCATGTCCACCATGCCCTTGACCTCCTGCCGGCCCAGGAGCTGGTGCGCGTTCTCCTTGATGACCTCGGTGAGGTGCGCCACCAGCACCGAGGCCGGGTCGACCACGGTGTAGCCGATCAGCTCAGCCCGCTGCTTGTCCGCGGGCGAGATCCAGAGCCCCGGGAGGCCGAAGGCCGGCTCTACCGTGGGCTGGCCGGGCACGGTCTCATCGAGGCCGCCCGGGTCCATCGCGAGGTAGCGGTCGGGCTGCAGCTCGTAGGAGCCCACCTCGATGCCCCGCAGTTTGATGACATACTGATACGGGTCCAGCGCGAGGTTGTCCCGCACCCGGATGTAGGGCAGGAGGAGCCCCAGGTTGGCCGCCACCTGCTTGCGCACGGCCACCACCCGGTCCAGCAGGTCGCCGCCCCGGCCCGGCTCGGCCATGGGCACCAGGGCGTAGCCCAGCTCCACCTCCAGCGGGTCGACCGGGGTGAGCTGCACCCTGGTCTCGGGCAGCATGTCGTTGGTGATGGGCAGCGGCTCGGGCTCGGGCGCCTCGGCCGCGAGCTGCCTCCGCTGGTAGCGGGAGCCGATGGCCCCGATGCCCAGGATCAGGCTACCGATGACGAAGAAAGGCACAGTGGGCAGCCCGGGGATGACGCCCAGGGCCATCATGAGGCCGCCCGCCAGCATGAGCAGCTTCGGGTCGCCGCCCAGTTGGCGGGTGAGCTCGATACCGAGGCTGGACTCGTCGGCCGCGCGGGTCACCACGATGCCGGCGGCGGTGGAGATCAAGAGGGCCGGGATCTGGGTCACCAGGCCGTCGCCCACGGTGCGCAGCGAGAAGTGGCCCCAGGCCTCCTGGAAAGTCATGCCGTGCTGGAGCATGCCGATGATGAAGCCGCCCAGCAGGTTGATGAAGACGATGAGCAGGCCGGCGATGGCGTCGCCCTTGATGAACTTGGTAGCGCCGTCCATGGCGCCGTAGAAGTCGGCCTCCCGCTCGATCTGCCGTCGCCGGGCCCGGGCCTCGGCCTCGGTGATGAGGCCGGCGTTCAGGTCGGCGTCGATGGACATCTGCTTGCCCGGCATGGCATCGAGCGTGAAGCGGGCCGCCACTTCGGAGACCCGCTCGGCGCCCTTGGTGATCACGATGAACTGCACAATGATCAGGATGAGGAAGACGATGAGTCCGACCACCGTGTTGCCGCCGATGACGTACTCGCCGAAGCGGCGGATGACCTCGCCCGCCTCGCCGGTGGTGAGCAGGAGGCGGGTGGTGGCGATGTTGAGCGTGATGCGGAACAGGGTGGTGATGAGCAGCAGGGTCGGCAGGGACGAGAACTGGAGGACCTCGGTGGTGAAGATGGAGACCAGCACGATCACCACCGCCGCCGCGATGTTGAACGTGAGCAGAAGGTCCACCACGAACTCGGGCAGGGGCACGATGAGCAGGGTGACCATGGCCACCATGGCGCCGGCCACGGCGACGTCTGAGACCCGGATCGACGGGGCGCCGCTTGGGTTGGTCACAGCTCTCTCACCTCGGTGTCAGCGGATTTATTCCTGACCGGCCCGCCGGTTCTGCCGCCGGAGGTTGTAGACAAAGGCCAGCACCTCGGCTACGGCCTGGTAGTATTCGGGGGGTATGAGCCGCCCGACCTCGACGTCGTAGTAGAGCCCCCGGGCCAGGGCCCGGTTCTCCACCAGGGGCACGTCGTGCGCCCGGGCGATCTTCTTGATCTCCTGCGCCAGCAGGTCGGCGCCCTTCGCGACGACCCGGGGCGCTGCGTCCTTGGCCGCCTCGTACTTCAGGGCGACGGCGAAGTGGGTCGGGTTAGTGACGACCACGTCGGCCTTGGGCACTTCCACCAGGGCCCGGCGCCGCATGGCCATCTCCCGCATGCGCTGCCGCTGCCGGGACTTCAGTTCCGGCGCCCCCTCCTGCTCCCGGTGCTCCTGCTTGACCTCCTGCTTGGTCATGCGCAGCGACCGGCGGAACTCCCAGTACTGGTACCCGTAGTCGAGCACGCCAATGGCAAGGAAGGCCAGGCCCACGGCCAGCATCACGTCGAGCACCATGTCGGCGATGGCGCTGAGCCCCGCCGGAACGGTCTGTGCCATCAGGTTGGGAAACTTCGGCACCAGATCGCGGACGCTCCGGAAGGCGATGTAGCCGATCGCCGCGAGCTTGATCAGCCCTTTGAGGAGCTCGGTGAGGGTCCGCAGTGAAAAGATGCGCTGCAGCCCGGTGATGGGGTTCAGGGTGGAGAACCGCGGCACCAGGGCCCGCAGGGTGAAGATGAACTGGGTCTGCA
>JAMNXV010000028.1 GCA_023623185.1 Bacillota bacterium
TACCTGCACGGCTTCAGGTGCAGCCGCCCCACGACGTACGACCGGTCGAAGACCTGCTGGATCAACCGCGTATCCGGCTTCGGATAGGCGTACACGTGGATCGTCGTCCCGCAGACCATCCAGTCCTCCTCCCAGTACCAGGGATACTCCTGGGTCCAGGCAGGAAGCGGATCCCACACCCACCAGTCGTACCGATCATACATATCCGGATTGTCCCGGAGCGCCTGTTCCACCTCCGCCCGCATCTGCTCCGACATGCCCTCGGGCGGGGGCGGCGGCGTCCAGCCCTCCGGCCACCCCGGACCGGGTTCGTAGTTCTCAGCCGGGTACTCCGCCACCTCCGGCTGCAGCGGCTCCTCCGCTCCTGCCCCCACCGGCCCGTGCACGAGCAGCGCCGCGAGCATCAGCCAGGCCAGCCACCTGGCACGGCGTGTGTGATCCCCCTTCATCGGTTCCCACTCCCCCATGTTGTTCGTTCTCCCATAACCAATACGAAAACCCCCGGGCAGAGGTTTGCCCGGGGGAACGGCAGGGGCGTCACGGCGGACTCGCCGCTCCCTCGAGCACCTCAGCCTTGCGCGCCTCGGCCGCCTCGGCGATCAGCTCCGCCACATGCGCCCGGGTGCGGGCCTGAAGCTCCGCCCGCACAACCTCCTGGGCGGGCTCCAGCGCGCTCGGGATCAGGCGGGCCGCGGTCTGGGCGGCGAAGAGGTTCGCCCCGTCCAGCAGGATGTGCAGCTCGGCATGCGCCTCGTCGCCGTAGCCGGGCGGGATGAGGACGCCCATCACCACCTCGCCCCGGAAGATCGCCTCCCGGATGCCGGCCTCAGACGGTTCCGGCAGGTCGGCGGGGACGAAGCGGTCGTAGCTGCGGAGCGCGTCGGCCACGGCGGCGCCGATGGTCGTGCCGCTCCGGTCGACGACGGCCACGGGGACTTCGCCCACGTCGAAGGTGAACGCATAGCCGAAGAGGATGAGCCAGAGGATCGGCAGGACCAGCATCATCGCCAGGTTCCGCCGGTCGCGCCGGATCTGGATGAACTCCTTCTGGGCCAGGGCCAGGATGCGCTGGAGCACGGCGTGTTCCTCCTCTCTCAGCCGTCGGTCCGAAGGCCGGCCAGCGTAGTTTCCAGGACCGCGTCGACCACGGCGTCGTTGGTGAGCCCCTCCAGCGCGGGAACCTGCAGCAGGTCCCGGATGATCACGGTCGACAGCATGGGGCCCTGGAGCAGGACGAAGATCAGCCGGGGGTCGATGGGGCGGATCTGCCCCGAGGCGATGGCGTTCATCACGAAGGGGGCCAGCAACTCGAAGATCCCGGTGATCTGGTCGATCCAGATCTGGCGGATCTCGGGGCGCCGGGGCCCCTCGGCCAGGACAATCCGGAGCACCAGCTGCGTCTTCTCCTCCGTGAAGAAAGCCAGCGCGCTCCGGAGGATCATCCCGACGGCCTCCGGACCGGAGGCGTCCGCGGGCGCCTGCGCCGTCAGCGCCCGCAGCGTCGGGACAAACCGCCCGATGTGCTGGCGCACCGCGGCCCTGAACAGCTCCTCCTTGCTGGGGAAGTAGTAGTAGAGTGCCGCCGCGGTGACCCCGGCCTCCTTGGCGATCTCGGCGTTGGTGGCCTCGGCGTACCCCTTCTCGGCGAAGAGCCGCAGGGCGGCGTCGAGGATCTCCGCCCGCCGGTCCGGCGGCGGGTTCTTCGGACGGGGGGACATGGGAGATGCCGGGCCCGTTGTCAACGGGCGGATCGCGGGAGAGGGCGAAAAAGATCAGGGGCTGCGGGAATCCGGCTCCCGCAGCCCCACACCTTGCTCGATCGAGGGAAAGACCCCGCTCCGGCCGCCGACTACTCGGCAGCACCGGTGATCTCGGGCGGGAACTCGATGGTCCCGTCCCAGGGCTCGATGAACACGGTGCCCTGCATGACCACCCGCATGGGCACCGGCTCGCCGGCGATGGTCTCGACATACACATCGATGTGATGCAGCGTGCCGTCGTCGTTGAGCCAGTACCGGGCCTCCATCCGAACGTCGGTGATCAGCTCGGACGCCTCACCGATCAGAGCGGCCAGTCCCGCCTTGTCCATGACCACCGTCACGACCTGCAGTTCGGTCTCCTCGTAGGCCTCGCGGGTAACGGTGGCGCTGGCCCAGTCGTATTCCGCGGGGTTGAGGTTGACCAGGGCGGACGGGTCAGACAGGCGATCCGTCGGCGCCATCTCCTCCAGCGCCATCTGAACCCATGCGCCCGTCTCGTCCTGCATCCAGTACTGGCCGTCGAGTACCGCAACCCCGATCGTCTGCTCCATCCCGAAGGCCCGCACCGTGTTGTAGCCGAGGGCCCGCTCCGGCGTCTCCTGGTACATTTCGAGGAATATCTCGGAATCGACGGGAATCAGCCCGCCCTCGATGGTCACGGTGAGGTGGCCCGTCTGCCGGACGTTCACCTCGGAAGCAACATGAGCCTGCGCGAGCAGTTCCAGCGCGGCCGGGTCGACCACACCGGCGGGCTCGCCGGCCTCATCCGCCTCGCCATCCTCGTCGGACTCACCGGTCTCCGCAGCCTCATCCGCTGGCGGCTGCGAAGTGATGAGCACCGTGCGGGTCTCCTGCTCCCAGTCGACCAGCAGGCCGATCTCCTCGGCGACGAAGCGAACAGGGACCATCATGCGGTCGGAGACGATGAAGGGGGCCACGTCGAGCGCCACCTTCTCCCCGTTGACCACGGCTTCCGGACTGCCCACGGTGAGCTGGATCGTCGTCTCGCCCTTGGTCAGGGTCGCCGTGCGGGTCTCCTGGTCCCACTCCACCTCAAACCCGAGGGCTTCAGTCACTGCACGGATGGGCACCAGCGTACGGTCGTTCTCCAGGACAGGGGCCACGTCGGTCTGTACCTCGACCCCGTCCACCACCAGGCGGACCGCGGTCTCCGCCTGGGCCAGAGCGGGAACGAGCATCATGGTCAGCAT
>JAMNXV010000172.1 GCA_023623185.1 Bacillota bacterium
TCCTGACGGCCGTGGGTCTTGCCCTTGCGCTGCTGGAACGGCAGCTTCCGCCGCCGGCGCCCGTGCCCGGGGTGCGTTGGGGGCTGGCCAACGCCGCCACGCTGGCCGCCCTCGCCCTGGACGGGCCGGGGGCGGGTTTTGCCGTTTGGGCCGCGCGCTTCGTTCTGACCCAGATCTTTGCCGGCACGCTCTTCGGCCCCGCCTTCTTCGTGGGCGGTTTGGGCGGGCTGCTGGCGTGGGCGGCCATGGCGCTCTTCGCCCGCAGCCGGCGTTTCGGGCCCGCAGGGGTCAGCGCGGCCGGCGCCGTCGCCCACCATGTGGGCCAGCTCGCCGCAGCCGCTGCGGTTACCGCCACCCCGGGCGTGTTGCTCCTGCTGCCGCTCCTGCTCGTGCTGGGCCCGCCGGTCGGGCTGCTGACGGGGACGCTCGTCGGCCTCCTCCTGCGGCGACTGCGGTCTGCCGGGGTCTTGGGGAGCGGCGAGGGCGCTGGGCGGGCACGACCGTGGATGATTCGTCCCGCCGACTTCGTGTTGGCCGGCGGGGTCGCAGCCCTGGCGCTGCTCCTCGTACTGGGCAGGACCTGGGGGCCCGCGGCCCGGAGCACGCCCTCCCAGGCCGTGGTCAGCGTGGGGGGAAACGCCTGGCGTACGCTGGATCTGCGCCGGGACGGCGTCTACCCCGTGGAGCTCTCGGGCGGCCATCTGGTCGTGGAGGTGGCCGGGGGCGCGGTGCGGGTGCGCGAAGCTGACTGCCCCGATCAGGTCTGCGTGCTGACCGGGTGGATCTCCGTCCCCGGCGACATGATCGTGTGCGTGCCGCACCGGGTGGTGATCCAGGTGACCGGCGACGCCGCCGGTGGACCGGACGCGATTCTGCGGTGACGCCAGGGCCTGGGCCCTGGCCTTATCGCCGGGGCCTGTGCAGTTGCCACGGTGAATGCGGGAGAGTTATGATTTGACCTGAACATTTCTTGTACCGTAGGGGAGGGAAGTGGAGATGGGGCGCATTCCGTTTCGTGAGGTCATCGGGGCGGAGGTGATCGAGGCCGGGCACGGCAGGAGCACCGTCCGCATGCCGGCCAGTGAGCACACGCAGAACAACCTGGGCATGGCGCACGGCGGGGCGCTCTGCACGCTGGCTGACGCGGCGCTCGGCACGGCCCTGCGCAGCGCGCTGAAGCCGGGCGACGCGGTGGCGACGATTGAGATGAAGGTGAACTTCATCGCCCCGGGCCGCGGCGATCTCCTGGCCCATGCGCGGGCCTTGCACGTCGGGGGCACCACCGCGGTGGGCGAGGTGGAGATCGAGGACTTGAACGGAAAGCTGGTCGCCAAGGCCCTCGCAACTTTCTACGTGAAGCGCGGGGCTGTGGAGCCCCGCCCCGGGGCGCGCACGGCAATGATCCCGGAGGTGGACGGGCCGGAGCCGCAGCCATAGCGGGCACAGGCCATCATTCAGACCGCCATCTTGCTCCGGGCTGTCGCCCGGTAGCGCTCCGAATGGCGGTACAGCGCCTGATATACGTAGCGTTCTTCGTCCGGGATGCTTCTCAGCGGCACCCCGGCAGCGCGCAGGAGTTCCGCGAGGCGGTCGAAGCTCAGGTCCTGGGGGAAGACCTCGATGAGCGTGATGCCGGCTTCCGCGCTTAACCGGCGTTTCAGCTGGTCCCGGCGCTGCTGCGCCCGCAGCGCGGCCTCGTCGGGGAACCGCTGCGTGACGCGGGTGTGCTGTGGACCCTGAAACTCGAGGGCCACACTGTATTTGGGTAAGAACAGATCGAACTGCATACGCCCACCGGTCTCGGGGTTGTCCAGGCAGCTGGCGGCCCCGTTTTCGATTACAACTGCGCCGGTGAGCATCTCGATCTTGCGCGCCAACAGGAACTGCCCCATCGAGTACGCCTTCCACTGCTCGATGACTGCCTTGCTCTTCTCGAATCTCGCCAGAGCTGCGAGCCGTCGGTCTTCCGCGGGGTTTGCGGGTGTGAGATCGAACGCCTTTCGCCTTCCGACTCTGCAGGTGAGCCCCGAAAGATATCCCTTTTCGCGAAGTATACGTAAGTACTTGGTCAGGCTGTTATGCGAATACCCGGTGTGCTTCATCAGCATCGCATAACTGAACCGCCGGCCCAGGCGGCGGATGACACCCCACACCCACCTGGCGGCGTGCGGAAGGCTGTGATCGAGCAGCAGGTCGTCGACCAGCACAATCCACCGGGAGGACTTCGGCCAGAGGGGATGCACCTCCACGGTGCGGCCGGAGCGGGAGTACCTCAGCCAGTCCTTGCGGGCCAGCGCGTTGAGGTGGCGGAGGAGGCTGTGCTGGCTGAGCCCGGTCCCTTTCCGGAGTTCCGCGAAGGTAAATCTGCTGCAGATGTCGCGCAGCATCCAGAGGTAGCACCACAGGTAGCGGGCTCCCTCGGTCAGGCCGCGGTCTTTCCAGAGGAGATCCGGAACCCGGACCTCCAGCGGCTTCTTCTGATGCAGGCGCAGTCTCGCCAACGCCTCCACGGCCATCCCTCCAATATTCTGAGTTCGACGCCGAACATACAAACTCCTCCTGTTCTGGGCTTGTTTGCCTGTTTGTTGCTTCGTCGACCTCTGGGCGAAACGCGCAAGTCGTTGGAGGTAGACCAGGCGGAGGCGCCGTCGAGCGCCTCCGCTGGCACGAATTCATGCCGATTTCGCAGGAACTGCTCGCCGCCGGGGCTGTTTACTGGCGGGTCGCAGCGGCAGGCTGGCGCGGGAGCGGCCATATGGCTCAGTTGCGGGGTTGGCAGGGGCGTCACTCGGGCTGTGACTCACACGAGTTGCGAGTTTTGGCCGTCATGGTCTTGCGCCATGATCCAGTTGACGCCCACGCAGAAATTGGGGCAAGGGGAACGTCAGCGGCACGCGATCTGCTGCGGCGGGGATCTTGTTCCGACGCTGGGGAGTCCATCGGGAGTTGCGGGCTCGGATGGA
>JAMNXV010000107.1 GCA_023623185.1 Bacillota bacterium
TGGTGATGCCCTTCGGCGCCGTGGACGCCAGCCTGGGCGACTACCGGCTGTACGACGGCCTGGTGCTGGAGGCGACGCCGGGGCAGCCGGTGGTGGCCGCAGCGGGCGGCACCGTGGCGGCAGTGGAGGAGCATCCGGTGGACGGGATCACGGTGCTGCTGGACCACGGCGACGGCCGGCAGAGCCGCTACGCCGGCCTGGCCGAGGCGGCGGTGGCCGAGGGCGAGGCGGTGGAGGCCGGGGCGCGCATCGGGCGGATCGGACTGCCCGCCCCCCCGCGCAGCGAGCTGGGTCCGCACCTGCTCTTCGCGCTGCTCGTCGACGACGAGCCCGTAGACCCCCTCGCTTACCTGGACGAATAACGCTGCATCTGCACACGCCCCCGCCGGGTGCCGCGGGCGGGGGCTGGGCGCGCGCATTTCCAGCGCTCCCCAGCCCCCGGTTCGTCATGTTTGCCCCTTCGCCCCAATAGACTCTACCAACCATCCAGGGCGAAGGGGGCCCAGCGGTGAAAGATCACATCTGGAAGCGTGTGCTGGAGATAGGCCATCACATCTGCCGGACGAAGGACACCGTGCGGGAAACCGCCTCTGTGTTCGGCGTCTCCAAGAGCACCGTCCACAAGGACGTGACGGAACGCCTGCCCCGCATCAACCCCGAGCTGGCCGCAAAGGTCAAGCGTGTCCTGGATCAGAACAAGGCCGAGCGCCACATCCGCGGGGGCGCGGCGACCCGCCAAAAGTATCTGGAACGGTAGCCGCGCGGCAGAGGAGTTTGCTCCCTGGCGTCGAAAGCTGGAAACGGGAAAAGATAAACTTTCCAGCCTTTGAACAGGGGGCAAGCGAGGCGTGTTTGGTTGGGCAACAGATGTGGGCGTCGATCTCGGCACGGCGACGGTGCTGGTGTACGTCAAGGGGAAGGGGGTCGTCCTGCGGGAGCCCTCAGTGGTGGCGATGCACCGCGACACGAAGCAGGTACTGGCTATTGGTGAGGAAGCCCGCCGCATGCTGGGTCGAACGCCGGGCAACATCGTTGCGATTCGCCCCCTGCGCGAAGGGGTCATCGCGGACTACGACGTCACCGAGGCGATGCTGAAAGCCTTTCTGAGGCGGGTGTCGGGGCCCCGCCTTTTGGCGCGCCCGCGCATGGTGATCTGCATCCCCGCCAACGTGACCACCGTGGAGAAGCGGGCGGTGGTGGAGGCGGCCATGGAGGCCGGCGCCAAGACGGCGACCGTGGTGGAGGAGCCGCTGGCGGCGGCGCTGGGGGCCGGGCTGGACATCACGCAGCCTGCCGGCCACATGGTCATCGACATCGGCGGCGGCACCACCGACGTGGCCGTGCTCTCGCTGGGCGGCATCGTGCGGACGGAGTCGATCCGCATCGGCGGCGACAAGTTCGACGAGGCCATCGCCCGGTACATGAAGATGAAGTACAACCTCCTGATCGGCGAGCGGACGGCCGAGGAGATCAAGATGACCGTCGGCAGCGCCGGCTGCAACAGCCGGAACGAGTCGATGGACGTGCGGGGCCGCGACCTGATGTCCGGCCTGCCCAAGACCGTGACGGTGACCTCGGCGGAGGTGCGCGAGGCGGTCAGCGAGCTGGTGGTCTCCCTGTGCGACACCATCAAGGCGGTGCTGGAGGCCACGCCCCCCGAGCTTTCGGCCGACATCGTGGAGCGGGGCATCGTGATGACCGGCGGCGGGTCGCTGCTGCACGGCCTCGATCAGGTGATCGCCGCAGAGACAGGCGTGCCGGCCCACCTCGCCGAGGACCCGGTCTCGTGCGTGGCCAGGGGGACGGGCCGGGTGCTGGAGGAGTTCGATGTGGAGGACAACCACCTGGTGGTCCTGCGAAAGATCATGTAGGGTCGAAAAGTTCAGGGGTCGCGGCACGCTGCCGCGACCCCTGTAACGTTATCGCAAGGATTATTTGCATATGGCACCGAACAGTTCCGGCGGAGGTAGGCGGTATGGCGACTTACACGCTGAACGTATACGGGGAAATGTGCCCGGCCCCCCTGCTGAAGGCGGAGGCGAAGCTGCGCAGTATGAAGCCGGGCGACCGGCTGATCATGGAGTCTGACCACTCCTGCACGGTCAGGCTGCTCCGGGAGCACCTGCGCAAGCTGCCCTGCCGCTTCCGGGTGGAGGAGGTGGCCGACGGCATCTGGCAGTTCCAGATCGAGCGGCTGTGAGGGCTCAGCAGAAGCCCCGCTCGGCGGGCGAGCGCAGGGTGCGCAGCAGGGCCCGCTCGATGGCGCTCCTCATGCCGCCCTTGGGAACGAGCAGGGTCCAGCGGCTGGTGAAGGCGATGTCCTCCAGCTGCGCCATGCGCAGGTGGCCCATGCGGGCCTCGGCCCGCACGCACCAGCGGCTGACCAGGGCGACGCCGTGGCCCGAGGCCACGGAGGTCTTGATCGCGTCCACGCTGGTGAGTTCCATGGCGATGTTGAGTTCGCTCACGCTGCGGCCGGCGGCCTTCCAGCCCTCCTCGACGGCCATCCGGGTGCCCGAGCCCTGCTCGCGGATGATGACCGGCAGCCGGGTGAGGTCGTCGGCGGTGTAGGTCTCCTGCCCGGCGAACGGCCCGCCCGGCGGGGTGATGAGCACCAGCTCCTCCTCGCTGATCGCGCTCACCTGCCAGTCCTGGGTCGGGGGCGCGACCGCAGGGCCCTCCACCAGGGCGAGGTCCACCAGGCCGTCCTCCAGCCGCTGGATGACGTCGGCGCGCTTGCCGATCTGCAGCTGGATGCGGGCGTCGGGGTACTTCTGCTGGAAGAGGTAGACCGTGCAGGGCAGGGCGTAGCCCCCGATCGCCGACGTGGCACCGATGACGATCTGCTTCGGCTCGGCCGCGCGCAGGGCCGCCATCTCCGCCTCCAGAGACCGCTCCAGTTGCAGGATGCGCTGCGCATAGCGCGACAGGGTTTCGCCGGCCGGGGTCAGCTCGACCCCGCGGTTGGTCCGGCGGAAGAGCTGCAGGCCGTAGTGCTCTTCCAGCGCCCGGAGCCGCTGGCTGATCGCCGGCTGGGAGAGGTGGAGCTCTGCCGCCGCCCGCGACATCGAGCCGTGCTTGGCCACTGTGCAGAAGATGTCAAGTCCATTGCTCATCAACGATCCCCTCCTACGGGCCTCTGGGAGGTTGCGGAATGACGACGACGCATATCCTCGGCGGGCTGTTGGCCGCCGGGGCGCTTTCCGGCTTTGTGTTTCAGCGCTCGCGCCTCTGCTTCGTGAGCGCCCTGCGCGACCTGTTTCTCTTCCGGGCCCTGCGCATGACCCGGGCCATGCTGCTGCTCTTCCTGCTGACGGTGACCGGCGGCGCCATCCTCCAGGCGCAGCGGGGGGTGGCGGTGGAGGCCGTCGCCGGGCCGACGCCGCTGGGCGCCCTGGCCGGCGGGGCGATCTTCGCCGTGGGGATGGTGCTGGCGGGAAGCTGCATCGCCGGGGCCTTCTGGCGGCTGGGCGAGGGGCAGCTGTCGCAGCTCTCGATCCTGCTGGGCGTGCTGGCCGGCACCTGGCTGCACGTGAAGCTGCCGTTCCTGACGGCGCAGGCGGCGCAGCAGACCTTCAACGCCTGGGTCGCCGTCGGCCTGCTGCTTCTGGGCCTGGTGGCGGTGGTGGCGTGGGAGCGGCGGCTGCCCCACGCCGGCGAGGAGCTGCCCGCCGCGCCCCGCCTGGGCCGGCTGCGGTCGCCCTGGGCGCCGGAGGTGGGCGCCGTGGTCATGGCGGTGCTGCTGGTGGCCTTCATGGCGCTCACCGGCACGGGCTGGGGCGTGAGCCGGGTGTTCCTGCTGACCGACCTCTCGGCGGCTTCCTACGCGGGCGGGCTGCTGATCGGCGGCTTTTTCGGGGCCCGGTTCGGCCGCGAGTTCCGGGTGCGGGGCCCCGGCGGGCGGGCGCCCACGCTGATCCGGCTGGCCGGCGGCGTGCTCATGGGCTACGGCGCCCGGGTGGGCTGGGGCTGCACCATCGGCGCGGTGATGACCGGCATGGTCAACCTCTCGCTGCACCCCTGGTACTGGGTGCTCGGCGCGCTGTTCGGCGCCTGGATCGGGGCCGCGCTGCTGCGGCGATTTATGTATCGCTATTTGTAATTGTACGGAGGTCACACTGCCGGGGGTATCCTCCGGCTTCATCATTTCCGGGCCGCTTTTCCCCTCCCTTTGGGAGGGGGGCGGCTCGTCCTTTTCACCCAGGTATAAGGTTTTGCTTATGGCGATTAAACCTTCAAATGGCCGTGGCTCTAGGCGTTGCGGGCTTTCCGTGCTATGTTGTGAGTGAAAGCACAAGGTGGCTCCGCTCGGGGGGAGCGGGGGAACCGGGGTGAGCGAAAGCGGCAGAGCGGTGGCTGGAGACGTGCTTTTCGACATCGTCAGCTGCGCTTGAGTCCTGAGTGAGCGAAGGAGGTCATCCCACATGACGAACCTGAAGCGTCGCATGGCCCTTTCCCTGGCCCTGATCGTCTCCCTGGCGGCCCTGACCGCCTGCGGCGGCAGCACCCAGGCGCCGGCCGCATCGGCCCAGGCTCCCGTGGCCCAGACCCAGGAGTGCCCGCCCTGTCCGGAAGCCGAGCCCGTAGATGAAGCGGCGATCCTGATGGAGGCGGCCGAGGACTACTTCAACAACATGGCCAGCCACCGGAACATGATCGACGCGGCCGAAGTGAAGGAGAAGCTGGATGCCGGCGACGACTCCATCTTCCTCCTGGACATCCGCGCTGACGCCGACTTCGCTGCCGGCCACGTGGAGGGCTCCGTCAACATCCCGTTCGCGGCCCTGGGCATGAACTTCGACAAGCTGCCCACCGACAAGATGATCATCGTCAACTGCTACTCCGGCCAGCAGTCCGGTCAGGCGGCCGCGGTGCTTCGGATGGCGGGCTACAACGCCCTGTCGCTGAAGGGCGGCTTCCCGAACTACGAGAAGGCCGAACTGCCGATCGTACAGTAACGACCAGAGCTGGGGGGGCTCTGCCGAAAGGCGGGCCCTCCCTTTGTCTACAGCATGGGAGGTGAGGGTATGGCGGAGGTGAGCCGCAGGGACTTCCTGAAGCTTGGCGGCGTGGCGGCCGGCGCGCTGGCGGTGGACCTGGGTCTGCCCCGGCGCAGGGCGCACGCGGCCCGGGCGGACGTCCGGCGGGTGCCGACTCTGTGCGAGATGTGCACGAGCCGCTGCGGCGTGTTTGCCGTGGTGGAGAACGGGCGGGTGACCCGCATTGAGGGGAACCCGGCGCATCCGACCAACCTGGGGCGGCCCTGTGCGCGCGGCAACGCGGGGGCGTCGGCCCTGTACGACCCCGACCGGCTGAAGGAGCCCCTGAAGCGGGGGGAGGACGGCAAGCTTCACCCCATCACGTGGGAGCAGGCCTTTGAGGAGATCGGCGCCAAGCTGAACGAGATTCGCAAGAAGCACGGGCCGGAGGCGCTGGTCTTCGCCGAGTACAACAACCTGAACTCGGCGCTCACCAAGCGCTGGACCGAGGCGTTCGGGTCGCCCAACCACGTGGGCCACGCGGCCAACTGTTTCGCGAACCGCAACGTGGGCTACTCGGCGGTGTTCGGCGCCCTGCCGACGGTGGACTACGCGAACGTGAAGTTCTACCTGAGCCCCGGCCGGAATCTCCTGGGCGGCATCAAGGTCTCGGAGGTGGCCGCTCTGGCGAGGGCCAAGGCCAACGGCGCCCGCATCGTGGTGCTGGATCCCCGGCATTCGGAGCTGGCGGGCTGGGGCGAGTGGATCCCCATCAAGTCGGCCGGCGACCTGGCCTTCCTGCTCGCCGTGGCCAACGTGCTCATCACTGAAGAGATTTACAACAAGGAATGGGTGGAGGCCCACTGCAACGGCTTTGAGAAGCTGCGGGAAGGCATCCTGGAGTACACTCCGGAGTGGCAGGAGCAGCACACCGACATCCCGGCCGAGAAGGTGCGCCAGCTGGCGCGGGAGATGGCGGCGGCTGCGCCGGCGGCGGTGGTGGATCCGGGCTGGCACGGCGGCAACGGCATGTACTGGAACGGCTACGAGGCCGCCCGGGCCGGGGCCATCGTGAACGCGCTGCTGGGCAACCTGGGCGCGAAGGGCGGGCTCAAGCTCTCGCCGAAGGTCGCGACGGGCACGATCGACGACGTGCCGGAGGGCGCGGTGGTGGACGCCGCGGGTGGCGGCTGAGCGGCCACGGGTTCCTCTGCAGGTGCAGAGGTTTGGACGCCGTACCCGGCGCCGACGGCGCCCCGGTTTGACGGCAAGGGAACCAAGTATCCGCTGAGCCTGGGCTCGATTCAGGCGATCCCGCTGGTGGTCGAGTCCGGGAAGCCCTATCCGCTGAAGGCCGGCATCTTCTTCCGGGTCAACCCGGTGAAGTCGTCGGGCGACCAGCGCCGCTGGATCGAGGCCCTGAAGCAGATGGAGCTGGTGGTCGCCATCGACACGCAGATGTCGGAGACGGCCATGTTCGCGCACTACGTGCTGCCCGAGCACCACTACCTGGAGCGGATGGACGCCATCTCGATCGTGGGCGACACGGTGTCGATCCGGCAGCCGGTGGTGGAGCCGATGTACAACACCCGGTCCTGCCTGGAGATCCTGCAGGGGCTGGCGAAGGTGGTGGGCATCGACCAGTACTTCAACTTCACGATGGAGCAGTGGAACAACGCCCTGTTGGAGCCCACCGGCTGGACGGTGAAGCACCTGAAGGAGAAGGGCGTCATCAAGGTCTCGGCGACGCCGCCGGACTACAGCAAGCTGCCGACCGCCTCCGGCAAGGCGGAGCTGGTCCACAAGGGCTTCGCCCTCTCGGGCGGCCACGAGGTGGTGACCTGGGTGCCGCCCAAGACGCAGCCTGAGGGCGACCGGCTGCGGCTGCTGCACGGCCACATGGCGGTGCACACCAACGGCTACACGCAGAACGTGCCGGCGCTGTACGCCCGCATGCCGGAGAACGACCTGTGGATTCACCCGACCGCCGCCGCGGCCCGGGGCATTCACGACGGCGACCTGGTGGAGGTGGCCAACGAGTACGGGGTGCAGCGCATCCGGGCCCGGGTGACGGAGGGGATCCGCCCGGACTGCGTCTGGATGTGCCACGGCTTCGGCACGATGGCCCCGGAGCAGCGGCTCGCCTACGGCAAGGGTGCGGCCGACGGCTGGTTCTACCCGATCATGGTGACGCCGGTCTCCGGTGCCCTGGGGCAGGGCGACGCCACGGTGACGGTGCGGAAGGTGGGTGAGAAGGCATGACGCGCTACGCCTACTTCGTGGACCTCTCCCTCTGCGCCGGCTGCGAGGCCTGCACGGTGGCCTGCCAGGCCCTGAACGGGCTGGACTGGAGCATCCGCTACACCAAGGTGGACCGGATGCTGGTGGGCACGTACCCGAACGTGATGTCCAGCTTCGTCACCACGCAGTGCCTGCACTGCGACGATCCGCCCTGCGCGGCGGTCTGCCCCACCGGCGCCACGTACAAGACGGCGGACGGGCCGGTGAAGATCGAATACGAGAACTGCATCGGCTGCGAGTACTGCATCACGGCCTGCCCGTACGAGGCCCGCACCTACGACGCGGCGGCCGGCGTGGTGCGGAAGTGCTCGTTCTGCTACGACCGGTTGCAGGAAGGCGAGCGCCCTGCCTGCGAGCAGACCTGCCTGACCGGCGCCCGGCTGATGGGCGACCTGGATGATCCGGACGACCCGATCCACGAGAAGATCTCGGCACCGGATGTGATCCACATCGAGGGCACCAGCTTCTACTACCGGCTGCCGGAGCACATCGACCGGGCGGCGCTGCCGGCCGACTTCAAGCCCTCGGCCGCCACCTTCGCCTGGCAGTCGATCATCCAGCCGGTGGGCCAGATCATGATGGGCTCGACGCTCGCGGCGGTGCTGCTCAGCCTGGCGGTCAACGCCTTCAAGAGCCGGGGGAAGGAGGGGGCACAGGATGGCAACAGCTAGGATAGGTGCACGGGTTCCGGCCCGGGAGGAGGCGGCGGTTCAGCAGGACAAGGTGTACCGGTTCAGCTTGGCTTCCCGCCTGGCGCACTGGAACCACGCCCTGACGTTTCTCTTGCTGCTCTTCACGGGCATGGGCCTGGTGGCCCGGGGGATTTCGGGCCTTGTGGGCCCGGAGGGGCTGCGCTTCTTCGGACAGCTGCACCGCTGGGCGGCGGTTCCCTTCACGGTGCTGACCATCCCGATTCTGTTCTTCGGCGCCCGCAAGGCGGCGCTGCGGTGGATCAACGAGGTGTTCCGGTTCGACCGGGACGACCTGCGGTTCTTCCCGGCGTTCGTGCGGGAGTTCTTCGGCATGAAGGCGGAGTCGCCGCCGCAGGGGAAGTTTAACGCGGGTGAGAAGATCAACTCGATCCTGCAGATCATCGGCTGGCCGACCATGGTGATCACGGGCTGGATGATGGTCTACAAGACGTCGTTCCCGCCGGCGGTCATGCAGTGGGTGATCATGGTTCACTCGGGCATGGCGATGCTGCTGGGGTGCGCGGTTCTCGGGCACATCTACCTGGCCACGCTGATGCCGGGCTTCCGTGAGGGGCTGTCGGGCATGATCTCGGGCTGGGTGCCGGCGAAGTGGGCGAAGGATCATTATCGGAAGTGGTATAAGGAGATCACCGGGGAGTAGGTTTGGTGGCGTAGATCAGCCCGGGCGGGGTTCCGCCCGGGCTGGTCTGTGCTGGGCGCGCTTTGCGTTGTGCCGCAGGCGTTTCGGGGATTTTTGCGCCTTGTGCCGCTTGGAGTTGAGGAAAGTGCACATTGTTACCAGAGACCCACTGGCGGGGTGCGAGAACAGAGTGTGGCGCCAGAATGTCGGTGGAGTACACTCCAGGGTTGACAACCCCTCGGCCGGCGAGCATAATTGAGAGCGATAATCATTATCATCAACCCCGAAAGATGCAATTGACCACGTGTAGACCAAGCGACTACAAGTGAAAGGAGGGTGGATAGAAGCGAATGGCGCGTTACATCGGTCCCAAGCACAGGCTCTGCCGCAGAGTTGGTCGGCCGCTGTGTGGGTCTGCGAAGTGCCCTGCACTGAAGCGCCCATACCGGCCCGGGCAGCATGGCGCAGGCCGTGCACGGAAGCAGAGTGAGTACGGCACGCAGCTCCTGGAGAAGCAGAAGCTGCGGTTCACATATGGCGTGATGGAGCGGCAGTTCCGGCGCTACTTCGAGCGGGCCCGCCGCAGTCAGGGTGTGACCGGCGAGGTGCTGCTCCAGCTGCTGGAGCAGCGGCTGGACACGGTGGTCTACCGGCTGGGCTTCGCCCGCACGATGGCGGCGGCCAGGCAGCTGGTGAGCCACGGGCACGTGACCCTGAACGGCCGGCGAGTCGACATCGCCTCCTGCCAGGTGAAGCCCGGGGACACCGTCGGCCTCACCGAGAAGGGGAGTAGACTGGCGGTGGTCCAGGAGAGCCTTCTCGTCCGGAATCCGGCTCCCGCGTACCTCTCCTTCGATGAGGCCACAATGACCGGCCGGCTGGAGCGGCTCCCGCTCCGGGAGGAGATTCCTGTCGACGTGGACGAGAGCCTGGTCGTGGAGCTGTACGCCCGTTAGATGAGTGCCTCGTCGTGGAGCTGCATGCTCGATCGACGAGAGCCTGGTCGGGGGGCTGTCCACCCGATAGCCGAGAGCCTGATCGAAGAACTCCACGCCTGATAGGCGATGGCCCCGCCGTGGATCTGTCTGCGAAATGTTCCTCGCAACACAATAACGTAACGGCCTGGACCGCAACACCTGCGGTCCAGGCCGTTTCACATCTATACACTCAACCCACGCGAATCCCCCGATCCGTGAGCTGCTGCCGAATCCGCGCCATGGTTTCCTCAGAAGGCGGCTCGACGCCCTCCAGCGCATACGGCATGCCCAGGGCCTCCCACTTGTGCTTGCCCAGCAGGTGGTAGGGGAGCAGTTCCACCTTCTCAACCGTGGGCAGCGTCTGGACCAGATCGGCCAGGGCCTCCACGTCTGCCGGGTCTTCGGTCCAGCCGGGGACCACCACGTGGCGGATCCACATGGGGATGCCCATGGCGGCGGCCAGGCGGGCCGTCGTGCGGGGGCGGCGCCCCTCGACGCCGGTCAGCGCCTTGTGGCGCAGCAGGTTCGGGTGCTTGATGTCCAGCAGCACCAGGTCGGTCTGCTCCAGCACCCGCCGGGCCCGCTCGGGGGGAGCGAAGCCGCTGGTGTCCAGGGCGGTGTGGATGCCCAGGCGGCGGCATTCGGCGAACAGGTCGGCCACGAAGTCGGGCTGCAGCAGAGGCTCGCCGCCGCTGACGGTGACGCCGCCGCCGGAGAACTTCATGTACGGGACGTACGACTGAATCTCCTCGATCAGGCTGCCCACCGTGACCTCCGTGCCCTGCCGGGGGTCCCAGGTGTCGGGGTTGTGGCAGTAGCGGCAGCGGAGCGGGCACCCCTGAACGAAGACCACGTACCGGAGTCCGGGGCCGTCGACGGCCCCGCAGCTTTCCACGGAGTGAATGCGACCGGTTCGGTGCACGCGGTCCGGTGTCGGCTGGAGGTGGACCCGCCCCACCCCGCCTGCCGTGTTCATCACAGACTCTGGTGGAACGTGCGGCTGATCACGTCGAGCTGCTGCTCACGCGTCAGCTTCACGAAGTTCACGGCGTAGCCCGAGACCCGGACGGTGAGCTGCGGGTGACGCTCAGGATGCTCCATGGCATCCAGCAGGGTCTCGCGGTTCAGGCAGTTGACGTTCAGGTGGTGCGCGCCCTTGCTGGTGTAGCCGTCGAGGATGGCCACCAGGTTGCTCCGCTGCTCCTCCGGCGTCTTGCCCAGGGCGCCGGGCACGATGGAGAACGTGTTGGAGATGCCGTCCAGCGCGGCCTCGTAGGGGATCTTGGCGACGGAGTTCAGCGAGGCGATGGCGCCCTTCTTGTCGCGCCCGTGCATCGGGTTGGCGCCGGGGGCGAAGGGTTCGCCGGCCTTGCGGCCGTCGGGGGTCGTGCCGGTGTGCTTGCCGTAGACCACGTTGGAGGTGATGGTCAGCACCGAGAGCGTGATGTCGGCGTCGCGGTAGGCCTTGTTCTTACGCAGCAGCGTGTGGAACTCCTCCACCACCTCGCGGGCGATGCTGTCCGCCCGGTCGTCGTTGTTGCCGTAGGCCGGATACTCGCCCTCGATCTCGAAGTCGACGGCGATGCCCTGCTCGTTGCGGATGGGCCTGACCTTGGCGTACTTGATCGCCGAGAGGGAGTCGGCCACCACCGAAAGGCCGGCGATGCCGCAGGCCATCGTGCGGTAGATGTCCCGGTCGTGCAGGGCGAATTCCAGCCGTTCGTAGTTGTACTTGTCGTGCATGTAGTGGATGATGTTGAGGGCGTTCACGTAGGTGCGGGCGAGCCAGTCCATCATCTCGCTGAACCGGGACCGCACCTCGTCGTAGTCGAGCACCTCGCTGGTGATGGGCTGCAGCCGGGGGCCCACCTGCTGGCCCGACTTCTCGTCCACGCCGCCGTTGATGGCGTAGAGCAGGCACTTGGCCAGGTTGGCCCGGGCGCCGAAGAACTGCATCTGCTTGCCGATGCGCATGGCCGAGACGCAGCAGGCGATGCCGTAGTCGTCGCCCCACAGCGGCCGCATGATGTCGTCGTTCTCGTACTGAATCGCCGACGTGTCGATGGAGACCTGCGCGCAGAACTTCTTGAAGCCCTCAGGCAGCCGGCTGGACCAGAGCACCGTCAGGTTCGGCTCCGGCGCGGGGCCCAGGTTGTAGAGGGTCTGGAGGAAGCGGAAGGAGGTCCGGGTGACCAGGGTGCGGCCATCCAGCCCCATGCCGCCGATGGACTCGGTGACCCAGGTGGGGTCGCCGCTGAACAGCTCGTTGTACTCGGGGGTGCGCAGGAAGGCGACCTGCCGCAGCTTGATGATGAGCTGATCGACCAGCTCCTGGGCCTCGGCCTCGGTGAGGAGGCCCCGCTCCAGGTCACGCTCGATGTAGATGTCCAGGAAGGTGGAGATGCGGCCGATGGACATGGCGGCGCCGTTCTGTTCGCGGATCGCGCCCAGGTAGCCCATGTACAGCCACTGGATGGCCTCGCGGGCGTTCTCGGCCGGGCGGCCGAGGTCAAGGCCGTACCAACTGCCCAGCTCCTTCAGCTCCTGCAGCGCGTTGATCTGCTCGGTCAGCTCCTCGCGCAGGCGGATGGTGGCCTCGTCCATGGTCCAGGGTTCGGTCGCCGCCTTCTCCCGCTGCTTTTCCTCGATCAGCCGGTCGATGCCGTAGAGCGCCACCCGGCGGTAGTCGCCGATGATGCGGCCGCGGCCGTAAGCGTCAGGCAGGCCGGTGATGATGTGGTTGGAGCGGGCGGCGCGCATCTCGGGGGTGTACGCGTCGAACACGCCCTGGTTGTGGGTCTTGCGGTACTGGGTGTAGATGGTCTTCCAGTTGGGGTCGGCCTCATAGCCATACGCCTTCATGGAGGACTCCACCATGCGCCAGCCGCCGGCGGGGTAGAACGTCCGCTTGCCGGGCTCGTCGGTCTGCAGGCCGACGATCAGCTCCAGATCCTTGTCCACGTACCCCGGCTTGTGGGACAGGATGCCGGCGGGGATTTGGGTATCCACCTTCAGCGGAGCCCGCTTGGCCTGCTCCTCTTTGAAGATGGCGAAGACCTTCTCCCACAGTGTCCTTGTCCGGTCGGTCGGGCCGGTGAGGAAGGATGCGTCGCCCTCGTAGGGACGGTAGTTCTGCTGGATGAAATCGCGGGTGTCGATATGCCGCTGCCAGCGGCCGGGCTTGAAGCCAGTCCAGGCTGTCATCTTGGGCCTCCTCCCTGGTGAAAACAGCTACAATTCACACGTGGTCCGGCGAAATGTCGTTTTTCGCCGGTGAAATGTCGTTTTTCGGCGGTGAGTTGCAGCTGGACTGTACACTACCTATGTTAGGACCCGGGTAGGAGGCTGGCTATTGTTCTCGGGAATGATTTCACATGGAGTGCGAAAGTCTATATCCCTACGCATTAAAGTACCATTGGGCCGGGTGGGTGTACGGGTATGGCCAGCCGAAATGCGGGTGCGACCAGTCAAATGCAGGTGAGACTAGCTGAAATGCAGGTGTGATTAAGCCGAAATGTAGGTGCGACCAGTCGAAATGCATTAAGAACGGGGAGCGGACAGCCGCTCCCCGCAATTGGTTCTAGCAACTCCCGAGGTTGGGGTGGTTGAACGTGAAACCCCCGCCCCAGGGATCCTGCTCAAAACCCAGTTCCGCGCCCTGGAACCAGTGGGCAACCCGCTGCTCCAGGTAGACGCGCACGTCACCTTCGACGATGGTTACGTCGGTGTCTCTCGGCTCTTCCAGAGCCAGGCCCAGGCTGGGGCCGCCTCATCCAAAACCCTGAACGTAGATGCGGAAGCCGACGTTTTCCGGCTTGCCTTCCAGGCGCCGGGCGATTTCGGCGGCGGCCTCCGGGGTAACCGTGATCACTCTGCAACACCTCCGCGGTATATCCCATACCCCGTAGGGTTATGGTAGCGTTCAACGCGGCTTGCGTCAAGCCCCGGTTGCGGGCCAACAGCCGGGTGCAGGACAGGCCGGGACCGGGAAGGAGCCGGTGCAGAACGAGCCAGGATGCGGCAGCAGAAGGGTACAGGACAAGCCGGGAACAGGCAGCAGAAGGGTGCAGCATGCGCCGGGGGTCGAGAGGAGAAGGGGGCCGTTTGGGGAATACTCAACATAAGAATTCCCGGAGATTAGGGGGCGTATCCACTGGACATCAGGCAGATCATGGAGATCATCCCGCACCGGTACCCGATGCTGATGATCGACCGGGTGCTGGAGCTCGAGCCCGGCAAGCGGGTGGTCGCGGTCAAGAACCTGTCCATGAACGAGCCGGTCTTTCAGGGGCACTACCCGGGCAACCCCATCTTTCCCGGCGTGCTGATTCTGGAGGCCATGGCGCAGGCGGGCGCGGTGGCGGTGCTCTCGCAGCCCGAAAATGCCGGGAAGGTGCCGCTGTTCGCCGGCATCGACGAGGCCCGGTTCCGCCGGCCGGTGCTGCCCGGCGACCAACTCCGCCTGGAAGTGGAGATGGTGGCCATGCGCCG
>JAMNXV010000070.1 GCA_023623185.1 Bacillota bacterium
CCCAGGTGGCGGGCGAGGGCGGCCTTGGAGTCGAATGCGCGGAGCCCCGCCTCCAGCACCCGGCGCTCCACCTCCTCCAGGGTGGGAAACCCGCCGGCGGCGGTGAGGTCCAGACAGTCGCCCGCACTCCGCTCGCCCTGCGCCACAGCCGGGTCGGCCCCGACCACGTCGGGCGGCAGGTCGCCCACGTCGATCAAATCGCCCTCCGCCAGCACCACCGCCTGCTCCACCACGTTCTCCAGCTCGCGGATGTTGCCGGGGAACGGGTAGGCCAGGAGAGCGCGCATCGCGGCCGGCGTGAACGCCGCGGGGCGCCGGCCCAGCCGCTCGCAGACCCGGCGCATGGCATGGTCAAGGAACAGGGGCAGGTCGGCCCGCCGCTCCCGCAGGGGCGGCAGCACCAGTCGGATGACCCGGAGCCGGTAGTACAGGTCCTCCCGGAACCGCTTCTCCCGCACCAGCTGCGCCAGGTTCCGGTTGGTCGCTGAGATGATGCGCACGTTCACCTTCTGCACGGTCGTGCCGCCCACCCGCCGGATCTCGCCGCTCTGCAGCGCGCGCAGCAGCTTGGCCTGCAGCCCCGGGTCCATGTCGCCGATCTCATCCAGGAAGAGGGTCCCGCCGTCGGCCAGCTGGAAGAGTCCCGGCCGGCCGCCCTTGCGGGAGCCTGTGAAGGCCCCCTCCTCGTAGCCGAAGAGCTCGCTCTCCAGGAGCGTGCCGGGAATCGCGGCGCAGTTCACGGCGATCAGGGGCTGCTCCCGGCGAGGGCTGCGGTTGTGGATCAGCCTGGCGATGATCTCCTTGCCCGTGCCGCTCTCGCCCTCGATGAGCACCGGCGAGTCCACGGTGGCCGCCTTGCGGGCGGTGACGTAGAGGCGCTGCGCCGCCGGGCTCTGCCCGATGATGATGCCGTCCTCAGCGATGGGCACTGCCGTCAGGTTGGACCGCAGCAGGTCGATGGTGTTGCGGGCTTCCTCAAGCTGACGGGAGAGCGCCAGGACCTCGGTCACGTCCCGGAAGACCGACACCGCGCCCACCATGCGCCCCTGGTCGAAGACCGGCACGATGTTGGAGACCACCACGTGATCCGAGACCCGCGTCTGCACGCCAATGAGGGGCTCCCGCGCGGCGAGCACGTCCAGGATGTGCGAGTCGGGCACGACCTCGCTCACGTGGCGGCCGATCACCTGCTCCCGGGTCAGCCCGGTGATGCGGGTGTTGGCCTCGTTGGCGTAGACGACGATGCCCGCGCTGTCGACGGCGACGACGCCGTCGTGCAGGCTGTCCAGCACCTGGATCGCGTTGCGCAGGATGGCGCTGTCCACGAAAGCTCCCTCCCAGCGACCCCTGCAGTGCCCCGGGGCCGCCAGGAGGTGACTTCCACGCTTACCACAGCGGTTCCTCCACCGCGTCGACGTCCGGCGTGCCATCAACGTCCGGCCGATCGTCGCCGTCCCGCGGCCCCCACCAGTCGCCGGGCAGCGTCAGCCAGTTCCAGAGGGTCCGGGGCTGGCTGGGCTGGCAGGTGACGGTGGGCAGCTCGTCGGCCCAGTCGGACGGCAGGTAGCGGGGGTTCCACGGTTCGGTGGGGTGGCGCACCAGCGGCTCGGGCCGGCGGATGAACAGCCGCTCCACCGGCTTGCCGGAGCACGCCGGCTGCCACAGCTGCCACTGGGTGTAGGCGGGCCGGCCGTCCTGCGCGGGCACGGTGACCTGCACCGCCTTCGCCTTCACCAGCAGGTTGCCGGGGCCCCGGGGCTCGTGCCCCGCCAGGAACAGCTCCTGCACCACCTGGTCGGGGGGGCAGTTGGCGTCGGGCAGCATGCCCGTCAGCCGGCAGACCGTGACGTCCACCACCTCCGCCGGGCGCGGCCAGTCCTCCGGAGGCTCGGTGACAGCCTGCGTCATGATGCGGTTCCAGATCTGCACCGGCACGTACGCCCCGGTCCAGGGCAGGTGGTTGTCGGGGTCGTCGTAGCCGTTCCAGACCGCGGTGACGAGGTCGGGCGTGAAGCCGATGAACCAGGCGTCGCGGTTTTCCTCGGTCGTGCCCGTCTTGCCGGCCGCGGGCCAGCCGCGGAAGCCGCCCGTGAAGGCGTAGGCGGTGCCCCTGCGGACGACGTCCTTCATCATGTCGATCATCAGGTACGCGGCGCCGGGGCTGACCACCCGCTCCTGCCGCGGGCGGGCCTCGAACAGCACCTCGCCGGTGGGGTCAACGATCTTGGTGATGACCACCGGGTCGACCTTCACCCCCATGTTGGCGATCGCGCCGAAGGCCGCCGTGAGGTCCAGCACGGTCACGCCCTTCTGGATGCCCCCCAGGGCCAGGGCCAGGTTCTCGTCCTCCGGCAGGATCGTCGTCAGCCCCAGCTTCCGGGCCAGCGCGGCCCCCTCCCACGGCCCGCCGCCCAGCTGCATCGCCCGCACGGCCATGGGGTTCACCGACTGCTCCACGCCCCAGCGGGCGGGCTTCAGCCCCTGGTACCGAAAGTCGTAGTTCTGCGGCCACACCGTGGTGCCGTCGTTGGAGAGCCGCACGGGCGCGTCGTCGAGGATGGTCGCCGGCGACAGCCCGGCCTCCACCGCCGGCAGGTAGGCCACGATGGGCTTGATCGCCGAGCCCGGCTGCCTGAGGGCGTCCGTCGCCCGGTTGAACTCCAGCATCCCCTCACGGGTGCGGCCGCCCACCAGGGCCAGCACCTCGCCGGTGCGGGGGTTCATCACCACCGCCGCGGCCTCGGGGCGAGGCCCCTCCGCCGCGATGCCGTAGGCCTCGTCCGCGGCCGCCATCTGCTCGACGACCGCCTGCTCCACCAGGGTCTGCAGCTTTGAGTCCAGGGTGGTGTACACCTTCAGGCCCGCCCGGGCCACCGACTGCGGGTCCCGTAGCCGGATCCCGTACCGCTCCGCCAGGCCGGGCTGCGCGTCGGTGAGGATGCTGATGACGTAGTCGATGAAGTCGTTGCCCTCCCGGGGCCGCTCGTCCGCCGTGAAGGTGTTCACCAGGGTGGGCCGGAACGCCATGGCTTCCTCGTACTCCGCCTGGGTGATCACCCCCTCACGCAGCATCGCCTCCAGCACCACCTCGCGCCGGGCCAGGGAGCTCTCCATGTCCAGGTACGGGTCGTAGATGGAAGGCCCGTTGACCATGCCGGCCAGCTGGGCGGCCTCGGCGATGTTCAGGTCGCCGACGTCCTTGCCGAAGAAGGTCCGGGCCGCCGCCTGGATGCCGTAGGCGCCCTGGCCGAAGTAGATCTGGTTGAGGTACATCTCCAGAATCTGGTCCTTCGAGAACTTCCGCTCCAGCTGGATGGCGATCCAGGCCTCCTGCAGCTTCCGCCGGAGGGTCACTTCCTGCGTGAGCCAGCCGCTGCGGGCCAGCTGCTGGCTGATGGTGGAGCCGCCCTCCACCCGGCCGCCCGGCAGATTGAGCAGGTAGAGGCCCGTGCGCCAGGCGGCCCGGGCAAGGCCGCGCAGGTCGATGCCGAAGTGCGACCGGAAGCGCGGGTCCTCCACGGCGATGAAGGCCTTCTGCACGTGCTCCGGAATCTGGCTGATCCTGACCGGGGTGCGGTTCTCGCCGCTGTGCAGGAGGAAGACCTCGTTTCCGTCGCGATCGTAGATGACCGTGCTGGTCGCCCAGTTGATCTGGCTCAGTTCAGGCGCACCGGCGATGGCCTGCACGACGAATACGGCGATGCCGGCACCGGCGATGACGAAGAGCGCCAGAAGGGTGAACAAGACATACCGCCAACGCCGCCGCATCCTCCTCCGCCCCCTTCACCGTCCTCGACTGTGACATATAGTGTGTACGAAAAAAGGGACGGCCTCTCGCCGTCCCTCAAATCCCCAACGATCCTATCCGGCAGCCGGAGTTCTGACCGCAACCTCCACCGCGTCGCCCCAAAGCCGCTCCAGGTTGTAGAAAGAGCGCTCATCCTCCTGCATCACATGGATGACCAGCTCACCGAAGTCGAGCAGCACCCACCGGCCGCCGCGGTAGCCCTCCACATGGTGAGGCCTGTACCCCCGGCGCTCGAGCTGCTCCTCCACGTGATCGGCAATCGCCCGCACATGGGTTCCGCTGGTGCCCGAGCAGATGACGAAGTAGTCGGCCACCACAGTGATGCCGCGAATGTCCAGAATGCGGACCTCCCGGGCCTTCTTTTCCTCTGCAGCGATGGCAGCCCACTGGGCCAACTCGGCGGAATCAGTCAATCCGGCATTCCCCTTTCGTGCCAATTGTCTATCGATAGTTCACCGTATTCGCCCTGCATCCACAGGTTCCTGCCTACGGAGCGGGAAGCAGCACACGCACCACGCCGGTGGCCTCGGCCACTTCCGAGACCATCTCCACGGGGTAGCCCTGCGCCATCAGCGACCGGGCCACCAGGAGGCCCCCGGCCCCGTCCGGCCCGGCGGGCACCACCCGCACGGCGGGAGGCGGGCTGTCCGGCGGCGCGGTGCGGCTGACCTGAAACCCCTGCTCGGCCATGCGGCTGATGATGGCCCCGGCCCGGGGGTCGTCGGCCCCTGCCGCCACCTCCACCCGGATGGCGGCCGCCTCACCGGGGTCGATGCCGTTCACGAGCCGGTCCACCAGCCGGCGGGTCTCCACCGGGTCATGCAGGTAGTAGCTGACGTACTGGCCGAACCCCTCGTCGTACAGGCTGGCGCTCACGCCCGGCAGCGTGGTCATCTCCACCGCACCCGGCTCCAGGCCCGCGAACAGCGACACCAGGCCCGGCAGGCGGGAGGGCTCGATGGTGGACTCCACGTAGCCCGCCAGGGTCTGCGCCAGCGAGGGCAACCTCACGAGGTTGCCCGGGCTGGTCACCTTCGCCAGCACCGTCCGCATGAACGCCTGCTGGGTGCGAATCCGGCCCAGGTCCTCGTCGGGATACCCTGTACCATCATTGTTATGCCGCCAGCGCACATATTCAAGGGCCTGCTGCCCGTTAAGTACTTGTCGTCCAGGCTCAAAATGGATATGCAGGTCCTGATATGGGTCGTCATATTCCATCTTGAAAGGAATGTCGACCTCCACCCCGCCGATCTCGTCGATCGCCCGCACGAAGGCCTCCATGTCAACGACGACCGTGTGGTGGATGCGCACGCCCAGCAGCCCTTCGACGGTCTTCAGGGCGCGGAGGTTGGGCGGAAAGGCGGGATCGCCGTCGCGCACCCCGTAGGCGTACGCGTGGTTCACCTTCTCGATGGTGCCCTCCCCGGCCAGGAAAGCCCGGGTATCGCGCGGGATCTGGATGGCGCCGATGCGCTTCTCCTCCAGGTCCAGCGAGAACAGGATCAGCACGTCGGTCCTGACCGCCTCCCGGTCGAGGGCCATCACGAGGACGTTGATGCGCTCGCCGGGCTGAACCGGCGCCGCCCGCATCTCGGGGGCCGCGTCGGGGGTGTGGGGTACGTAGCTCCGGTCCACCGCCGTGCGCAGAGAGGCCACCACGTAGACGGCGCCGGCGGTCAGCAGCAGCATTGCGATCAGGGCGACCCACCTGGCCCACCTCATCCGGGCCCATGCCTCCTTTGCAGCAGCCAGTTCCGCGCCTCCACCGATGCGGGGTGGATCAGCCATCCCCGCCCGACCAGGTAGACCAGCGAGTTGTCGAGCCCCTGCAGCAGGGCCCGGTCCAGATCCTCCTCCGCCGCGGCGCGCACCGCTTCCGCGCCGGGGAAGCGGCGGCCGGGCTCCGCGTAGTCCGCGACGAACAGCACCTTCTCCAGGAGGCTCATCCCCGCCCGGCCGGTGGTGTGGGTGGCGATGGCCTGCAGCACCTCACGGTCGGTCACCAGCCCCTGCTCGGCCAGGAGACCGGCCGCCACGGGGCCGTGCAGGAGGTGCGGCTCGGCCCGTTCCACCGGGTGTATGGCGAGTCGCAGCCGCTCCGCCTCCCGGAGCAGCGCCTCAGGGGACAGCGGCTTGGCGTAGTCGTGCATCAGGGCCGCCACCGCCACCCGGGCCTCGTCGGCGCCGTGGATCCGCCCCAGCCGGCGGGCGAACTCCAGCACCCGGTACGTGTGCGCCAGCCGCTCCCCGGTCACCTGCTGCCGCAGCAGGGCCTCCAGCGCGTTCCAGTCAGCCATCGGCCTCGCCCCGCCCGTAGAGTCCGTTCGCGGCGATGTACCGGGCCACCGGGTCGGGGACCAGGTAGCGGAGCGGGTACCCCGCGGCTGCCAGGCGGCGCAGGTCGGCAGAGGCGACGGCGACGCCCGGAATCTCCAGGAGCCGCACGCGCGCGGAAAGGCGCGGCCCCAGCTCCGCCAGCAGCCGGTGCGCCGCGGCCAGGTCGTACCCGGGCCTGGTGACCGCGAACAAGTCGATGCTCCTCAGCAGGGTCTCCCACTCCCGCCAGGTGCGGATCTGCAACAGGCTGTCCAGGCCGACGATGAAGGCCGCCTCCCAGTCGGGCCGCTCCGCCGCCAGCGCCCGCACCGTCTCGATGGTGTACGACGGGCCGGGGCGGCGCAGCTCCAGGTCCGAAAAGGCGAAGCGGGGGTTGTCGGCAATGGCCAGCCGCACCATCTCGGCCCGGTGCTCCGCCGGGGTCACCGGCAGCCCCTCCTTGTGCGGCGGCTGCCGATTGGGCAGGAAGACGACCTGCTCCACGTCGGTCAGGTGCAGCACACCCTGGGCGGCGGCCAGATGCCCCAGGTGGATGGGGTCGAAGGTGCCGCCGAGGATGGCGACGCGCGCCATGCAATCGCCCCCCGTCAGTCCGGCAAGGTGATCCGGGGCTCCTTCGGGTTCCGCCGGTACAGCAGGAAGTTCCGGCCGAGCACCTGCACCAGGGCGGCGCCGGTGCGCTCGGCCACCTCCGCCGCCACGGCTGCGGGCTCCGCCGGGGCGGTCTGCAGCACCCGGCCCTTGATCAGCTCCCGGGCCGTGAGCGCCCCGTCGGCCTGGCGGATGACGTTCTCCGTCACGCCCTCCTTGCCGATGGTCAGAATGGGATCCATCGTCACGCCCATCGCCCGCAGGAAGCGCTTCTGCTTGCCCCTGAGCTCCATGGGAATCTCCTCTCCTCCCGCGCAGGCAGACCCGGCCGGTCAGACGGGGTCAGCCATCAGCTCAAACTCAATATCGCATATCCGCACCGTGTCGCCGTCCTCGGCGCCGGCCTCCCGCAGGGCCTGTTCCACGCCCTTCAGCCTGAGGATACGGAGGAAACGGGCGACGGCCTCGTCGTTCTCCCACATCGTCATGGCCACCAGCCGCTCGATCTCCTCGCCCTCCACATGCCAGAGCCCGCCGTGGCGGTAGACCCGCCAGCCCTCTTCCTTCGGGCGGTAGACCTTCTCAACCTCGGGCTCCTCGGGCTCGGGCGGCACCCACTGCCCGATCAGGTCGTACGCCGCCGAGAGGAGCGGGCGGAAGCCCTCCCGCGTGGCGCCGGAGATCGGGAAGACGCGGTAGCCCCGCGCTTCCAGGGCCTCGCGGACCCGCGGCAGGTTCTCCTGCGCGTCGGGCAGGTCCATCTTGTTGAAGGCCACGAGGGTCGGCCGCTCGGCCAGCTCCGGGTTGTAGAGGCGCAGCTCGTTCTGGATGACCTCGAAGTCGTCCAGCGGGTCGCGCCCCTCGGTGCCGGCGCCGTCCAGCACGTGAATCAGCGCCTTCGTCCGCTCCACGTGGCGCAGGAACTCGTGGCCGAGGCCCACCCCCTGGTGCGCGCCCTCGATGAGGCCGGGGATGTCGGCGATGACGAACGAACGCCCCTCGCCCAGGTCGACGACCCCGAGGACGGGCGTCAGGGTGGTGAACGGGTAGTTGGCGATCTTCGGCCGGGCCGCGCTGACGGCGGAGAGGAAGGTGGACTTGCCGGCGTTGGGGAAGCCGACCAGCCCCACGTCGGCCACCACCTTCAGTTCCAGGAGCAGCCAGCGCTCCTCGCCGGGCTCGCCCTTCTCGTAGAAGGTGGGGCACTTGTTGGTGGGGGTGGCGAAGCGCATGTTGCCCCGCCCGCCGCGGCCCCCGCGCGCCACCACCGCGCGCTGGCCGGGCTCCACCAGGTCGAAGAGCACCTCGCCTGTGTCGTCGTCCTTCACCACCGTCCCCGGGGGCACCTTGACCACCAGGTCCTCGCCCTTGCGGCCGTGCATGCCCTTTGACTTACCGTGCTCACCCCGCTGGGCCTTGAAGTGCTTCTGATACTTGAAGTCGATCAGGGTGTTCAGCCCCGGGTCGACGACGAACACGACGTCGCCGCCGCGGCCGCCGTCGCCGCCCCAGGGGCCGCCCTGCGGCACGAACTTCTCCCGGCGCACCGAGTTGGAGCCCCGGCCGCCGTCGCCGCCCTTCACATAAATGCGGGTGACATCCACGAACATGGCATCACGTCCCAGACCGGTTTCTCGTCGCTAGCCTTCGCCCGCCTGCCGGCCCCTATGTACCGGCAGCGCCGTGGAAGAGGCCCCAGCACCGTCGGGTGCTGGGGCCTCCGTCATCCACCTTACGCCTCGACGGCCACCTGAATGGGCACGACCGAAACCTGCTTCCGGTTGGCGCCCTTGCGGCCGAACCGCACGATGCCGTCCGCCAGCGCGAACAGGGTGTCGTCCTTGCCGCGGCCGACGTTCGCACCGGGATGAATCTTGGTGCCCCGCTGGCGCACGATGATCTGACCGACGGTGACGATCGAGCCGTCGCCCTTCTTCACGCCCAGATACTTTGGGTTGGAGTCACGACCGTTCTTGGTCGAACCGACGCCCTTCTTGCTCGCAAAAAGCTGAAGAAACATGGGTCAGCCTCCCTCCGTCACGCGGACAAAATCCTCATAATCCTTCGCAATATCCTTCAGTCCGAGTACCGTGGTCTCCAGGATGGCCTGGGCCTTCAGGCGGGACTCAGGCGTACCGCCCGGCAGCAGCCTGCACCAGGCCCGGCCGCTGACGGCCCGTCCCTCGTGCGGGTGCCCCGCGACGCGCTTCAGCCCGATGAGCGCCGTGACCACCAGCGCAGTCACCCCGGCGCAGACGATGTCCTCCCCGGGGTCGGCGTAGCCCGCGTGCCCCTCGGTCACCAGCGAGACCACCGAGCCGTCTTCCGCCCGGCCCACCCGAACCGTGATCACCGGACTACCCCTCGATGGATTCGATGGTCACCGCGGTGAACGGCTGCCGGTGGCCGGTCTTCTTCCGGTAGTTCTTCTTGGCCCGGTACTTGAAGACGATGATCTTCGGCGCCTTGCCGTGTGCGGTGACCTTGGCGGTCACCTTTGCGCCCTCCAGGTACGGAGTGCCGACGGTCACCTGGCCGTCGCGACTGATGGCCAGAACCTTGTCGAAGACGACGCTCTCGCCCTCGCCGGCCGCCAGCTTCTCGACCCGCAGGGTGTCACCCTCCTGCACGCGGTACTGCTTGCCACCCGTCTCCACGATCGCGTAGGTCAAACGGAACACCTCCGATGATGTAGACTCGCCGGCGGCCAGGTACGCCTCTCGGCGTTTTGCGGAACCCGCCCCGTGCGGTTGCCACCACTGGCCCCGGAGCTCACTCCGGCGGCCGCGCGGAGGCGACATGTAATGTTAGCACGCGTTGGCCACATGTGTCAATGCACGGGCCTGGGGTTTCGCCCTGAGATAAAATTAAGACGGAGTATTGCGTGTTTACAAAATAGAGCGTAAAATCGCTCAACACAGTCATTTTCCTCCTGGTGAGCCTGCGCCGCATGAAGACCTCGCCCGTCGGGTGGACAATCTGCCAGGAGCGACAAGGAGTGAGAGCCATGATCCTGGACATCTCCGTCCTCTTTGCCCTCATCGCCCTCGGCGGCCTGCTGGAGCTTGCCGTGATCTACCGGCTCGGTCAGTCGCTGGCCAGGCGGATGGGAGACCGGATGGGGTACTACGCGGGCAACTTCCTGATCTTCCTGGGCTTCGTGCCCTTCTTTGCCAAGTACCTGCACGTTCTCCGTTCCTGGGGAACCAACGCCATCGGCGTGCCTCCCTGGGGATTCTGGCTGGGCGCCGTTCTCGTCGCTGCGGGCGTGCTGATCACCTGGATCGGCGTGCGCACCCTGTCATCCGATCGCTGGTGGTCCAAGCCCAAGTTCAAGACCGAGCGCCGGGAGCAGCTGGTGGATACGGGCATCTACAGCATTCTGCGCCACCCGACCTACCTCGGCCAGATCCTGATGCTCTACGGGCTCGCCCTGCTCACCGCCCTGCAGGTCGCCCTGGTTTCAGCGGCCTGCCTGCACATCTACCTCGCTTTCATCCATGCCCGGGTGGAAGAGCAGCGGTGCATTGAAATCTTCGGCGATCAGTATCGCGACTACATGAATCGTACCGACGCCATTATTCCGTGGCGGGCGCTGATGCGGATGACCCTGAGGGTGCGCCGCTCATGAGGTTCCGGCTCTTCTCCGTGCCCGAAGGCACCGCGACCTGGCGTGTGCTGACTGCCCTCGTGCTCGTGTTCCTGCCCTTCTCTCTCTTTTCGGCCGGCCTGCTCACCCTTACCCGCATCGTGTTCAACCCCGGGGGCGCCTCGGTGGGCGAGTCTCTGCACATCCTGGGCAGCGTGCTCTCATCGGGGATCCTGCACGAGCTGGGGCACTGGGCGGCTGCAGGCCCGGGGGTGCGGATCAGCGCCATTACCACGACCCCAGGCATGGCCACGGTGCGGATCCGGTTCTCCCCTGAGCCTGCGGCCGGGTCGCCCCGATGGGTGCGCATGATGCTGGGCGGGGCGGCGGCCAACCTTCTGCTCGCCGGCACTCTGCTTGCCCTCCACCCCAGGTTGGGCACGTGGGCGATGTACTACATCTTCTTGCACCTGCTCACCGCAGGTCTCAATCTGGTTCCGTTTCGCACGGCCGCGACAGGGCCCACCGATGGCTGGCTGCTCTGGCAAGGTCTGCGCGGCCGATTAGCTGTCGGAATCGGGGGGGCGTCTGTGTTCAAGGTCCATTCAGATCACTCCGCCATGAAAGGGGGTGCTGACCATGGAGAAGGAGCTGATGAAGAAGCCCTATGAGAAGCCCGCGCTGATCCTGGACAACACCGACACCGAAGCTGACAAGGCCGACCCGGCCGATGTGGCGCCCATCATCACGGGCGTCGCGATCATCGCCTCGGCTGTCTTCGCCAAGTACTGCTAATCTGGAGCCCCCCCGTTTTCGATACTTTTTCTCAGCGATTTCTTTATGGAAGCGAGGCGGTGACATGGCCTGGAGACTCGCAAGCCACGTGGCCTTCAAGGAGACTTCCTATGGAGGCCTGCTGATCGACATCAAGGCCAACACCCGACGGTGGCTGAACAAAACGGCCGCCAACGTGGTTGGTCTCTGCGACGGTTCACGGAGTTCACGCGAGATCGTCCGCACCTGCATGCGGCTCTGGGAGACCGACGAGGAGCAGCAGGTGGCCCTCGACGTCAGCGAACTGCTGGACCAGCTCCAGGCCCTGGGCTACATCGAAGAGACGCCCGACGAGCTGCCCGTCATCAACAGCCGCAGGGGCGTGCCCCTGGAATCGGCCCACATTCACCTTTCCAAGCGGTGCAACCTGCGATGCATCCATTGTTATAACTCTTCCGGCCCAGAAATGCAGGACGAACTTACATTCGAAGAGCTGACGGATTTCATGGATCAGCTGAAGGCCATGGGCGCCTTCGAGGTGACCATCAGCGGCGGAGAGCCCTTCTACCACCCCCGCATCTGGGACCTCCTGGCCTACGCGCGCCGGCACTTCAGCGTCACCGTGCTGACGAACGGGCTGCTGATCGACGACGAGGCCTGTGAACGCCTCAGGGAACTGGGCATCAAGGAGATTTACGTCAGCCTCGACGGCGCCTCCCCGCAGACCAACGACGCCATCCGCGGCAACGGCACCTTCCGCCGCGCCACCGCAGCCGTCCGGCGCATGGTCGCGCACGGACTGCCGGTTTACCTCAACGTGGTGGTTACCCGGCAGAACAAGCATGAACTGGACGCGATGGTCGAGCTGGCCAAGCAGCTGGGGGTGGGGCGCATCGCCATGCAGGAGGCGATCGACCAGGGGCGGGCCGCCGACAGCGACGTGCTCCTCGGCCCTGAGGAGGTCGCCGAGTTCAAGAAGTGGCTCTTCAAGAGGCGCCTCACCGAAACCGAGATCCTCGTGGGGGAGCTGGATGAATATGCGGCTCCGGCCGCGCTCTCGCAGAACGGCCGGGAATACCCCGACCTCTGTCCGGCGATTCGGGGGAGCCTCGCCCTCCTGCCCAACGGCGACACCGTGCCCTGCACGCTGATGGAACGCCCCGAGCTGGTCACGGGCAACATCCGGAAGCAGCCGCTCTTCGACATCTGGAACCACTCGCCGCTGCATCAGATGCTGCGGGCGCTCTCCAAGAACGACTGCGAGGTCTGCAGCCAGTGCAAGATCAGGCACCTCTGCGGCGGCGGCTGCCGCGCTCTGGCCTACTTCCAGAACGGCAGGTTCACCGGGCCGCCCGCATCCGAGGAGTGTCTGTGGCGCCGGCAGCTGTTCGCCCACGCCGCCGAGGAGGCCGGAACCGACATCGACGGACTGGTGAAACTGCTCGGGTTGGAGGAGTAGCGGCGTGCGCAGAGGGTGGAGCCCCATGGGGATCATCGGACTGATCCTGTCCGCGATCGGCGTTTTCCTGCTGGTGGCCAGCGGGAACTTGATTCTGGGCGCGAGCGCAGCCGCGGTGGCTGCCCTGTTCATCCGGGTGCGGGGCGGGCGCTAGCATGGCGAACCCTCGGTGGCAGCTGGGCGCCGGGGTGCGCCTCGAAGGGGATAAATTGGTCGACACCAGGCTCGATCGCACCTTCTCGCTGAACCAGGCCAGCCTGCTGATCATCGCTGCGCTGCTCAGGGGGGACGGGCTGGAAGAGATCGCCGCACAGTACGCCCGCTCCTTCGGTGTGGACCCGGCCCGGGCGCAGGCCGACATCCGGGAACTGCTCACGCAGTTGGAGCGGCAGCAGCTGCTGGCCACGAGGAGGCGTGGAGCGGCGCTGGCCCGCCGTGCCGCCGTCGAGCAGGCGCTGCGGCACCCGGCCGCCCAGGCGGTGACCAGGTGGCTTCAGGCCGGGCTGACCTGGTACTTCCGGCTCATCCACAACGTCCTGGGGAGGGAGTCCGTTGGGTAATCGAATCCTGTTCATCTTCCCGATGCCCGCCTACTTCAACTTGATGGACCGCGACCTGAGAGGGGTGCTGAACCCCGTGCCGCCCATCGGCCTTCTGTATGTGGCCGCTGCCCTGGAGCAGCGCGGGTTCGAGGTGCGCGTCTGGGATCAGGCCTACGGCACCCGCCGTGAGCTGGCCGAGCTGCTGAACACGTTCAGCCCCGCCCTGGTCGGGTTCGGCTGCTGCACCATCGGGTACGAGAATGCGCTCGAGATCGCCGCGGCGATCAAGCGGGACGACCCGAAGCTCCCCATCGTCTTCGGCGGACCCCACGTGAGCGCCATGATGCGTGAGACCCTGCTGGAGCCCTGCGTCGACTACGTGGTGGGCGGCGAGGCCGAGTACACGATGGGCGATCTGGCCGAATGCCTGCTGCGGGGCAAGGGCAGGGTCGAGGAGCTGCGGGGCATCGGCTACAAGCGGGACGGAGAGCCGGTGGTCAACCCCAGGGCCCCCCTGATCACCGACCTGGACGCCCTGCCGGTGCCGGCCCGGCATCTGGTGGACCTGAGCAACTACCCGACGCCCGGCGTCATCCTCAGCGCCCGGGGCTGCCCCTGCCACTGCATCTTCTGCGCCGCCGGCCCGCTCTCCGACCGGAAGTACCGGGCCCGCAGCACCGACAATTTCATCGCAGAGGTCGTGCATCTGAAAGAACAGCACGGCATCACCAAGTTCTTCATCGCCGACGACCTGTTCACCGCCAACCGGCGCCGCGCCGTCGAGGTGTCGAAGGCCCTGGAAGCGCTGCCCTTCAAGGTCGAGTGGAGCTGCGAGAGCCGGGTGGACACCGTGGACCCCGATGTGCTCGAGGCCATGGCGCGGGCCGGGTGCTACAGCGTCCAGTTTGGCGTGGAATCGGGCAACGACCAGGTGCTGCGGGACATCAAGAAGTTCACGTCGCGGGCCAAGACAGAACGCGCGGTGAAGCTCGCCGTGGAGGCCGGGATGAAGGTGGCCTGCAGCATCATCATCGGCCACCCGACCGACACCCGGGACACGATCCGAGACACGATCGAGTTTGCGGCCGAGCTGCGGAAGCTGGCCAAGTACGAAAACCAGGTCCGCACCGACTTCTCCGTGGCGACCCCGCTGCCCGGCACCGACCTGTACGTGCAGGCCGAGCTGCTCGGCCTGAAGATTCACCACACCAGGTGGCACAAGTACAACTTCATCACGCCGGTCATGGACACGCCCAACCTGTCGGCCGCCGAGATTCGCAATCTGTACTACGAGGCGGCCCTCAGCAAGATGAATGAGCAGGCACCGTGGAAGGAGGATCGTCATGTTGGATGACGGCTCCATTCACCGGAGCAGAGAGAACTTCTTCATCGGACAGATTCCGCCCGAACTGCCGGCGGACCGCGTCAGGTGCATGCCCATGCTCCGGGTCTGGCGGCAGAACCCCGACAACGGCCTGGTGGAGATCATCTGCCGCGAGCCCGACTACCTCTGCACCTACCGGCTGAACGCCGCGGGTTCCTTCCTCTGGATGGCCATGGAGGACCATCCGACCCTGGCGGAGCTCATCGACCTGTTTGCCGAGGAATACGGCGTCGAACCCGAAGCGGTTGCGGAAGACGTGCGCGCCTTCCTGAACGTCATGATCCGCAAGGAACACGTGAGGGCGGTGTTGATGCAGTGATTCGCCTGCAGGATGTACGAAAGGCTTACGGCGCCGTCGAGGCCGTGAAGGGGGTCAGCCTCGAGGTCAGGCCGGGCGAGTGCTTCGGCCTGCTGGGCCCCAACGGCGCGGGCAAGACCACGATCGCGCGCATGCTCCTGTGCCTCACACAGGCCGACGGCGGCTCGATCAGCCTGTTCGGCCAGAGGGTCACCCGGATGCCGCGTGAGCTGTACCGCCGCATCGGCGTCGTCTTCGACAGCGCCAACCTCTACGATGAGATCACGGTGGTCGGCAACCTGCAGTACGCCGCCGCCTCCTTCGGAGCGCCCCGCTCCCGGGTCGACGAGGTCATCGAACAGTTCGGCCTGGGGCCGCACCGCAACAAGAAGGTCCGCCACCTCTCCAAGGGGCTCAAGCAGCGGACCGCCATCGCACGAGCCATCATCCACAACCCGGAGCTGATCATCCTCGACGAGCCCACCACGGGCCTGGATCCCGACGTGGCCCAGGAGGTGCGGGGCATCCTCGCCGACCTGTACCGGTCCGGCAAGACCCTGCTCCTCATCAGCCACATCATGCAGGAGGTGGAGCAGCTCTGCTCGCGGGTCGCCATCATCAAGGACGGCCGGATCGCCGTGATGGGATCCGTCTCCGAGCTGCGGGATCAGTTTGCCAGCGAGCTGGTGCTGAAGGTGCGGGGCAACCCGAAGCCCGTGCTGGACGAGGCCGCGCAGCTGGGTCTGCGGGTCGTCCACCATTCGGGCGACTCCGCGCAGCTGGCCGGCGCCCCGGCCCAGGTGTGGACCGCACTGCGCCAGTTGCTCAGCCGGGACCCTGATGCGCAGGGGATTAAAGAGGTGCATGCCGCCGGTCCTTCATTGGAAGAGGTCTACATTCGGGTGGTGAACGGTCCGTGAACATCGTCGTGCGCAGCCTCTCCCTGGAGGTCACGAAGGTCTTTGCAAGCCCGACCCTGATCGTGCTGCTCCTGAGCCCCGTTACCGCCGCATTCGTCATCTTTCTGCTCTTCCCCGACAGCCCCAGCCTGGTCAACCTCTTCCTCCTGTTCAATATCTACATCATCACCGTCATGAACACGAGCCTCTCAATCGTGCATGAACGGGAGACGGGCACGCTCACGGCCATGGCGGTGACGCCGCTGGACCTGCGCCTCGTGCTGGCCACCAAGGCGGCCGTCTCAGTGGGCTTCTCCCTGCTCACGACCCTCGCCATCACCTACCTGGCCGCACGCAACATCCCCGCGCTGATCGAACCCGGCCGGCTCGCCGTGGTGACCGGGGTGGCGCTCATGACGGCGCTGCTCTTCGCGGCCGTGGCCGTCATGATCTCGACATTTTCCGCCACCGTGAAGCAGGTGGAACAGGTCGGCACCGGCGTCATCATGGGGCTGCTCCTCGTGCTCATGCTGCCATTCGACAGGCTGCCCGACGCGCTGCAGCAGGCGCTGAGCTGGCTGCCCATCCTGAATGCGCGGTTCTTCCTGGATGCCGTCCTCGCCCCCTCCTTCTCCCCGGGCCCCGGCCAGTGGGCGCCCATCGCCGTCAATCTGGCCATCGGCCTGGCGCTGGTCTCGGCCGCCATCACCTGGTTCCGGGCCAAGTTTCTGCGCTAGGCTCCGGGGGACGACGCCGGAGGTTGATAACCCCCGATCGGTCGATTCAGAGTCGCCCGACTGATCTGGACATTCTGTCTAAACTAATTGTAATATAAAACATAGCCATCGGGATGGTTATGCCTGATGGAGGCTGATGTGATGAGGCTCAGCAGCTACGTCATCTTTGTCCCCATGGAGCGCACGGGTGAAACCGTTCTGGTCCACGGCATCTCGGGCGCAGTCGACCGGGTCAGCAACGAGTGGGCGCGGAACATGCGGGCCATGCGGTGGGACCTCTTCTCGGAGCAGGACCTGGCCGACATGATGCGCCGCGGCTACATCACGGAGAAGACCGTCGAGGAAGAACGGGAAACCGCCATCCGCATCGGCCGCCGCCTGCGCGAGAAGGCCATGCGCAGCGCCAGCTTCATACTGATGCCCACCATCAAGTGCAACCTCGGGTGCGACTACTGCTTCCAGAACTTCCTGCGCACCGACGGGGCGGACACGCCGTCGGTGGATACCCGGATGGTGGACGCCGCCTTCGCGGCGATGGCTGAACTGCAGGCCCGCCGGGGGGCCAGGGTCGATCGCATCCTGCTGTTCGGCGGCGAGCCGCTGCTCGCGGAGAACCGCCCGGTGCTCGAGCACTTCTTCCGGAAGGGAGCGGAACTCGGCTACCGGTACGAGGCCGTGACCAACGGCACCGAACTGCACCACTACCGGGACTACCTGGGCCCCGGGAAGCTGGAGTGGGTGCAGATCACCCTCGACGGCCCGCAAGAGGTCCACGACCGGCAGCGCTGGGCCCGCAACGGGCAGGGCACGTACTGGCAGATCAAGCGCAACATCGACATGGCGCTGGAACAAGGCGTCGCGGTCTCGCTGCGCATGAACGTGGGCTGGCAAAACCGCGAGGCCATTCGGGAACTGGTGGCGGAGTTCGACCGGTACGGATGGCTCAGGCACGGGCAGTTCCACCCCTACTGCGCCCCCATCCGCGGGGAGGGTGGACAGCAGGAGTCCACCAGGCTACAGCGAGCCGTCATCCGGCTGGTCAGGGAGATGAACGCCGCCTACCGCCCCCGCTACGGTCGCGACGTGGTCGCCATTTCCGGCGGCGTCGTGCGAACGAAGATCTCACGGCTCCTCGCGGAGCAACCGGTCTCGGCGCTCACACCCGCATACTGCGGCGCACACCTGAACATGTTCGTCTTCTCGGCGGACGGAGACATCTACACCTGCTGGGAGGGCATCGGCGTGCCCTCCGCCAGGGTGGGGCGCTTCTGGCCCTGCCTGGAGCTGGATGAGGAGAGCCTCAGCCGCTGGTTTGAGCGTCACAGCCTGAACATCCCCGCCTGCCAGAAGTGCCGCTACATGTTCTTCTGCGGCGGCGGCTGCGGGATCCATGCCTTGGAGCACAATGATGAGTTCTACAGCTCCTACTGCAACGGCTTCGCGGAGCTGTTTCGCGGCCACGTGGAACAGGCGATTGCGCAGCTGGACGACCTGGAGGGCGTGCCCATCCACCAGGAGCTGGGCTACTCCGGCGTCTGAATCCGCCCGTCCTGCCGACAACCTTGCGACGGGCGCCGTGCGGCGCAACGTCGCAAGTTGTGCCATCCGCTCAGACGAGAGGAGGTGACAACGTGGAAGGCCGGGAGCAGTTGACCAGCAAGCAGCACCTGAACGACCTGAGCCTCGAAGCGCTGGAGGCCATGCTGGCTGAGGAGATGGAAGAGCAGGACCTCTTCGGCTGCGGCATCAATTACTTCTGTCGCACCAACAAGGACTAGGCGACCGCAGCCGCGCGCTTCGACGCACACGGAAGGGGGGGTGACAACATGGAGGGTCGGGTGCACTCGACCAACAAACAGCAGCTGAACAACCTCAGCCTGGAGGCGCTGGAGGCCATGCTGGCTGAGGAGATGGAAGAGCAGGACCTCTTCGGCTGCTTTATCAACTACTACTGCGACGACAACACCGGCAAGCGCTGACCGCAGCCGGAGCGACGGGCTTGCGGCGGCCCCTGGCACGCCGCAAGTCCGCCGCTCCCGCAAAGGGGGGAGGTCCATGGAACGGCCGGCCCTGACACGGGGTGTCACCCTGCAGCAGCTCGATCACCAGGGCTTGCCTGCCTACCGGCTGGTGAGCCCTGCCGGCCGGGAGTGGCTGGTCAGGCCCCTTCTCTACCACGTCGCCGTCCACGCGGACGGCACCCGCACGCCGGCCGAGCTCGCGCGCCTCGCCGCCGAGGCCATGCATTCTCCCGTGACCACGGAAGCGGCCGAGAAGGTCATTCGGTGGCTGGCCGCCCATGGGCTCATCGAGGGGGTCGCGGCCTCAGAGATGCCCGAGCCTCCACTCGGCCGCGGATTCGGCCAGGCTCGCCTGCCGCTGTTCAGCGGCCCCGCACTCGCCGCCGCGGCGACCCGGCTGACCTTCCTCTTCCGGCGGAGGTGGGTGGTCCCGCTGCTGCTTCTCTCCGCCGCGGTGCGCCTGGCGCCGTACGGAGCCATCCGCCACATGGGGCTCCTCGAGCTCATCCACAACCCGTGGTCGGTGGTCACCCCCATGCAGGTGGCCGTGCTGGGATCGCTCGCGTTCGCCGTCGGGCTCCTGCACGAGCTGGGCCACGCATCGGCGGCGCACGCGGTGCGCATGCACGCGCGCGAGATCGGCGTTGGCCTGCATATCATCTACCCGATTTGCTACACGAAAGTTGACAACATATGGGCAGGCAGCCGTCAGCAGCGCTTCGTCATCAGCGCAGGCGGCATCTACTTTCAGTTCCTGGCCGGCACTCTCATGTGGGGCTTTTACTTGTTGAAACCGAGCATTCCGGCGGCCCTGCTCGCACTGGGCAATGACCTGTCGGTCGCCTACAACTTCCAGCCCTTCCTCCGTTTCGACGGCTACTGGATGCTGTCACACCTCTTCGGCATCGTCAACCTGGCCAGGCGCGGCTGGGGGCAGTTGGTGGAGTGGATCACCCTGGGCCGGGTGTGCGACAGCTTCCTCCGCGCATACGGCCCCGTGCAGCGCCTGGTCGTCGCCGCCTACGGGCTGGCCAACGCGGCGTTCATCGCCGCCTTCACCTGGGGCCTGATTCGCTGGTCGGGCCTCCTCCTCAACACACTGCCGCGGAATGTGGCACGGGCGATGACCGAAGGATTCACCGGTGAAGACGCCGGGGCGCTGTTCCAGGCCGTGATCTGGTCGGTGCTGATGGTAAACGTCGGCCGCCGGCTGTACAGGTGGCTGAGGCCGATGCTGCGAAGGCAGGTGGCGCGCCATGTGGCGTGAGTGGTTGGAACCCGCGGGGCTCACCCGGGAGCCCGACATCGTGGAGCGCCGGTACCGGGAGGAGGTCCTGGGCGAACTCCGGGCGATGGGGATCGGCCCGGACCTGGTGCCCAACGCCGGCCCCACCGAGGGCGGCTACATGCTCTACCCCTACCTGTTCCACGGCTGCTTCCCCGAGGTCGATCTGACAGCCTTCCGGGAGCTGGGCATCATCGCCCGCATCTACCTCTCCCAGGTCATCCTCGTTGACCAGCTGCTCGACGGCGACGTGGCGGCGCGCCGCGAGCACTGGCTGGCTGCCCAGTGGCTGCTGCAGGAGGCGAACCGCCGGCTTCAGCGCCTCTTCCCGCCGGACTCGCCGTTCTGGGCCGACCACACCGCGATCTGGCGGAGCTACTACGCCGCCATGGCCCGGGAGCGCCGCCACACCGGCCGCCCCATCCCGTATCCCCGGGAGGAGTTCTTCCAGATCACGGCCGGCATCTTCGCCCCCGCGAAGCTGATCACCTCCGCCCTGGCGACCCTGGCGGGGCAGCGGGCGCTGCTGGCCGCCCTCCACGAGGCGCAGGACCTGTTCGCCGTCATCGACCAGATGGTCGACGACCTCGATGACTGGCGGGTCGACCTGCGGAACCGGCGGTACAGCCACTTCCTCACCGGCGCGCTGGAGCGGTGTGCCGCCAGAGACCCTGAGGCGGTCACGGAACAGGAAGTGGCCGAAGTCATCTTCATGCAGGGGTACTACGAGGCGTTTGCAGCGTTCGGCACGCAGCTCGTTGAAGCGCTGGTTGACCGAGCGGCTCGCCTGGGCGCACCGGGCTGGAGCTGGGCGGTCTCCGCGCTGGGCAACAAACTGACGGGCCGCCTCGCGGCGATGCGCAGGGTGCGCCGGCGCCTGCAGGAAGCCGGCCTCGCCGCGGGGAGCGTGTGAAGAGCCCCGGTTGAAGGAGGAGAGCAGATTGTCGCTGCGTCCGGTTACCCGAAAGATCCTTCCGGTCAGCGAACCGTGGGATCCGGACCTGCTGGCCGAGGAGCTTGAAGGCCAGGTGCTCTACCACTGTACGATCAACTTCTGCTGTACCATCAACGAGGGCGAGAACTCGATCCCCTGCGACGAGCGGGCCGTGGCGCTGCCGGTGGCCGGCGTAGCCGCTGCGGCCGGCGCGATTTACTATTTCCGCCGCAGACGGACGCCAAAGCGATAGGAGGAGTACGACCGTGCCCCAGCCTTTCTCCATACGCCACTACTTCCTCCGCCACAAGCGGAAAAGCCTCGCCTTAATGGCGGGTCTGATCCTCTCCATGCTGGTGATCGCCTTCGTGGCCGGCATGATCAGCAGCGTCGATGAAAACGTGCGGCTCGCCCAGTCCTTCAGTTCCCGCTTCTCGGTGGTCGACGCCCTCACGCCGGAAGGGATACCGGAAGAGAAGGTCGAGGCCATGCGATCGCACCCGGACGTCACCGCGGTCTATCCCGTGAGCCAGCTGACGATCCAGGCGCCGCTCCTGGTCGGCACGACCAGCGTCCCGCTCTTCACGCTGGACGCCGGCGACCTGGCGGAGTTTGCCGGCGACCTGAACGTGACCGTGCTGGAGGGGCGGCTGCCCGCCGCGGCGGGTGAGATCGCCGTCTCCCGCCAGATGGCCGTCGGCAAGGGGTGGCAGGTGGGCGACGTCGTGGGCAGCGAGGTGAACGAGGGCCAGTCGCCACGGGGGCGCTTCGAGATGGTCGGGCTGCTGGGGGATGACCCCTACATCGCCCTGGCGACGACGTACCGCGAGGGCGACGGCGTTCCCGGCTATGCGGTGTTTGCCAGGCCGGACCGGCGGGCAGAGGTGGACGCCTGGCTGGAGAGCGCGATCGCCGTGGAGAACAAGATCGGCGCGCTGACGAAGCGGTCGCTCGACGAGACGCTGCAGGACGAGATGGGGGCGTTCAGCCTGATCCTCGCCCTGCTGACCGCCATCGTCACCATCACCAACACGGTGGTGACGACGCTCCTGGCGTACATCTTCATCTCGCAGCGCCGGCCAGAGTTCGCCCTATACCTGGCCCTGGGCCAGCCGCTCGGGCGGGTGATTCTGCGCGCCCTTACCGAGACCTCGGCCGTGCTCTTCCTGGGCTGGGCCTTCGGCATGGCCTGCACGACGGGCCTCTTCTGGTGGGTCAAGCAGTCGTTCTTTGACCCGCGGGGCCTGGCCTTCACCGTCTTCAACCCGACCATCGTGCTGCACACACTCCCCAGCCCGGTGATGATCACGCTGGTGTTGGCAATCGTGCTGACGCTCATGCTGTCCCGGCTGGACTACATCTCCGTGATTGAGGGGCGGAACTGAGATGCTCGAAGCGAAGAACCTGGTCTATGAGTACAAGGACGGCTCGCAGCGGCTGCGGGTGCTGGACGGGGTCTCGCTCAGCCTGCAGGCGGGGAAGAGCCTGTGCATCGTCGGCCCGTCGGGCTCGGGGAAGTCCACCCTGCTCTACCTGCTCGCCGGACTGCGGGTGCCGGCCAGCGGCAGCGTCCTCTTCCGCGGCCGGCCCCTGGAGGCGATGAGCAGCAAGGAGCGGGCCCGGCTGCGTGCCCGGGACTTCGGGTTCGTCTTCCAGCAGCACTTCCTGGTCAAGCATCTCACCGTCATGGAGAACATCTTCGTCTCCGCCCACAAGCCCAACCGCGACACGCTGGCCTATGCCCGGCACCTGGTGGAGCGGCTGGGACTCGGGGGGCTGGAACACCGCTTCCCGGCGGAGCTCTCGGGCGGGCAGCGCCAGCGGGTCGCCCTGGCCCGTGCCCTGGTCAACCGCCCGGCCATCCTCTTTGCCGATGAGCCCACCGCTTCGCTGGACCCCGACTCCAGCGCGAACCTCATGCAGCTGCTGCGGGAAGTGCGGGGCGAGACGGCCCTGATCATGGTCACCCACGACACACGCCTCCTGGACCAGTTCGACCGCACGGTCGAGCTGATCGATGGGAAGCTGCGCCAGGTGGCCAAGCGGGTCAGCTAGCTCTTGACCCATGGCAAAACAAACGGCTACAATATGGTTAGAAAGCTCGATGGTGGAGAGAAGGAGAGCCATCGGCAGCCTGGAGGAGCCGCGCGCTCGGCGGCCCCTCCGGTTCGCCTGTGGTCTCTCCTTTTTCCATTGTCGTGAGGGGGTGCGTCATGAACCGAACTGACATGATCCAGCGCCTGGCCTCAGAGACCTTCGATCTGCTCGTGGTCGGCGGCGGCATTACCGGTGCCGGCATCGCCCGCGAGGCCGCTCTGCGGGGGCTGAAGGTCGGTCTCGTGGAGGCCAACGACTTCGCCTACGCCACCAGCAGCCGGTCCACCAAGCTCATCCACGGCGGCCTGCGCTACCTGAAGAACTTCGAGTTCCGCCTGGTGCGGGATTCTGTGGTGGAGCGGCAGAACCTGCTCGTCATGGCCCCCCACCTGGTCAAGGCCACCACCTTCCTGTTCCCGGTCTACGAGGGCGATCCCGACCCGCTCTGGATGCTGCACATCGGGCTGACCCTCTACGACTGGTTCGCCGGCAGGAGCAACCCGATTCCGCACAGGATGCTGAAACCCGGACCGCTGCGAGAGCGGGAGCCCTGGCTGCGTGCCGACCAGCTGAAGGGCGGGGCCCTCTACGCGGACTGCCGCACCGACGACGGCCGCCTCACCCTCGAGGTGATCCAGTCCGCCGCCGGCCACGGGGCCGCGGTGGCCAACTACGTCCGCCTGACCGCGTTCCGGAAGGACGGCAGCGGCCGGATCGTCGGCGCGACGGTGCAGGACCAGCTCACCGGCAGCACCTTCGACGTGCGGGCGTCCCGCGTGGTGGCCGCGGCCGGCCCGTGGGCCGACGCGGTGCGCCGCCTGGATGATCCCGGCGCCCCTGCCCTGCTGCGCCTCACCAAGGGAATCCACCTGGTGGTGCCCCACAGCCGGCTGCCCATTCAGCATGCGGTGGTCATGCGGGGCCGGGACGGCCGCATGATGTTCGCCGTTCCCTCCGGCAACTGCACCTACATCGGCACCACCGACACCGACCACCGCGGCGACCCCGCCGCGTTCTCCATCACCCCTGAGGACGTGGACTACGTGGTGGACGCCGCCCGCCGGCTCTTCCCGGAGACGGGGCTGACGAGCGAGGACATCATCGCCGGCTGGTCGGGCTTCCGGCCGCTCCTGAAACCTGAAAAGGAGGCGGACCCCTCGGCCGCCTCCCGCGACTACAAGCTCTTCCACAGCCCCTCCGGGCTGGTGACCGTGGGCGGCGGCAAGCTCACCGCCTTCCGCTCCATGGCCAGCCACATCGTCGACGAGGTCTTCCCCGCCACCCGGAGCAGCGCGCATCTTGCCGCCAGCACGGCCCCGCTGCCCGGCGCGCAGGGCGGGCTGCCTGACGAGCAACTGAAGGGCCGGCTGGCCGCGGAGATCGGCGGGGCCGGCGACCTGGTGGACCTGCTGGCCGACCGGTACGGGGCCGCCCTGGCCCAGGTGGCCGCCGAGGCCCGCAGCATCGCGTCTCCCGACCCGGAACTGCGCTGGCGCCTGGCCCAGGCCCGCCACGCGGTGAAGGCCGAGATGGCCGTACACCTGCTCGACGTCGTGCGGCGGCGCACCGACCTCATGCTCTTCACGAAGCACAACGGGCGCCCCTACCTGCCGGCCCTGGCCGACGAGATGGGCGCCCTGCTGGGGTGGACGGAGGAGCGGAAACAGGCGGAGATCGCCGCCGCCGAGCGGGAGATGGATGCCATGTTCGCCTGGAAGCAGGTCAGCGCTCGATGAGCCGGCCCCTGGCGTAGGTGCGGAACACCTTCACGATCTCCACCGACACGACCTGGCCCGCCAGGTGACCGGCCTCAGCCACGTCGATGACGTAGCCGTCCACCCGGGCGATGCCGTCTGCCGCGTTGGTGGCGTGGGGCTCGTCGATGCGCACCTGCAGCACCTGGCCCGCGGCGACCGGCAGGGCCTTGGCCTCCACCTCCTCGCGGGTGCCCAGGGCCTTCAGGCTCCAGGTTTCCGGGTGAATGGCGCTGTTGCCGCGGATGTAGATCGTGCGGGCCAGCTCCTCCTCGAGGGCCCGCAGGTTGGCCCCGCCGGGGCCGATGAGCAGGGCGGCCACCGTGGGGTGCACCTCCATCAGCAGGGCCTCGCTGGAGGACTGCTTCATAATCCGCCGGATCTCCGCCCGCACCCGGTGGGCCATGGTCTCCTCGCTGAACACCTTCCCCCTGCCCTCGCAGTGGGGGCAGGGCCGGGTGAGCGCCTCGTCGAGGTTCTGGCGCGACTTCTTGCGGGTCATCTCCAGCAACCCCAGCTGGGTGAGGCCCAGGATGTTGGCCCGGGTGCGGTCCCGCTTCAGCTCCTCCTCCAGGGCCTGAATCACCTGCTGCTGGTGGTCGGCCCGGTCCATGTCAATGAAGTCGATGATGATGATGCCGCCGATGTCCCGCAGGCGCAGCTGCCGGGCGATCTCCCGGGCGGCCTCCAGGTTGGTCTTGAAGACGGTATCGGCCAGGTTGGTGGAGCCCACGAACTTCCCGGTGTTGACGTCGATGGCGGTCAGCGCCTCGGTCTGGTCGATGATGATGTAGCCCCCGCTCTTCAGCCAGACCCGCTTGCGCATGGCCTTCTCGATCTCCATCTCGACGCCGTAGTAGTCGAAGAGGGTCTGGTCGCCGCGGGTGTACAGCTTGATCCGGTCCCGCAGGGCCGGCGCGTGCAGCTCCACCACCTCGGCGGCGGTGTCGTACGCCTCCCGCTGATCCACCAGGAACAGGCTCACCGTGTCGTCCAGCACATCGCGCACCAGCCGGTGGATCAGGCCCTGGTCGTGGTGAACCAGCGCAGGCGCCTTCGCCTCCCGGGCCCGGGCCGCGATCTGCTGCCAGTGGCGCGCCAGGAACGCGGCGTCGTGGGCCAGCTCGTCCTCGCCGGCGCCTTCCGCCACCGTGCGCACGATCAGCCCCATGCCCTCGGGCTTGACCGCCTGGGCGATCCGCTTCAGCCGCTCCCGCTCCTGCTCGTCGGTGATGCGCCGGCTGATCCCGATGTAGTCCACCTGCGGCATCAGGACCAGGAAGCGCCCCGGCAGGGTGATGTTGCGGGTGACCCGGGCCCCCTTGGTGCCGATGGGCTCCTTGGCCACCTGCACGAGGATGTCCTGACCGGTCCGCACCAGCTCCTTGATCGTCGGCCGCCTCCCGGCGCGGGGCGAGCCTTCCTCCCCTTCCGGGTCCTCCCGGCCGGGCTGGGCGTCGTCCACGTAGAGGAACGCGTTGCGTTCCAGGCCAATGTCGACAAAAGCTGCCTGCATGCCCGGCAGCACGTTCTCGACCTTGCCCTTGTAGATGTTGCCCACCAGGCGCTGGTGAACGGGCTGCTCGATGTAGAGTTCAACCAGCTGGCCGTCTTCCAGCACGGCGGCGCGGGTCTGATCGATGTCGACCGTGACGAGTATCTCCTTGCGCATGAAAAAAGCCCCTTCTCTCTTGGGGATGGCTGCCTCTGGGGGATAGTATCCCAAATGTATTGGGATTTCTTCTCCCGGGCCGCTGACTCCTGCACGAAGGCGGCTGAGGAACGGGCACAGCCCTCCGGCCCTCCCCGGCGGGCTGTGCCCGTTCGTATTGTCTAGTAACTCCGCTCCACCACGACGGTGTAATCCAGCGCCAGGATCACCGCCGCGCTGAGGGCGGTGAGCACCGGCAGGATCAGGGCGAAGACCACCGCGCCGCCCACCGGCAGGTTGAGGATCTCGTAGCCCTTCGGGTCCCGCACGATGATGCGGTTGACGTTCCCCTCGTGCAGGATGCGCTTCAGAGTCTCCACCAGGTCCCTGCCGCTCACCTTCATCTCCTCGGTGAAGTAGCCCCTGGGCGCCTGCTCCTCCTCCAGCTGGATCGCCGCCGCCACCGCGTCCCAGCCGTTGGCCTCGAGAACCTCCCGGGCCCGGGCGTAGGAGATGTTGAAGCGGTTGCGCAGTAGGTCCATCTTCTCGAGCTTCTCCCGTTCCTCCATGAGCCGATCCCTCCTCTTTGGCGTCTGATCCAGATCGCCGAACCCAATGGGTAAGACGTCGGTTCCCGGCTGGTTCCTTCAGTCAGCCTCCACCTTTCGGCCCACAGCCAGCAGCGCCCGCCTCCGACGGAGACGGGCGCTGTCACGTCTGCCTGCCTACAGCGACCAGGGCTCCACGCACTCCCCGGTCTCGGGGTCGCGCCGGTAGAGCATGAGCCGGTGGGCGCGCACCAACGCGACCCCCGCCAGGTCGGGCGAGAGCTGCGCCAGCCCCGCCACCACCTCCTCGGGCCGCAGGTTGCCCTTGGAGCCGGTCTGCACCAGCGCCCGCAGCTCGCCGGGCCCCTCCACCGCCAGCGCGTACACCTGGGGGCGGATGTTGACCGGGCGCGGGCCGGTGCGGCCCTCCCGGGTCACGACGACCTCTTCAGCCTCCAGAAGCCGCGCCACGGCCGCCTGCAGGGCCGCCTCGTCGGCGCCCTCCAGCGTCAGGCGGTACGCTGCCGCGTTGATCTGCGCCATCAGCGACTCGCCGCTTTCGGGAGCGGGGCGGGCTTCCAGCAGCCGCACGTCTGCCGGCAGAGCCCCGTTGGCCCGGGCCAGGAACTCCTCCGGCTCCACCGGCTCAGTCAGGTCCACGTCGATGAACTCGCCCTCACTGCTTGTCCCCGTGGCCAGGGCAGATGCGTAGCTGATGCGCGGGTGCGGGTTGAAACCCTGGGTGAAGGCCAGCGGCAGTTCGGCCCGCCGCAGCCCCCGCTCCACGACCCGCTGCAGGTCCAGGTGCGACAGGAACCGGGCCAGCCCCAGTTTAGCCAGTCGAATCCGTAACCTCAAGTTCGTCCTCTCCCACAAAGCCCGCGGGCTTCAAAGTCGGCAGCACGTCGTAGCGCATGCAGACGCCGCACAGGTCGCAGTTCTCCCACCGGCAGTCCTCCACCTCCAGCTCAGACATGGCCCGCCGGTGGTCGTCGATCAGCCACTCCCGGCTGATGCCGGGCGAAAGGTGGTCCCAGGCGAACCGCTCCCCGTAGCCCTTCTTGCGGTAGGTGTAGAAGTCCACGTCGACGCCGCTCTCGGCGCACGCCCGGAGCCACAGGTCGTAATCGAAGTGCTCGTTCCAGCCGTCGAACCGGGCCCCCATCTGCCAGGCCCGCAGCACGGCATCGGCCACCCGCCGGTCGCCCAGCGAGAGCAGCGCCTCGATGTGGCTGACATCGGGATCGTGGTACTTGTACTCAATGCGCCGGTCCTTAAGGAAGCGCTTGATATACTGCTGCCGCCGCTTGGCCTCCTCCAGGGTCACCTGCGGCTCGAACTGAAACGGCGTGTGCGGCTTGGGCACGAAGACGGAGACCGAGATGGTCACCCGCACCTTGCGGGCCTCCTGGCGGCCCAGTTCCTCCTCCGCGATCTCCAGGGCCCAGTGTCCCTTCTCGGCGATCGCCTCCAGGTCGGCATCGGTCTCGGTGGGCAGGCCGAGGATGAAGTAGAGCTTCACCGCCCGGTAGCCGCTCTGGAAGGCCGCCCGCATGGCGTCGCGGATGTCCCGGTCTGAGACGGTCTTGTTGATGACCCGGCGGATGCGGACTGAGCCCCCTTCGGGTGCGAGGGTGATCGAGCCCTTCCGCACCTTGCTCACCGCGTCGGCCACGGCCACCGAGAAGGCGTCCACCCGGGTGGAGGGCAGGGTGACGTTCACGCCGTCGCACCGGAGCTCGTCCGACAGCCGGCCCACCGTCTGCTGCACGTCGGTGTAGTCGGCCGTGGAGAGCGAGACCAGCGAGAGCTCGCTGTACCCGGTGTTGCGCACGATCTCCCGGGCCAGCCGCTGCACTTCCTCGGGCGAGCGCTCCCGCACCGGGCGCGTGATGTAGCCCGCGTGGCAGAAGCGGCAGCCGCGCGTGCAGCCCCGGAAGACCTCCACCTGCGCCCGGTCGAAGACGATCTGCGTGTTGGGCACCACGGGGCGGGTGGGGTAGTCGATGCTGTCCAGATCCTTCACCGTTGCCCGGTCCACGACCTCGGGCACCCCGGGCTCGGTGGGACGGTACTCCCTGATCGTGCCGTCGGGATTGTAGGACACCTCATAGAAGCCCGGCACGTAGCAGCCGGTAATGCCCGCCATGCGCCGGAGCAGCTCCCGCCGGTCCCTGCGCCCCTCGTCCCGCCAGGCCTTGTAGGTGTCGAGGATCTCGTGGATGACCTCCTCGCCGTCGCCCAGCACCGCCACGTCCAGGAACGGGGCCAGCGGCTCGCAGTTGAAGGCGCAGGGGCCGCCGGCGATGACCAGCGGGTGCTCGGCGGTGCGCTCCGCAGCCAACAGGGGCACCCCCGCCAGGTCCAGGCAGGTCAGCAGGTTGGTGTAGGTCAGCTCATAGAGCAGCGGGAAGGCGATGATGTCGAACTCGCCCACGGGCGTCCAGCTCTCCAGCGTGAAGAGCGGGATCCCCTCGGCCCGCATCTCCGCTTCCATATCGGTCCACGGGGCGTACGCCCGCTCGCAGCAGGCGTCGTCCCGCCGGTTGATCTGGTGGTACATGATGAGCGACCCCAGGTGAGACATGCCCACCTCGTATGCGTCGGGGAAGGTCCAGGCGACCTTGACGTCTATCTTGTCGTGATCCTTCACCACGGCGTTCCACTCGCCGCCGGTGTAGCGGGCGGGCTTGGAGACCCGGGGGAGCACGCGCTCGATGCGCTCGCGCAGGGCCTCTGTCATGCCGTCACCCCTTTTCTCGTCTGTGATTGCGGTCACCTAAGCTAGATGTTACGCGAAAGCGGCGAGTAAGTAAACGGCGGGGTTACAGATCCAGCACTTCCTCCACCGTCGCCCGGGGCCCCAGGGCCTGAAACGCGTCCATGATCTCCGCCTCGTGCAGGGTGCCCACAGGCAGCAGCGACCGGTCCACCACCAGGACCAGGTGGTACCGTCGGGCGGAGAGCCGCTCCAGCACCTCGCCGATGCGGGTTCCCTCCACGACCACGAGGGTGCCGCCCGGAATGAGCCGCTGCCGGGCCATCCACCGCCGCTTGTGCAGAAACTGCCGGTACGAACGGAACACCGTCTCATCCCCTTCCGCCACCGCGCCCAGCGCGAGAAACAGGCCGCCCACCAGGGGCGTCAGGAACACCTGCCCGGCGGACGCCAGCACCCCGAGCGCGGCGGCCAGCATGGCCGCGCCCGAGAACAGGCCGAGGCGTGCCATCCACACCGTGGTAGGCCGGTACCCCCAGCGCTGGGCCAGGAGGCCGCGCAGGGCGCGCCCGCCGTCCAGGGGCAGGGCGGGAATCAGGTTGAAGAAGGCCAGGTTGGCGTTGACCTGAAAGAAGAAGCGCACCAGCGAGGGGTCGAACAGGGCGTCGCCCATCAGGAAGCTGGCCAGGCCGGCCAGCAGAAACGACTGCGCCGGCCCGGCCAGGGCGACGGAGACCTCAGACTGGGGATCGGTCTCCAGGGACGGATCGAGCCGGGCCATGCCGCCGAAGGGCGTCAGCACCAGCGAGTCGATGTCCACCCCCAGGAGCCACGCCACGATGAGGTGGGCCAGCTCGTGCGCGGCCAGCGAGCCGAGCAGAATCAAGGCCTCCAGGTAGTACCCACTCACCGCGGCGATGAGCAGGGCCAGCAGAAACAGCCAGTGCACCTCAACCCGCACCCCTGCCACACTGCCGATCCTCAGGGACGGATTCCCTCCACACACTGTGCTTGCCCGCCCATCTCCACCCCTCCCCCCGGAGTCTATGGACGGGCCCCGCCCTTCATGCTGGCTCCGGACAGACAAAAGCGAGGCCCCCCGTGCGGAAGCCTCGCAAAAACGCGCAGTTTTCGTCTCTTCTGCTCTTTAGTTGGCTGCGGCCAGGTGCAACGTGTTCGTGTTCAGGTCCTCGATTGCTCCGCTACCACGGCGGAGGGCACGATAACCCGCTACCCGACCTCCCAACGCCGCCTTCATGTACTCGCAGGCGACCGCCGGATCGACGGTGTAGCCGCAAGTGTAGCAATCGATCGCAGCAAAGCCCTCTTCAGGATAGGTGTGAATCGAAAGGTGCGATTCTGAAAGGACCAGGACGCCAGTGACGCCCTGAGGGCTGAACTGGACGAAACTCTCACCGACCACCGTGGCTCCGCACTTGGCTGCGGCTTCGTACATGATTTCCTTCAAGAACTCGATGTCGTTCAGCTTCTCGAAGGCAACCTCGCGCAGATCCATGGTGACGTGGCGGCCATAGGTCGAGTAGGCCATGGTAGAACTCCCCCTTCGGCAATCATTTCTAGCCCTCTCAAGCTAGACGGGACCATCGTCACGCCAACGGGGGAAAAGTCGGGCACAGCCCCAACCCTTTAAGGCGTGCTAGGTTCCTACGGTTCCACAATCCTGTGTTGAGACGATCTCAACCTCCAGATCAACGTGGCCCGGCCTGTCAGGCCCGTGCAATAGCACGGATTGTAAAGCACAAACCGCAGAATGTCAAGGCCAGAAATCGCCACGCCGTCTCATCTGAGTCGTCACCCCACCAGTTGGAGTGGCAACCTATCACAATATATCGCGTTCCGCCCCCGCCCGCAAGGGTCAAGGAGACAAATTCTCCGCGATTCGCGCGAGCGGTGCAGCGTTTGCCTGTATGAACGGTTGCCGATGCGCCGAGACTAGTTGGGGAGGTGAACGCGATGGCCAGTCAGCAGATCCGCTGCACCGTCAGCAGCTGCTACTACTACGGCGCCGGCGACAACTGCGTGGCCGAGGAGATCATGGTCCGCAGCAACCCCGCCACGCTCGGAAACGCCAACATGGAAGTTGGCGCCATGGGCGTTGAGGCGCGGACATCCAACCACACCCTGTGCGAAACCTTCATTCCCCAGGAGCGGGGACCTAAGCCGGGCATCCGCCGCATCGAGCGGTAACGCCAGCCAGACGGGGGGGGATTTGCCATGGCACGCAGACGCTCACTGCTCTCCGACGAGACCAAGATGTACCTCGCACGTCTGCAGGGCGCCGGCGACCGGGTGCAGCCAGGCGACTACGGTCAGCTTACCTCCAGGGAAGCAGGGAACATGGTCAAGTACGCCATCATGGCAGCCCAGCAGGCGCTGGCCGGCCAGACTCCGGATCCTTCACGCAGCACATGAAGGAAGGGGGGCGACAGTCCCCCTTCCTTTCCTTGGTGAACGCCAGTGCAGGCCCCGCTCCCGTTCGCCATCGCCGGTGTTGCTCCCCGGCAGCGGAACGAACGACGGTCGGGGCCCGCACGCGATGACACTTCGGTCAGGTCCCGCCCCGCAGCCCCCGAGTGGTGGGGTTGACCTGCGGGCAGAAACGGCCTACTCGGGCAGTAGCACGGCGTGGAGGCTGCCGGGTCCGTGGACGCCGATGCTCAGGTCGTTCTCGATGTCTGCGCTGCGGCTGGGGCCGGTGATCAGCACCAGCGATGAGGGCAGCTCCCCCGCCTCCCCGACCCGCCTCACGGCTTCCGCCAGCGAGGGCAGCAACTGTTCCGGGCGGATCAGGGCGATGTGCACGGGGGGCAGCAGGCTGACCAGGCGCCCCCGGCCGGGTCCGGAGCTGAGCAGCAGCGTGCCCGTCTCCGCGACCGCCCAGTTGACCCCCGTGATCCCCGCAAGGGCGCGGGCCGCCAACTGTTTCGCATTCCAGCCCGGCGTGGCCTGCTGGCCAGCCTCCGGCGCGCTGTGCCCCCAGATCGCCAGGTCCAGGCCGGCGGCCTCCAGTGCGTCACGCAACCCCAGCGCTGCGACCACCGGGTCGTCCCAGGCCACTACCACCGGGCGATCCCCGCCGGGGGCCGGAGCACCAGCTCCGGCGACCTCGGCCTCCGCGCCTCCGCCCCTTGCCCCCCGGTCCTCCGGCAGCCCGGCCAACGTGGCCGCAACGCGCACCACGTACTCGCCGGCATCCGCCCGCGAACCGGCCCGGTAGGCGGTGCCGCCCAGCTTTTCCAGCTCCCGGGCGAACCGCTCCCAGAGGGCGTCCACCCCCCAGTCGGGACAGACAGGAGGCAGCGACCGGGCACTCGCCCAGCCCGCGCGCCCGGTCATGGGCCGATCCCGCCCTTTGCGGCGGGCCAGGGCTGTCAGGAACTCCTGCTCCGTCATCCGCGCCCCACCTCCCTCCCGGGCTGATCCGGCCCCTGCGCCTCCGCCGTCCGGGACCGTGCTTCCGCCGGCCGGGACGACCCCGCTACACGCCGGGTGGGCTCAGCGGCCAGGTCCCGCCAACGCTCCCGGAAGGAGCGCCGGGCCAGCACAGGAACCTGCCGGCCAGCGGCCCAGGCGGCAAGGGGGCCGGGGCCCCGCTCTGACCAGTGGCCGTCGCCGCCGAACTGGCCCCGCTGCAGCCACCGGGCGAGCCGGCCGCTCAGCCGGTAGGTCCACGGGCGGCGCCAGGCCCAGGCCACCAGCCGCATCGCCAGCCGCTCCCCGGCGCCGCTGCGGCCCGCGGCCACGTTCTCCTCCCGCAGGCGCACCAGCATGTCGTGCAGGGGAATGCCCACAGGGCAGACCTCGTCGCAGGCGGCGCAGAGGCTGCTGGCCATCGGCAGGTCAGACCACTCGGCCCGGCCGGCCAGCAGCGGGGTGATCACCGCGCCGATGGGGCCGCTGTAGACCCCGCCGTAGGCGTGCCCGCCGATCTGCCGGTAGACCGGGCAGACGTTGAGGCAGGCCCCGCAGCGGATGCAGGTGAGCACCTGCTCGTACGCGCTGCCGAGAAGCTGCGAGCGCCCGTTGTCCAGGAAGATCACGTGGAGCTCCTCCGGGCCGTCGAGCTCGCCAGGCCGCCGCGGGCCCGTGATCAGGTGGGTGTAGGTGGTGATCTGCTGCCCGGTGGCGCTGCGGGCCAGCAACGCCAGCAGGGGCGAGAGGTCCGCCAGCGTGGGGATGACCTTCTCGATGCCCACGATGGCCACGTGGACCGGCGGCGCCGAGGTGACCAGCCGGCCGTTTCCCTCGTTGGTCACCAGCACCAGCGTGCCGCTCTCCGCCACCACGAAGTTGGCGCCGCTCACACCGATCTCGGTGCGCAGGAACTTCTCCCGCAGCACCCGGCGGGCCACGGCCGTCAGCGTCGGCGTGTCGGTGGTCAGCTCCTGCCCGATCACACGGCCGAAGAGCTCCGCCACCTGCTCCCGGGTCTTGTGAATGGCGGGGACGATGATGTGCGACGGCGTCTCGCCGGCCAGCTGGACGATGTACTCGCCCAGGTCGCTCTCCACCGCCTCGATGCCGGCCCGGGCCAGGACCTGGTTCAGGTGCACCTCCTCAGAGGCCATCGACTTGGATTTGACCACCAGATCGGCGCCGCGCCGGCGGGCGATCTCGAGGACCACCCGCCCCACGTCGTCTGCCGTGCGGGCAAAGTGGACCTGCCCGCCACGCCGTCGGATCTGCTCGGCCGCCTGGCCCAGGTAAAAGTCCAGATGAGCCACCGCATGCTGCCGGATCGCCGCCGCCCGGGCCCGGACCTCCTCGAAGTCGCCCAGGGCGAGCCCCTCCTCGGCGGAGGCCCGCAGCGCCTCCATCGCCTGGCGGCGCATGCGGAAGAGCCGGTCGGTGGTAAAGCGCAGGGCCCCTCGCAAGCGGCCATCGGCTAGGGCGCGGGAGACCCGCTCATCAAATGTCTTCCCACCCAGGCCGCCAGCGGGTTCAGTCGCGCCCGCACCCGGCTTGTTCATCCCAGGCCCACCCCCTCGGCCAGCAGGTTCGCCAGGTGCAGCACCCGCACCCGGGAGCCCAGGCGGCGCAGGCGGCCCTCCAGCTGCATCAGGCATGCCGCGTCAGTCCCCACCAGCAGGTCGGCGCCGGTGGCGTGCAGGTGCTCGATCTTCTCGTCCGCCATCGCCACGGAGATCTCCGGCTGCTTGATGCTGAAGGTGCCCCCGAAGCCGCAGCACAGGTCCTGCCGCGCCATCTCCGCCAGCTCGAGCCCCCGCACCCGCCGCAGAAGGCGCAGCGGCGGCTCGGTCACCCCCAGCACCCGGGCCATGTGGCAGCCGTTGTGGTAGACCGCCCGGCCGCGGTATGCAGCGCCCAGGTCCTCCACCCCCAGCACCTCCACCAGGAACTCGGAGAGTTCATAGGTCCGCGCCGCCACCTGCCGGGCCCGCTCCAGCAGCGCGGGTTCCTCCCGGAAAAGCTCTGCGTAGTGGCCTCGCACCATGCCGGCGCACGAGCCCGACGGGGCCACGATGCATTCGCTGTCGGCGAACGCCGCGAGGTGCGTGCGAGCCAGGGCCTTCGCCTCGGCGTGGAAGCCGCTGTTCCACATCGCCTGGCCGCAGCAGGTCTGCCCCTCAGGGAAGTCCACCTGCACTCCCAGGTGGCGCAGCAGCCGCACGGTGGCCATCCCCACCTCAGGGAAGAGCTGGTCGGCCAGGCAGGTGATGAAGAGGGAGACGCGCATTCCGCCCATCCCCCTACATCCCCGAGGCGCGGCCCGCCTGCGACACGGACGCCGCGCTGGCGCGGGCGCGCACGAGGATGCCGAGCCCCACCAGCAGCAGTCCGGCCAGCACGATGGTGCCGAGGTTCAGCCCGAGGCCGTAGTTCCAGATGTAAGCCAGCGAGCCGGCCAGCAATACATAGTAGGTCATGGGGATGATGGTCTTGCGGATCATCGCCCCCTCCCTGCCGGCAAGGCCCACCACCGCGGACGCCGCAACCACGTTGTGGACGGTGATCATGTTGCCCGCGGCGCCGCCCACCGCCTGTGCCGCCACCACCACCTCTCGGATGGCCCCGATCTGGTCGGCCACGCCCCACTGGAAGAGCGCGAACATCATGTTGGAAACGGTGTTGGAGCCGGCGACGAACGCCCCGAGCGCCCCGATCCAGGGGGCAAAGAACGGCCACGCGGCCCCTGCGGCGTTGGCGGCGGCGGTGGCCAGGGTGAGGGGCATCGACGCCAAGCCTGCGGCGCCGCCGTCAGAGTTGATGAAGACCCGCACCATCGGCACGGCGAAGAGCAGCGCCGGCGCCGCCCCGAGCACCTGCTTGAAGGCCGAAGACCAGGCCCGCCCCACCGCAGGCCGGTTCATGCCGTGGAGCGCCACCACCGCCAGCGAGACAAGGATGAAAATGAAGCCCGGCGAGTAGAGCGGCGTCACCGAGGCTGAGAGGCCGGTGCCGAAAATGTCGCTCCAGCCAATCACGATGTTGCTCAGCGGCGCCTTCAGCCCCACCTGGGGAATCCGCGTCAGCACCAGCAGCGCCGCCACCAGCACGTAGGGCATCCAGGCCTTGAGCAGGGTCATACCGGGCCGCTCCTCGCCCGCCTCGCCTTCCATCGTGCCCATCCAGTCCTTCTCCCACCGGGTCCGCTGCGGGAAGTCGAAGACCTCGTCGGGCACCAGGAAGCCCTTCCGCGCAGCGGTCACCACGATGGCCAGGCCCACGAGCCCGCCGATGAGGGAGGGGAACTCCGGCCCCAGGAAGTAGGCCACCAACAGGTAGGGAGCGGTCATGGCGAAGGCGGCGAAGAGCGCGAACTTCCATGCCTTCAGGCCCTCAGCGAAGGAGCGGCGCTCGCCATAGAAACCGGTGAGGAAGCTGCTGATGATGAGCGGAATCAGGGTGCCGGCCGCCGCGTGCAGCACCGCCGCCCGCCAGGCAATCTGCCAGAGGTAGTCGGTCCACTGCCCGAAGCCGCCCGCCGCCACGTAGCTCTGCACCATCTCCGTGGTCAGCCCGGTGCTGACCCCCACCAGAATCGGCGTCCCGATGGCGCCGAAGGTCACGGGGGTCGACTGGATGATCAGGCCCACCATGACGGCAGCCGACGCCGGAAAGCCCAGGGCCAGCATCAGCGGCCCGGCCACCGCGGCGGGCGTGCCGAAACCGGCCGCGCCCTCGATGAAGCTGCCGAAGAGCCAGCCCACGATAATGGCCTGAATGCGCCGGTCGGGGCTGATATCCATGAACCCCCGGCGGATGGTGGCCACGGCGCCGCTCTCCCGCAGCGTGGCCAGCAAGAGCAGCGCGCCGAACACGATGAACAGGATGTCCAGGGCCACCACGACCCCCTGCGCGATGGAGCCGGCCACGCGCAGGACGCTCACCTTCCACACCGTCACGGCCACCACGGCCGTCACGACCAGCGCCAGGGGCATGGCCCGGCTCGCCGGCCAGCGCAGGATGACCAGGAACAGGAATACGGTGACAATGGGACTGACGGCCAGCAACGCAAGTACGCCAGACGACACCAGAGACGCCTCCCCCCTTGCTCGGCCCGACCCTCAGACCCGTGGACGGCCGTGCGCGCGCCCCCGGCAGCCACCTGGTCAGATGGTCAGACCATCGGTCCATCTATATTGGCCAGTCTCCGCCGAATTCCTCCTTTTTCTTATTGTTATTCTTATCACATCAAAGTTCCGCCGGAAGCTTCCTTGCCCGGCACGATAGAATAGGGGCTGAACCCCCCGGGCACGTAGGCTGGGAGGCGTACCACATGTAAGAAAGGGGGGCGACAGGCCCCCCCTTCCTTTCCTTGGTGAACGCTATTGCAGGCCCCGCTCCCTCACCTGCCGGACCACCTCGTCGACGGTCTTGCCCGTGGCGTCGATCACCGGGAAGCGATTGCCGTTGGTGTCGTGAATGCCCATGAAGTTGTTGGACATGCCGGTGACCACGGCCGCGCCGACACCCTCCATCTTCCCGGGAGACAGCTTGGTGATCTTGTACCCTTCGGCCCGCAGGGCCTGCTTCACATTCTCAAGGCCGTCTTCCACGGCGATGCGCATCGACACCACCTCCGCACAGGTCTGGTCTGCTCGCAGAGTCACGAGGCCAGAACATAGTCTGCGCGGGGGGCCCGTTTCCATGCCCGCCGCCGGGCGGCAGGATCTGGCTGCCGGCTCAGCGGCCGCCTTCGCGGCCGGACGTCCTGGCCCGGTTCCGGCTTACCTGCCCGGCCGGCGCCCCGAGCTGCGGGTCGTCAGGGCTGTCCATCGCCACCAGCGACGGGGATCCATGGTCCAGGCCCATCGACTGCGCCGCGTCGCCGCGGCTGCCTGCCTGCATCCTCTGGCGTTTCTTCTTCGCCACGGTCCGATTCCTCCTTCTTGCGGGCAGCGGTCCCGCAGGCTTAGTCTGCCCGCTCCCGGGAGAAATCGGCGCATACCGGGGCTATTCTTCGGGCCGGGCGCCCAGCGTCGCCTTCATCGTCAGCCGCTCGCCGTCGCGCACGACCGTCAGTTCAACCTCATCGCCCACCTTGTACTGCAGAATGCGGGCCACCAGGGCGCTGCTGTCGGTCACCTTCTGCCCGTCCACGGCGACGATGACGTCGGCGCTGATCAGGCGGTCGAGCCGGTCATACTCCGCCGAACGCAGGCCGGCCTCCTCGGCCGCCGTGCCCGGAACCACCGACAGGACCACGGCGCCCTCGGCCGCCTCCAGACCCAGCACCCGGGCGTACCACTCGTCCACGTCGCCCAGGTAGACGCCCAGATAGGGCCGCTCAACGGTCTCGCCGGCCATCAGCGTGGGCAGAATCGCCTTGGCGGTGTTGATGGGCACCGCGAAGCCGAGACCGACGTTGCCCGAGAACTGCGACGGCGCCTCGATGGCCGTGTTCACACCGATGACCTCGCCCCGGCTGTTGAGCAGGGGCCCGCCGGAGTTCCCCGGGTTGATGGCCGCATCGGTCTGGATGGCGCCGGGAATGGACGTCGTCCGCTCAACGATCTCACGTCCCAGCGCGGAGATGATGCCGGCCGTCACGGTGAAGTCGTGGCCGTAGGGGTTGCCGATGGCGATGGCCAGCTCGCCCACCTGCACCTCGTCGGAATCGCCCAGGGTCACGGCCACCAGCGCCTTATCGCCGGGATCCACCTTGAGCACCGCGAGGTCGCTGGTGCGGTCCGTACCGACCACCTGGGCCTGCAAGGTGGTGCCGTCGAGGAACTCCACCGTGATGCGCCGGGCGTTCTCGATGACGTGGTAGTTGGTCAGAATGTACCCCTCCGGGTCCACCACGAAGCCTGACCCGCTGCCCCGGGTGCGGTAATAGCCGAAGCCGCCCTCCACATCCACCGAAACCACCGCCGGGGCCACCCGCCGGTAGATCTCGGGAATGACGCTGGCCCCGACCTCAGCCACCGTCTGGCTGACCGGCTGGATGGAGGTGATCGGCGCGGCCTGCTGGTAGTTCGCCGGCTGCGCGGCGAGATGCTGCTTCATCAGATAGTAGGTGGAACCGCTGCTGACAGCGGCCGAAAGCATCACCAGGGCCACGGCGCCGGCGACAAGCTTCCACCCCCGGCCCCGGCCGCTCTGCTTCTCCCTCGCCCGCGGCTCGAACCGAGGCGGGTCGTACAGCACGGCCGGAGGCGCGGCCGGCTGAGGTGCAGGAATCTCGGGCAGTTCCAGTTCCGGACGGGATTCGGACTGCTGCTCCGAAACGCCCTCCGCTGCCGGCTCTTCCGGATTCGCGTCGGGTTTGGGATCAAACTTATCGTCAAACATGGGCGGCGTCCTCCTTATGCACCCCATTGTCCAATAGCCTGCACTCTCATCTTAGGACGCCCTGCTGAAAGGGAACTGAACGGTTTCTTAAGGGAAGCTAAGAATTTGTCTGCGGGACGGCCGGCCGGTAGATGGGCAGCCACAGGCTGAACGTGGAGCCCTCGCCCACCGTGCTCTCCGCCGTCAGCCGGCCGCCGTGGAGCCCGGCCACCCACGAAGCGATGGCCAGCCCCAGCCCGCTGCCGCCCCGCGACCGGGCCGGATCAGCGCGGAAGAACCGGTCGAACACCCGGGGCAGATCTTCCGGCGCGATGCCCGGGCCGGTGTCGATCACCTGCAGGACGACGCCGTCGCCCTGCCGGCCGGCCCGCACGGTCACCGACCCGCTGGTGGTGTACTTGAAGGCGTTGTCCAGCAGGATCAGGAGGGCCCTGCGCAGCCACGCTTCGTGGCCCAGCACCATCACGCGGTCCAGCGCCGGGGGAAGCTCCAGGCGGAACTCAACCTGGTGCGGCAGGGCCTCGGCCTTGTGGCAGACGTCGCGCACCAGGAGGCCCAGGGAGAGCGGCTCCAGTTCCGGCTTCTGGCCGGCGTCTGCCCGGGCCATGGCGAGCAGCTCCTCCAGCAGCTCCGACATGCGGGCGGCCTCCGCCTTCATGTCGGAGAGGGCTTCGGGGTCCAGCGTGCCCGCCCGCTCCAGGTAGTCGATGTTGCCGCGGATGATCGTGAGCGGCGTGCGGAGCTCGTGAGAGGCATCGGCGACGAACCGCTTCTGGGCGTCCACCGCGGCCGCCAGGCGCCCGTACAGCTCCTGCAGCTGGTCCAGCATGCCGTTGAAGGTGTGCACCAGGCGGCCCACTTCATCGCGGGGACCGCTGTACGGAACCCGGAGGCTGAGGTCCGCCGACTGCCCGATGGACTCCGCCGCGCCGGCCACGCGCTGCACCGGCGCGATCGCCCGTCCCGCCAGCCACCAGGCCACGGCGCCCGTCAGCAGGGCGAAGCCGGCCATTCCCGCGCCCAGGATGGGCCGCAGGCTCGTGAGCACCCGCTCCAGCAGGCGCAGCGGCTGCGCCACCTGCACCCAGAAGACCGGCTGCTCGTTCACGTAGACGGGCAGGGTGTACAGGCGGTACGGCTCACCGTTGACATCCCGTTCGGTGGTGTAGGTGGCCCTGCCCCCCCGCGCCTCCGCCGGCACGGGGAAGGTGCCGAAATCGCTGGACTGCGCGATGACCAGCTCATCGGTGCGCACCAGGATGAAGGTCGACCGGTCCGCAAGGCTCCGCAGCGGGGGGATGCGCCAGAATCGCTGCATGTTCTCCGCCACCCGCCACGCCACGGAGTGGAGCGAGGCATCCACCTCGCGGATGTAGTTCCACTGCAGCGCGCCGTACGTGAGGAAGCTGAACAGCAGCAGGGCGGCCGTCAGCTGGGCCGTGTAGAACAAGGCGAGCCTGAGCCGAAGCGACACGTGTGGCTCACTCCTTCAGGACGTATCCGACGCCCCGCACCGTCTGGATCAGCCGCGGCTCTCCCCCGGCTTCGAGCTTCGACCGCAGGTAGGCAACGTAAACCTCCAGCACGTTGGACTCGCCGGAGTAGTCGTAACCCCACACCTTCTCCATGAGGGTGTCGCGGGTGAGCACCTGGCGCGGGTGCGAGAGAAAGAGGTGCAGGAGCTCGTACTCCTTGGCCGTGAGCGAGATCTGCCGGTCGCCGCGGAACGCCTCGCGGGTGGCAGTGTCGAGCCGGAGGTCGGCGTACTGCAGCACGCGGTGGCCGTCCTCCCCCTGGGCGGCGGCGCCGCGGCGGCTCAGGGCCCGCAGCCGGGCCAGCAGCTCCTCCAGGGCGAACGGCTTGACCAGGTAGTCGTCGGCGCCCAGATCGAGCCCCTTCACCCGGTCGCTCACCGCATCGCGGGCGGTCAGCATCAGGATGGGAAACGTCTCGCCGGCCGCCCGGATGCGCCGGCAGACCTCGAGCCCGTCGACATCCGGCATCATGATGTCGAGCACCATCAGATCCGGCGGCGAGGCGCCGACGATGCGCAAGGCCTCCGTGCCGCTGTTGGCGACGGTGACGTCGTATCCCTCCAGCGCCAGGCTCCTCCGCAGGAAGGCGGTGATCTTGGGATCGTCGTCCACCACGAGAACACGGAGCGGCATGCGGAATCACCCCTTTGCGCGCATTTCATCTCTTAGTATAGGGGAACCGTTCACCGCTGCGAAAGGGGACGCGAAAACGGGGCCGGAGGGCTGCTTCCCTCAGGCCCCGTTTGTGGCTACTTGCGCCCGGCTTTCTCGATGCTGTGCATCCAGGAGAGCGCCGCCTCCAGAATTCCCTCCGAGAGCGTCGGGTGGTAATGGGGCGTGAGCGCCACGTCCTCCACCTGAGCCCCCATCTCCAGGGCCAGGGCGATCTCGCCGATCAGCTCCGACACCTCGGGACCGACCATCTGCGCCCCCAGCAGGAGCCCGGTCTGACGATCGCCCACCAGCTTGACCATGCCGTCGGACTCGCCCATGGTCAGCGCGCGGCCCACGGCGGCGAAGTTGTACCGGGAGACGACGGGGTCGTAGCCCTGCTCCTTCGCCTGCGCCTCCGTGAGGCCCACGTAGGCGATCTCCGGATCGGTGAAGATCACCGCCGGCACCGTCTGCCAGTCAGCCGCCGCCGGCTTGCCGGCGATGGCCTCGGCGGCCACCCGGCCCTGGGCGCTGGCCTTGTGCGCCAGCATCACCGGCGAGCAGACATCCCCGATGGCGTAGATGTGGGGGACGTTGGTCCGCATCTGCTCATCGACGGGGATGAAGCCCTTCTCGTCCACCTTCACCCCGGCCTTGTCCAGCTGCAGCCCCTCGGTGTACGGCGCCCGGCCGACGGAGACGAGCACCTTGTCCGCCTCGATCTCCTGCTCCCGGCCCTCGCCGTCCTGCACCTTCACCTTGCCGTTCTGCAGGCCCCCCGACGCCCGGGAGTTCAGCATGACGGTCACCCCGAGCCGCCGAAGGCGGCGCATCAGCACGTTCACCAGGTCGGGGTCGGTGCCGGGCAGGAGCTGGCCGGTCGCCTCGATGATGGTCACCTTCGACCCCAGCTTGGCGTAGGCGATCCCCAGCTCCACGCCGATGTAGCCGCCGCCCACGACCACGAACCGGGCAGGAATCTCCCGGAAGGCCAGGGCACCCCGGGCATCGACGACGTTCTCCCCGTCCAGGGGGAAGAACGGCGGGTTGATGGCCGTGGAGCCCGTGGCGATGATGGCGTGCTTGAAGCCGTAGGCGGCCGTGCCGCCCTCGTTCAGCTCCACCTCCAGCGAGTGGGGGTCGGTGAAGCGCGCCTTGCCGCGCACGACCTCCACCTGACCGGTCTTCATCAATGAGGCCACGCCGGCGGTCAGCCGCTTGATCACCCGGTTCTGCTTCCACTCCTGTGTCTTGGCGAAGTCGACCTCTACGCTGCCCTTCACCACCAGCCCCATGTCCCCGGCGTTGCCCACCTTGTGCAGCAGGTCTCCCACCGAGATCAGGGCCTTGGACGGGATGCAGCCATGGTTCAGGCACGTCCCGCCCAGTTCCTCGCTCTCGATCAGGGTCACGTCCAGGCCCAGCTGCGAAGCCCGCTGCGCGGCCACATAGCCGCCGGGGCCCGCGCCAATGACCACCACGTCGGTGCCTGTCTTGATGGAACCCATCACCACGGTTTACATCGCCTCCATCATGAGCAGGGTTGGGTCGCTCAGCAGCTCCGCGATGCGCAGGAGGAACCGGGTGGCCATGCCGCCGTCGATCAGGCGGTGGTCGAAGGAGAGCGCCAGGTGCGCGATCTTGCGGATTGCGATCTCGCGGCCGCGCACCACCGGCCGGTCCGCGGTCTTCCCGATACCCAGAATCGCCACCTCGGGGTGGTTGATGACCGGGGTGAAGAATAGCCCGCCGATGGAGCCCTGGTTGGAGATCGTGAACGTGGAGCCCCGCATCTCCTCCGGCTTCAGCTTCCCCTCGCGGCCGCGGGCGATCAGGTCGTTCATCTCCGCGGCGATGGTGAAGACCGACTTGCGGTCGGCGTCTTTGATGACGGGCACCAGCAGGCCGGCATCGGTATCAAGCGCGAAGCCGATGTGGTACGACCTGTGCAGCACGATCTCCTGCGCCTCATCGTCGATGGAGGCGTTCAGGTAGGGGAACTCCCGCAGGGCCACGACGACCGCCTTGATGACGAAGGGCATGAACGACAGCTTGATGCCCTTCCGCGCGGCCAGCTCCTTCACCTGCGCGCGGAAGGCCAGCAGATCCGTCATGTCCACCTCTTCCACTGCTGTAACGTGCGGAGCTGTATATTTCGACTTCACCATCCTTTCGGCGATGACCTTCCGGATCCCTCTCAGCGGGAGGCGCTCATCGCCTGCGGCGGCTTCGGCCGCGGGGGAGGGCGCGCCGGCCTCCGCCGCTGCGGGCGCGGCCGCGCCCGGCTGGGCCTGCGCGGGGGCGATCTGGCCGCTGGCAAACGCGCGCACGTCGTCGCTGGTCACACGGCCGCCGGGGCCGGTGCCCGGCACCTGGTTGATGTCGACCCCCAGCTCCCGGGCCAGCCGCCGGGTGGCCGGGGCGGCCAGGGCGCGGCGTACCGGCGCCGGTTGAGCCGCGGGAGCCGGCGCCGAGGCCGCCGCAGGGGCCTGCGCCGCGGCTGCGGCGGGCGCCGGCACGTCCAACGACGCCTGCGGCTGGTCCCCGCCCGGCGCTGCGGCGGCCACGCCCGCGGAAACCTCCTCGGCGGTGGGCATGCCGCCCGGCGACCCGTCGTCGAAGATCACCACCACGCTGTGGACCTTCAGGATGTCGCCGGGCTGGCCGAAGAGCTTGACCACCTTGCCGTTCACCGGCGACGTAATCTCCACCGCGGCCTTGTCGGTCTGCACCTCCATGATCGGCTGGTCTTCGGTGACGGTGTCGCCCTCCTTCACCAGCCAGCGCAACAGCTCGGCTTCGTGCAGCCCCTCGCCCACGTCGGGCAGTTTGAACTCGAATGCCATGGTTCCGTGTGCTCCTCTCGCTGCTAGTAGGTCCTGACCGCTTGCATCGCGTCGAGAACCCGGCCGGCGTCGGGGATGTACAGGTCTTCGCTCAGCAGGTAGGGCATCGGGACGTCGAAGCCGCTCACCCGGGCCACCGGCGCCTCCAGGTACTCCAGCGCGTGGTCGTTGATCAGGGCGATCAGCTCGCTGTGGAAGCCGCCGGTCCGGGGGGCCTCGCTGACCACCACGGCGCGGCCGGTCTTCTTCACCGAGCCGATGATGGTGTCCAGGTCCAGCGGGTTCAGCGACCGCAGGTCGATGACCTCAGCCTGCCAGCCGTGCTGGGCAGCCGCCTGCTCGGCCGCCTCCAGCGCCGTGTGCACGTGCACGCCGTAGGTGAGCACCGTCATGTCGCTTCCCTCCCGGACGACGGCCGCCTGGCCCAGGGGCACGGTGTAGTGTCCCTCGGGCACTTCGGCCCGGAACGCCCGGTACAGCCGCTTGGGCTCCATGAAGAGGACCGGGTCGGGGTCCTCGATGGCGGCCAGCAGCAGCCCCTTCGCGTCGTACGGATTCGACGGGGCCACCATCTTCAGACCAGGAATATTCAGGTACCAGTTTTCGATGGACTCAGAATGGTGCTCCAGCGCCTTGATGCCGCCCCACGATGGAACACGCACCACCATGGGGCAGGTGAAGCGGCCCCGGCTGCGGTGGCGGATGCGGGACAGGTGGTTGGCCACCTGCTCGTGCGCCGGCGCCAGGAAACCGTCAAACTGAACCTCCACGACCGGCTTCAGGCCATTGACGGCCATGCCGATGGCGGCGCCCATGAAGCCCGACTCCGCCAGGGGGCAGTCGATCACCCGGTCGGGCCCGAACTCATCGATGAGCTTGTCAGTGGCGCGGAAGACGCCGCCGTTGATGCCGATGTCCTCACCCAGCAGGACCACGCTGCTGTCCTGCCGCATGGCGACGCGCAGGGCGTCGTTGATCGCCTGGATCAGGGTCAGCTTAGCCACGGGCCCCGCCCTCCTTCCTGGCCAGGTAGGCCTTCAGTTCTTCCTTCTGGCGCAGCAGGTTCGGCGTCGGCTCCGCGTAGAGGTAGTCGAACAGCTCGTCGACCGACGGGCGCGGCATGGCCTCCGCCTCGGCGACCGCCGCCGCCACCTGCTCCCGCGCCGCGCTCCAGAGCGCCTCATCGTCGCTGTCCGACCAGTTGCCCTGTGCCGCCAGGTAGCGCCGCAGCCGCTCGATGGGATCCTTCGCCTGCCACTCCTCCAGCTCTTCCTGGGCGCGGTAGCGCTTGGGGTCGTCGCTCGTGGTGTGCGGCCCGTAGCGGAAGGTCACCGATTCGATGAGGGTCGGCCCACCGCCGGACCTGGCGCGCTCGATGGCCTCGTGCATCACGGTCAGCACCGCCAGCACGTCCTGCCCGTCCACCCGGACGCCGGCGATGTCGTAGGCCAGGGCCCGCTGGGCGATGGTGGGCGCCTTGAACTGGCGGCTGATCGGCGTGGAGATCGCGTACCGGTTGTTCTGGATGAAGAAGATGGCCCCGACGTTAAATACGGAAGCGAAGTTCAGCGCCTCGTGGAAGTCGCCGGGCGAGGTGCCGCCGTCGCCGGCGTAGCCGACGGCCACGGTGTCCTCCCCCCTCAGCTTCCCGGCCCAGGCGGCCCCCACCGCGTGCAGGAGCTGGGTCGCGATGGGAATGGAGATGGGGAAGGCGTTCACGCCTTCAGGGGCGCGGCTGCCCTGCTCGTCGCCCATGAAGTAGCGCAGGATGTTGACCAGCGGAACGCCCATCACGTGCATCGCGCCGTGGTCGCGGTAGGTGGGGAAAATCCAGTCCCGATCGGGCCGCAGCAGATACGCCGAACCCACCTGGCTGGCCTCCTGCCCGCTGAACGGGGCGAAGGTGCCCATGCGCCCCTGGCGCTGCAGATTGAGGCACCGCTGGTCGTACACCCGTAGGAAGACCATCTTGCGGTAGACGTCCTTCAACACGTCGTGGCTCAGGAAATCCGGCAGCGGTTCCAGCAGCGTGCCGTCGGCCTGCAGAACCCGCCGCACGGGAAAGAGCTGTTCCCCCCGGGTCAGAGCGGTCTCTACCTTCACACGAAGACCTCCTTCTGTCGTGGTGCATGTGTGTTGTGGTGCATGTGATGTATCTTGCCGCCCGAAAAGCGATTAATACCGCCGCAGGACTGCATTTCACCGGGAATGCGTTGACACTGTAGGAACACATTCCTATAATATTTGTTTCATATCTTGGCCTCAGCGATACGGGTATTGGAAAATTTGATTCGACATGGTTCGACTCTGATTGACAAGTGGATCAATCTTCGCGATGATAATTGCAACGGGTGATAAATTTCTATTTAAGTGTCTGTTATACTGGGGGTGGGATTCCGTGGAGCAGGATCGGCGCATTTACGAGATGCAGGCCCGCCTCTGCCAGGTGCTGGCAAGCCCGAAGCGTCTCGAGATCCTTTACACCTTGAAGGACAAAGAGATGACTGCGGGTGACCTCGCCAAGGCCGTCGACGTTACAATGCCCAATCTGTCGCAGCATCTTTCTCTGATGAAACAGCACGGACTGGTTGAGTCCCGCAAGGAAGGGCTCAACATGTACTATCGGGTCGCCTCCGAACAGATTCTCGAGACCCTGGCTTCGGTGCGCAAGGTGCTGGTTGAGCAACTGGCCAAGCAGTCAAAGCTCCTGGAACAGGTGAAGTAGTCCCTGCTCGCAACGCGACAAGACCGGGTGCCCCGCCAGGCATCCGGTCTTCCCTATCTTCGTGTTGGCTGGCATAATGGGGATGTTGGGACGCACACGCATGGAGGAGGGCCATCATGCCGCCTATCGCATTCATCAACCCTGTGGCCATCCAGATCGGCCCGCTGGCCATCCGCTGGTACGGGATCATCATCGTATCGGCCATCGCGCTGGCCATCTGGCTGGCAGGCCATTATGCCAGGGATCGCGGGCTTGACCCCGAGTTCGTCTCCGATCTGGCCATGGTCCTGGTGCCGGCGGGCATCCTGGGCGCACGCCTGTACGAGGTCTTCTTCCTGCAGTGGCCGTACTACAGCCAGCACCCGGGGCAGATCCTGAAGATCTGGGAGGGCGGCCTCGCGATTCACGGGGCCGTGCTGGGCGGGGCGATCGCCGCGGCCATCTACCTGCCCCGCCGGCGGCAGCCCTTCTGGCCGTGGGCCGACGTGGCCGGCGTGGTCCTGCCGCTGGCGCAGGCCATCGGGCGCTGGGGCAACTTCTTCAACCAGGAGGCCTACGGCGATCCTGCCCCGGCCGGGCTCGTCCGCCTCATGCCGGGCTGGCTGCGCGAGGGCATGACCATCCACGGCACCGTCATGCACCCGACCTTCCTGTATGAGTCGCTGTGGAACCTCGTGACCTTCGGCCTCCTCCACCTGGCTTACCGGCGGCGCCAGAAGCCCGGGGTCGTCTTCAGCCTCTACCTGATCCTCTACAACGCCGGGCGCTTCGCCATCGAGTCGATTCGGCAGGACTCTTCCTTCATCTTCGGGAGGATCCGCGTGGCCCAGCTGGCCGCGGTCCTCCTGGCGCTGCTCGGCCTCGCGCTGCTGCTCTACCACCTGCGGCGGGATGCGGCCCCGCCGGATGCCCAGCAGCCCCCCGAGTCCGCGGACAGTTAATGATGGCCCAGATTATAAAGCGCCCCGAGAGAAGGCTCTCGGGGCGCTTCGCCGTTCCGGGCGGGTCACTCTGCTTGTACAAACGCGATGAACTTGTCCACCTGTTGTTGCCCGCGCTATTTGGCAGTGACTTGACTGGCGACAGTGTCGTTCGTCAACTGACGCGTTGGTTTGTCGCCAGGATCGGGGGCGGCCGGCCAGCCGGCCGCCCCTGC
>JAMNXV010000134.1 GCA_023623185.1 Bacillota bacterium
ACAGCGGGCCTAGGCGCAGCCGAGCAGCGGGCGTGGGCGCACCTGACCTGCGGCAGATTTCCACTTTGCTCGGAGGCGAAGTCGCAATCGGCCGCACTTCATGCCCCGCAGCCGACTGCTTCAGGCTTCAACCGCCGGACAGCGGGCCGGGGCGCCACTGAACTGCGGCAGATTTCCACTTTGCTCGGAGGCGAAGTCGCAATCTGTCGTACTTGAGGCCCCCCAGCCGGCTGTCTTAGGGTTCGACTACCGGACAGCGGGCGTGGGCGCCGCCCAACTGCGGCCGATTTCCACTTCCCTCGGAGGCGAAGTCGCAATCCACCGCACCTCAGGCCCCGCAGCCGGCTGTTATAGGCTTCAACCGCCGGGTAGCGGGCTACTACGCCACCGGGCAGCGGGCTACTACGCCACCGGGCAGCGGGCTGCTACGCCGCCGAGCAGTGGGCCTGGGCGCGTCTGACCTGCGGCCGTGTTCCACTTTGCTCGGAGACGGAGTCGCAATCCGCCGCACTTCAGGCCGCGCAGCCTGTTGCTTCATGCTTCAACCACCGGATAGCGGGCCGGGGCGCCGCCGGGCAGCGGGCGTGGGCGCAGCCCAACTGCGGCCATTTTCCACTTCACTCACAGACGAAGTCGCAATCCGCCGCACTTCAGGCCAGCAGCTGCGATGCGCCGAACAACGCCCGGCCCACCAGCCATGCAGGTCCCCACCAACCGCCGTCGAACCGTCAGGTTCCGTGTCGCGCCCAATCCCCACGCATAGGGGATGGTAAACTTCCGTCTGATAGGCTATTATTAGTACCAGGTATTAACCCGGCGGGTAAGGGGGAGACGTGTGCCGTGGGACTGATGACGGGGAAGAAGTGCCTGGTGATGGGCGTGGCCAACAAGCGCTCCATCGCCTGGGGGATTGCCCGGGCCCTGCACCGGGAGGGAGCGGAGCTGGCGTTTACCTACGTGAACGACCGGCTGAAGGAGAACCTGGTGGAACTGGTCCAGACCCTTGAGGGGCACGAGCGGATGCCGATCCTGCCCTGCGACGTCATGCAGGAGGGGCAGATGGAGGCGGTGTTCGCGGAGCTGGCCCAGCGCTGGGGGAAGCTGGATGTGCTGGTGCACTCCATCGCCTTCGCCCGGACCGAGGATCTGCAGCGCGACTTCGTGGAGACCACCCGGGAGGGCTGGCGCATCGCCCAGGAGGTCTCCGCCTGGTCGCTGATCGCCGCCGCCCGCGGGGCCAAGCCCCTCATGGAGGCCGCCGGGGGCGGGTCGATCATGACCCTCACCTACCTGGCCGCCGAGCGGGTGGTGGACCGGTACAACATCATGGCGCCGGCCAAGGCGGCCCTGGAGTGCAACGTGCGGTACCTGGCCCACGAGCTGGGCTCCAGCAACATCCGGGTCAACGCGATCTCGGCCGGGCCCCTGAAGACCCTGGCCGCCAGCGCCGTGAAGGGGCTCAGCACCATCCGGGACATCGTGGAGGAGCGGGCGCCGCTTCGGCGCAACGTGACCGTGGAAGAGGTGGGCGACGTCGGCCTGTTCCTGGCCTCGCCGCTGTCCCGGTGCATCACCGGCGAGACAATCTACGCCGACAACGGCTTTCACATCATGGGCGTGTGACCGGCCGGCGGCCGGCCACAGGCCCCGGGCGCCAGGTGTGCCCGGGGCTTTTTCCTTGACCTGATGGAAAGAGACGCCCAGAATAGGTCTTGATCGGTCTTGGGAGGATGAACGCATGGTTCGCATGATCAGCAGGAGCCCCGCCGAAACGCACGCGCTGGGCCGGTGGCTGGGCGAGCGGCTGCAGCCCGGCGACTTCGTCGCGCTGGTGGGCGACCTGGGCACCGGCAAGACCGCCCTCTCCACCGGGATCCTGGCCGGCCTCGGGGTCACCCGCACCGGCGGGAGCCCCACCTTCACCCTGCTGTGGGAGTACGAGGGGCGCATCCCGGTGTTCCACTGGGACGTCTACCGGCTGGAGGACCCCGGGGAGCTGGAGGACCTGGGCTTCGAGGAGTACTTCTTCAGCGACCATGGCGTGAACCTCGTCGAGTGGGCCGACCGGGTGCGGCCGCTCTGGCCCGACGAGGTCCTGGAGATCGCTCTGAGTTATGGGAGCGGCGAGCAGGAGCGGGTGCTGGCGCTGACCGGCACCGGACGCTACCGGCCGCTCCTGGAGGAGTTGGCGCATGCGGGTTTTGGCCTTTGACACCGCCACCTCCGCCTGCACCGTCGCGGTGATGGCGGAGGGGCGGGTGCGTTCCGAACTGACCTTGCAGGTGCCCCGGGCGCATTCTACCCGGCTGATGCCGCTGATCGCCCAGGCCCTCGAGGAAGCCGGGGTGGACAGACGGGAGATCGATGCGATCGCCGTCGGGGTGGGACCGGGCTCCTTCACCGGCCTGCGGATCGGCCTGGCCACGGCCAAGGGGCTGGCGTTCGCTCTGGAGAAGCCTGTGGTTCCGGTCTCCACGCTGGCGGCCACCGCCTACGGCACCGGCGCGCAGATCGGGCTGGTGGTGCCGCTGCTGGACGCCAAGCGGGACCGGGTCTTCGCCGGGATCTACGCCGCCGGGGACCGGGACCCCGCCACCTGGGTCGAGGTGCTGGGCCCCGTGAACGTGCACATCGACGAGCTGGTCGAACGGGTGCGCGAGCTCAGGACCGGGCTGCAGCACACCTGGCAGTTCGTCACCCTGTGCGGCGACGCGGCCGAACAGCACGCACCCCGGTTCGGCCTGAGCGGCGGCGCAGAGGCGCACGCGTCCCGGTCCGGCCTGAGCGGCGGCGCAGAGGCGCACGCGTCCCGGTCCGGCCTGAGCGGCGGCGCAGAGGCGCACGCACCCCGGTTCGGCCTGAGTGGCGGCGCAGAGGCGCACGCGTCCCGGTCCGG
>JAMNXV010000084.1 GCA_023623185.1 Bacillota bacterium
TGCAGGGCCTGCCACTGCCTGTCCGCCCTATCCGCTCTGTTCGCCGTGGCTGTTGTTGTAGGGCCTGCCACTGCCTGTCCGCCCTATCCTTTCTGTTTGCCGTGGCTGTTGTTGCAGGGCCCACCACTGCCTGTCCGCCGTATTCGATCTGTTCGCTGATGCTGTTGGTGTTGGCCATGGGGAAGCGCATGTCTTCCGCATCGGACGCCTATAGCCGGGTCCCGACGGCGGTGGTGCCTTCGCAGTTCGGGGTATCGCCACACGGCAACTGGCGCATCACCCCGCCGGTTTTGGATATCGAGCGGATCGTTCGGTATCCGCCCGTCGCCACCACCGCGCCGGCGTCGCCAGTGCGGGTGAGTGGTTGCCCGACCCGGCCGGCTGCCTCAGCCGCTGTCCACCGGCCCACAGCAGACCCGAACGAAACGGATGCTGGCGATGAGAAGGGCTCGCGGCCTCACCCACAGTCAATCCGAACAGAACGGATGCGGGCGACGGGAGGGGTGCGCGGTCTCACCCACAGCCAGGGTATAAGAGTCCCCACAGCCCGCCACCCACCGCCCACCCCTAACTCCTTTCGAGCGAGCGCCCGATGGAATATGGCACAAAAGCACCATTGCGGAGTAGGCTGCTGCTACTTGCTCGCTCCCACACCTGCTACTTTTATACACTGAATTCAGTACAAACAGGCAACTTGTTGGCAGGGAACGGTCGCGCTGGGAAAGAAGTTCGGGGTACAAAGAGTAGGGGGGCGAGTCGCGCAGCGCGCACATAAGGGGTGATCGCGGTGACGGCGGGGTGATCAGGGGACTGAGCACACAGGCTTTCGGAGCGTTTCGGCGTGACCTGATTCGCACGCTGGGCCAGGCCCGGGCCAGGGGGCTCCTTTTGCGCTTTGGCTGGGCATGGGGTCAGGAAGCCGCGACCGCCCGCGGCGTGGAAGGCGCCGCAGGCGCGCCTGCGCTGGACTGGCTTCACGACGGCCCGCGCCTGCACACCGCCACCCGCATGGCCGGGGTGGAGGTGCACCTGCTGCGGCTGGACCCGGAGGCGGGCACGTTCCACATGGAGGGCCGTTGGCTGGACTCCGTGGAAGCCCGGGAGCACCTGCGCCATTTCGGCGTTGCGGAAGAGCCCACCTGCTGGGTGCTTACCGGCTATGCCGGCGGCTACGCCTCCACGGTGATGGGCAGGCGCATCCTTTTCCGGGAGGTCGCCTGCGTGGGCATGGGCGACGAGTCCTGCGAGTTCGTCGGCCTGCCCGCGGAAGAGTGGGGGCTGCAGGCCGCTTCGGATGCGCCGCTGTGGGACCTGGCGCCGCTGTGCGAGGAGGTTGAGCACGCGCTGCGGCGGCTGCGCAGCGAGCACGGCCAGCTGCAGCACGTGCTCGCGGTGCACGAACAGCTCACCCACGTGGTGGCACGGGGGGTCGGGCCGGCCGGCATCGCCGAGGCCCTGGGTCGGCTGCTGGGCTGCGGGGTGGCCGTGGACGACCGGTACCTGCGCCCGCTGGCCCGCTTCGGCCGGATTGCGTCGCTGGCGGAGCTTGCGGAGCGGCGCCCGGACCTGCACCGGCAGCTCGCCCGGCTGCAGCGCGACCGCAGGGCGCTGGTGCTCCCTGCGTGCGCCGGCAACCTGCAGAGCGGCAACGTGCCGGGCCCCAACCTGTCGGTCCGCAACCCGCCCGACCGCAGCCTGTCGGGCGGCGACGTGCCGGGCCAAAGCCTGCCCGGGGAGGCGGCGGGTGAGCCATGGGGCGACCGCAGCGACGGGCTCATCGTGGCCCCCATCATCCTGGGGGAGGAGATGCTGGGCTTCCTCACCATGAGCGCGGTGAGGGGGCTCGCCATCGACCTGGTCGCGCTGGTGGCCGAGCGGGCTGCGCTCACCTGCGGCCTGGAGCTGTTGCGGGCTCGGTGTGCCGTGGAGGGCGCCATCCAGGCCCGGGGCGACTTCGTCGACCACCTGCTGTCGTCTGCATGCGACGCCGGCTTCCTGGAGCGGTGGGCACACCACCTGGGGCTGAACCTGGCGGGGGAGCCGCACCGTATCCTCGTGGTGGAGCCCGTCGGGCGGCCGGTGAGCATGCCCCAGGGCCGCCTCGCAGCGCTGCACTGGCGGTTGCACGAGTTGCTCGACGCCGGCGGTATCCGGGGCCTCATCGTTACCCGGAGCGACCATCTGGTGGGGCTTGTGGCGTGCACGTCTCCGGCGGCGAGCGCGCTGGCAGACGACCTGTCGGAGTGGGCAGCCGCCGAGCGGCAGCCTGTGCGCGTGGGCGTGAGCCGCGAGTTCCAGGGCGCTGCCGAGGCCGCGCCGGCCTACCAGGAGTGCCGAACGCTGCTGGCGGCGATGAAGAAGAACGGGCCGGCGGGACAGGTGGTACGGGTGGACAACCTCGGCGCCATGCAGCTCCTGCTCCGGGCCGGCCCGCCCGAGACGCTGCGCCGCCATGCCGCGGCGCGGCTGGGCTCCCTGATGGCCTATGACCGGGAGAACCAGACGGAGTTGCTGCCGACCCTGCGCGTCTACCTGGAGAACGCCTGCAGCCTGCAAACGGCCGCCGAGCAGCTGAACATCTCGGTCAGCGGGCTGAAGTACCGGCTGCAGCGCATCCGCGAGGTAGGCGGGCTGGATCTGGACGATCCGGAGGTCCGGTTCGACGCCCAGGTCAGCCTGCGCCTCCTAAGTCTGACCGACTGGGGGGCCCCCGCGGATTCGGATAGATCCAAAGGCTACTCTCCGTCTTTTCCAACAGTGCACAAATTGGCTACCCAAACTTAACATTTTGACTAGGGCACGGTTGGGGGGTGTGGTCCGTGAATAGCCGGCGGGAGCTGAGGGTGCTCACCAGCGGGTATGCACAGGCCCCGCGCGGAACGTGCCTCTTCGAGCGGGGCGGAACCGCAGGGGTAGTTCTCGAGATCGACACGTCAACCCACACCATTGTCGATGCGGAGTTCATGCTGACCACCGACCTCGCCCGGCGCTTCTGCCGGGAGCGCGTGGTGGGGTACTGTCTCGCCCAGGGCCTGGACCCGCTGCTGCGCGAAATGGCCCGGTCGCTGGTAATCCCATCTCAGCAGGCGTTCATCATGGCCATGCGTTCTGCCGTGCAGCGGTACTGGGAGCGCTACGGCCGACCGGCCCGCGTCTCCACGGGCACGGCGGGGTAGCTCCGGCATCGCAGCGGGGCAACTCCGGCATGGCAGCGGGGCAACTCCGGCATGGCAGCGGGGCAACTCCGGCATGGCAGCCGGGTAGCTTCGGCATCGCAGCGGGGCAGCTCCGGCACGGCAGCGGGGTAGCTCCGGCATCGCAGCGGGGCAACTCCGGCGTGGTAGCGGGACAGCTCCGGCATCGCGACGCTGCAGGTGCGCCGGGGTTCGTAACAGGCTGGTAGACCAGCAATTCCAGGCTTGTCAGTCGTACGGGGATTTGTCCGTCATATGACACCGTAAACCGCATATATGGATGGAGGTGCAGTCTGCCTGTGCCTCGGCGCCCGCACAGGCGCCGGGGGGAAGCGGGCGGAACCCAGCCCACCAGGACGCCAGGCGGTAGCCGCGTACCGCGCTGCCTGCCCGCGTCTCGGTAGGGCTTTGATTTTTTCTGTGCCCCCATCGGAGAGGAGGAGTTTTTATGGCCCTGGCGAGTGACCGCATCGCGGCGTACGCCGCTGAGCTGGACAAGGCTGAGCGCACCCGCGCTCCCATCGGCCCCCTGACCGAGCGCGAGCCGGACCTGAGCGCGGATGACGCCTACCGGATTCAGCTGGCCTGGATGGCGATGCGCCGGGAGCGCGGCGAGCGGGTGGTGGGCAAGAAGATCGGCCTCACGTCGCACGCCATGCAGGCGATGTTGGGCGTCTTCGAGCCGGACTACGGGCATGTACTGGATACGATGGTGGTTCCCCCCGGCGAGCCGGTGAGGCTGAGCGAGCTGCTCCAGCCCAAGGTGGAGGGCGAACTGGCCTTCATCCTCGATCGGGACCTGCCCACGCCGTGCACGGTGCTGGACGTGCTGCAGGCCACCCGTCTGGTCGTGCCCGCTCTGGAGATCGTGGACAGCCGCATCGCCGACTGGAAGATCAAGCTTCCCGACACGGTGGCCGACAACGCCTCCTCGGGCCGGGTGGTGCTGGCGGAGCGGGGCGTGCGGCCCGACCAGCTGGACCTCACGCTCGTGGGCATGGTCTTCGAGCGCAACGGGGAGATGCTCTCGTCCGGCGCCGGCGCGGCGGTGCTGGGCAACCCCGCCGCCGCGGTGGCGTGGCTCGCCAACAAGCTGGCGCAGTTCGACATCCAGTTGAAGGCGGGCGAGGCGATTCTCTCCGGGGCGGTGACCGCCGCCGTGGAGGCCAGACCCGGCGACCTGTTCACGGCCCGCTTCGGCTGCGGGCTGGGCAGCGTCAGCGCCCGGTTTGAGTAGGAAGGAGGATGCTTGTGCCCCAGAAGGTGCGCGTGGGTATCGTCGGGTCCGGCAACATCGGCACCGACCTGATGTACAAGATTCAACGGAGCGAGGTCCTCGAGCTGGCCATGATGGTCGGCATCGACCCCAATTCGGAAGGCCTGAAGCGGGCGGCAAGGCTGGGCTACGAGACCAGCGCCGAGAGCTACCAGTACATCCTGAACCATCCGAACCCGCCGGCCATCGTGTTCGACGCCACGTCGGCCAAGGCCCACCTGGCCAACTACAAGGCGCTTCAGGAGAGGGGGATCCGGGCCATTGACCTGACCCCGGCGGCCGTCGGCCCCTACGTCTGCCCGGCGGTCAACCTGGGTGAGCATGCCGACGCCATGAACATCAACATGATCACCTGCGGCGGCCAGGCCACAATTCCCATGGTCAGGGCCGTCAGCCGGGTGGTGCCCGTGGAGTACGCCGAGATCGTCGCCACCATCGCCAGCCTCTCGGCCGGCCCCGGCACCCGGGCCAACATCGACGAGTTCACCCAGACCACCGCCCGGGGGCTCGAGGTCGTCGGCGGGGCGAAGCGGGGCAAGGCGATCATCATCCTGAACCCGGCGTCGCCGCCCATCATGATGCGCGACACCATCTTCTGCCACACGGCAGAGCCCTACGATCCCGCCCGGATGCGGGCCTCCATCGACGAGATGGTCCAGACGGTGCAGACCTACGTGCCGGGCTACCGGCTGCGCGCCGAGCCGATCTTCGAGGACCGCAGGGTCTCCATCTTCGTGGAGGTGGAGGGCCGGGGCGATTACTTCCCCAAGTACGCCGGCAACCTGGACATCATGACCGCCGCGGCCGTGCAGGCGGCGGAGGTCACCGCCCGGCACCTGCTCGGCGTCGGGGAGAGGGGGTAAGGAAGCATGGAGAAGCGGTTCGTGCGCATTACGGATACCACCCTGCGCGACGGCAGCCACGCGGTCTCCCACCAGTTCACCGAGGAGCAGGTGCGCGCCGTCGTGCGCGGCCTGGACCGGGCCGGCGTGCCGGTGATCGAGGTCGCCCACGGCGACGGGCTGGGGGGCAGCTCCCAGAACTACGGCTTCAGCCTCGTGCCTGAGGAGAAGCTGCTGCGGGCCGCAAAGGCGGAGATGACCCGGGCCAAGCTGGCCGTGCTGCTCCTGCCCGGGGTCGGCACCGTGGAGGACCTGAAGATGGCCCGGGATGCCGGCGCCGAGGTGGCCCGGGTGGCCACCCACTGCACCGAGGCCGACATCTCGGAGGAGCACATCCACTGGGCAAAGCAGAATGGCATGGAAGTGGTCACTTTCCTGATGATGTCCCACATGATCGAGCCCAAGTACCTGCTGGAAGAGGCCCGCAAGATGGAGTCGTACGGGGCCGACTGCGTCTACGTGGTCGACTCCGCCGGCGCCATGCTGCCCGATGACGTGCGGGCCCGGGTCTCCGCGCTGGTGGAGGGGCTGGAGTGCCAGGTGGGCTTCCACGCCCACAACAACCTGGGGCTGGCCATCGGCAACACCCTGGCCGCCCTGGAGGAAGGCGCCAACCAGGTGGACGGCTCCACGTGCGGCCTGGGCGCCGGCGCCGGCAACGCCCAGACCGAGGTGCTGGCGGCCGTGCTCGACAAGGCCGGCTATGCGACCGGCATCGACCTGTACAAGCTGCAGGACGCGGCCGAGGAGGCGGTGCGGCCCATCCTGCCGCGGCCGATCATCATCGACAAGGACACGCTCACCGTCGGCTACGCCGGGGTCTACTCCAGCTTCCTGCTGCACGCCCGGCGGGCGGCGGAGCGGTTCGGGGTTGACGCCCGCGATATCCTCATGGAGATGGGCCGGCGGAAGGCGGTGGGCGGCCAGGAGGACCTGATTCTCATCGTCGCCCAGGAGCTGGCGGCAGAAAGGAGCGGGAAGTAGATGGCAGAGGCGGTCATTCCCAACGCGGTGCGTGAGCGCATGGATGCCTGGATGCGCCAGGGACTGAAGCACTTCATCGATGGCAAGTTCGTCGACAGCGCAAACGGCGAGACCTTCTCGGTGCCCAACCCGGCCACCGGCCAGGAGCTGACCCGGTGCGCCCTCGGCGGCAAGGAAGAGATCGACCTGGCCGCGACGGCCGCGGCGCGGGCCTTCAAGACCTGGGGCCGCATGGCGCCGGCCGAGCGGGGCAAGCTGCTCCGGCGCTGGGCCCAGCTCATGATCGAGCACAAGGACGAGCTGAACTACCTGGAGTGCATGGACGTCGGCCGGCCCATCCGCGAGGGCATCGCCGGCTACGTCGAGCGCATGGCCCACAACATCACCTTCTTCGCCGACCTGGCTGAGAAGTACTACGACGAGGCCTTCGTGCTGCCCGGCTACACCTTCTACACTAACCGGCAGCCGGTGGGCGTGGCGGGGCTCATCACCCCGTGGAACATGCCGCAGATGCTTTCCACCTGGAAGATCGGCCCGGCCCTGGCGGCGGGCAACACGGTCATCCTGAAGCCGGCCGAGCTGACCCCGGTGGGCTGCACCCGGCTGGCGGAGCTGGCCCGGGAGGCGGGCATCCCCGACGGCGTCTTCAACGTGGTGCACGGCTTCGGCCCCGACAGCGCCGGGGCGTACCTCACCATGCACCCCGACGTGAAGCTCATCTCCTTCACCGGCGAGACCACGACCGGCAAGGTCATCATGGCGGCCGGCGCGCCCACCCTGAAGCGGGTCTCCTTCGAGCTGGGCGGCAAGGGCAACAACATCATCTTCGCCGACGCCGACCTGGAGAAGGCCCTGGACGTCACCATGCGGGCGGCCTTCTACAACCAGGGCGAGGTCTGCCTGGCGGGCTCCCGCATCTTCGTGGAGCAGCCCCTCTACGACCAGTTCCTGGAGGCCCTGCTGGCGCGGGTGAAGGCCCTGCGGCCCGGCGACCCGCTGGATATGAACACCACCCTGGGGCCGGTCATCGCCCAGGAGCACTTCGACCGGGTGATGGGCTTCATCGACCGGGCGAAGGCGCAGGGCGTGCAGTGCCTCACCGGCGGCGGCCGCGCCGAGGGGCTGCCGGCGCCGTTTGATGGCGGTTACTTCATCGCCCCCACGGTCTTCGCCGCCCCCGATCCCAGCGTGGAGATCGTGCAGGAAGAGGTCTTCGGCCCCGTGGTCAGCGTCACCCCGTTTACGGATGACGAGTGGGTGCTCGACATCATCAACGCCGGCCGGTACGGCCTCAGCTCGGTCGTGCAGGGCAAGGACATCTCCCGCCTGCACCGGATGGCCCAGCGGCTGCAGAGCGGCAACGTCTGGATCAACTCCTGGTTCGTGCGGGATCTGCGGGTGCCCTTCGGCGGCATGAAGGAGTCGGGCATCGGCCGCGAGGGCGGCATGCACAGCCTGGACTTCTACACGGAGCTGCAGACCATCGGCATCCCCACCGCGTGAGGAGCAGGCGCGGAGGGCCTGGCCCGACTGACCCGGAGCGAGGCGTGCGCTCAGGGGGCGTGGCCCGCAGGAGCTGGAAGGAGGATTGCGCACATGCCCCTTTCCCGTGACGAACTGGAGGCGATTGCGGAACACCTGCTCACGGCGGAGGCCGAGCGGCGGGAGGTGCCGTCGCTGGCCAAGACCCACGGTGAGCTCACGTTAGATGAAGGCTACCAGGTGCAGGACGAGATCATCGCCCGCAAGCTGGAGGCCGGCGACCGGCTGATCGGCTGGAAGCTCGGCCTCACCAGCCGGGAGAAGCAGAAGGCGATGGGCGTCTTCGAGCCGGTGTACGGCGCCCTCTTCGCCTCCACCCTGCTGCCGGAGTGCGAGGTGAAGACGGGCGAGCTGATCCACCCCCGCGTGGAGCCCGAGATCGCGGTGGTGATGGGGGAGGACCTGGAGGGCCCGGACGTCACGCCGGCCCGGGCGCTTGCCGCCGTGCGCTGGGTGCTTCCCGCACTGGAGGTCATCGACAGCCGCTACCAGGACTTCAAGTTCACCCTGCCTGACGTGGTGGCTGACAACACTTCCACCGCCCGGGCGGTGACGGGCGCCCGGCCCGTCCCCGCCGAGGGCCTGGACCTGGCAACCGTCGGCGTCGTCTTCGTGAAGAACGGTGAGATCATCACCACGGCCGCGGGCGCGGCGGTCCTGGGCGATCCCGCAATCGCCCTGGCCCGCCTGGCCAATCACCTCAGCCGCCGCGGCCAGAAGCTGAAGGCCGGGCAACTGGTCTTCACAGGGGCCCTCACGGCCGCCGCCTTCGTGGCGCCGGGCGACGTGGTCGAAGCCCGGTTCGCCAGCCTGGGCTCGGTGAGCCTGCGGGTGGTCTAGCCCCGGGACGCCGTGAGCCGGCCGGGACCCGGCGCCGGTGGCGGCGCAGAAAGCAAGGACGGAAAGGGGGGAGAGGGATGCCGCTGATTCGGGTGGATATGCTGGAGGGCCGCACCCCCGAGCAGAAGCGGGAGCTCATCCGTGAGCTGACGGAGACGACGTCGCGTGTGCTTAATACGCCGCGGGAGCGCGTTCGCGTGGTGATCCACGAGGTGCCCAAGACGCACTGGGGCATCGGTGGAACGCCGGTGAGCGAGATTCCCGGGCGCTAGGCCGGAACTGACCGGCAGAAATCTCACATGTGGGAGGACCGAGCAATGGGGATCATGCGACTTGGCGGCGTCAAGATTCGCTGTCTTGACCTGCAGGCCTCGGTGGATTACTACACCAAGGTCATCGGCTTCGAGGTCACCGGCCAGGACAAGGACGGCAACGTCTACCTGAAGGGCTGGGACGAGTTCGATCACCACAGCCTCACCCTGACGCCGAGCAACCGGGCCGGTCTGGAGCACATCTCGCTCAAGGTGCAGTCGCCCGACGACCTGGTCTTCTACCGCAACAAGCTGGAGGGGGCCGGCGTGAAGGTCGAGACCCTGCCCGCGGGCTCCGAGATGGGCATGGGCGAGGCGCTCTGGTTCGAGGATCCCGGCGGCCACTGGGTGAAGATGTACGCGGAGATGGAGCAGGTCGGCACCAAGGTCGGCGCCCTGAACCCCGATCCCTGGCCGCCCGGTCTGCAGGGCATCGGCGCCCCGCGGCTCGACCACATCCTGCTGGCGGCCGAGGACGCGCAGAAGTCCACCGACTTCTACATGCACCTGCTTGACTTCTGGATGTCCGAGCGGCTGGTCACGAAGAACGGCGACCTGATCGCGGCCTGGCTCTTCCGCACCAACACGGTGCACGACATCGCGATCATCGCCGGCCCGCAGGGCAAGATGCACCACTTCTCGTTCCTGCTGGACGACTGGAACGAGATCCGCAAGGCGGCCGACGTCATCGCGATGAACGACGTGAAGATCGACATCGGCCCGACCCGCCACGGCATCAGCCGCGGCCTGACCATCTACTTCTTCGACCCGTCCGGCAACCGGAACGAGACCTTCGCCGGCGGCTACATGCCGTTCCCCGACAGCCCGGTGATCACCTGGACGGAGGACGAGATCGGCAGGGGTATCTTCTTCTTCCAGCGTGAGCTGAACGAGGCCTTCACCACCGTGTTCACCTGATGCCCATGAGCACCTGGAAGGTTCACGTGCAGGCTGACGGCAGAGAAGTAGACGCACGGCCGGGGGAGACCCTGTTCGACGCCCTGCGCCGGCTGGACACCAGCCTGATCATGCGGGGCTGCCGGAACGGCGGCTGCGGCGTCTGCAAGCTGCGGATCGCGGCCGGCCAGGTGGAAACCGGGCCCAGCTCTGAGGCGGTGCTGCCGCCGGCGGAGCGGGCGCAGGGGATGGTCCTGGCCTGCAAGGCGACGCCCCGGAGCGACGTCGCGGTCGAACTCCTGCCCCGGCCCGTCAACCCTTTCCTCCCGTGATGTTGACGGCGTGCGCTGCGGACCGGCCTGCCCCCGGGGGGCGGCGGGTCCGCAGCGTCTTTGTAACTCATTTGCAACTGGCATCCTCAACAATTATCGTAAGAACTGGTTGCGGTCCCGCCGATCGTATATACCCGCGGATCGTATATATAGGTAGGGAGGAATCGCGCATGCCGAATGTCAGAATCGCAAAGGGCCTGAACCTGCATTACCGGAAGCGTGGCTCCGGCGACCGGCACCTCCTGCTCATCCACGGGAACACCGCCTCATCCCTCTGGTGGGAGAAGGTGATGGACCTGCTCCCCGACGGCGTCACCGCGTGGGCGCCGGACCTCAGGGGCTGCGGCGACAGCGACAAGCCCGAGGGCGGCTGGACCATGGCCGATCTGGGGGACGACGTCTTCCAGTTCTGTCAGGCCGTCGGCATCCAGCGGGCGACCGTCGTCGGGCATTCGCTGGGCGGGGCCGTGGCCCAGCAGCTCACGGTGGACCACCCGGAGCTGGTGGAGCGCCTGGTGCTGGTGAACTCGGCGGAGCCGGCCGGCCTGGTCACGCCGCCTGAGCGCTACGCCCAGCTGGAGGTGGCCATCAAGCAGCCCGAACTGCTGAAGATGGCCCTGGCGGCCATGATGCCCACCGCCGAGAAGGACGAGTTCTACCACCGGGTGATGGAGGAGTCGGTCGCCAAGTCGGCCGGCGCGCTCATCCCCAACGGGCGGGCGCTGGACACGATGAACCTGGTGGAGCAGGTGAAGAACATCGCCGTCCCGGTGCTGATCCTCTACGGCCAGCAGGACGCCCTGATCACGCTAGAGATGATGCAGCGGGCGAATGAACAGATTCCGGGCTCGATCCTGGAGGTGTGGCCGGAGGTGGGCCACTCCGCGCCGGTGGAGGATCCCGAGCGGCTGGCTCGCCGCCTGGTGGCGTTCATGGGGCTGTAGAGCGCGGGTCGGTAAACTATAAGGTACATTTCCGGGGGCCCCGGTCGGAAGACCGGGGCCCCCGGCGCGCGCTCTGCGACTAAAGTCTAGTACAGCAGGTCCTACGTATGGACGAAGGGATCAACTTGGGCTCATTCCGGTGGATGAGGTCTTTTGGGTAACCCGTGTGTAACTGCCGCGCAACTCCCTGCCTCTAGCATGGAATTGCAAGATCTGTGCAGATCGACCGCGCGTGCGCGGCTCCGGCGGCCCGAAAGAATCTGGCAAGAGAGGTGCTTCGTATGACGAAGGATCGGCCTTACGTTGGCGTGGTCAGCACAGGGATCTACATCCCCGAACACTGGCACACGGCGGAGTACATCGCGAAGGAAACCGGCATCCCCCAGGACGTGATCGAGCAGAAGTTCGGCTTTTACAAGAAGCCCGTTCCCGGGCCCGACGACCACACCGCCGAGATGGGCGTGCGGGCGGGCCGCATGGCCATCGAGCGGGCGGGCATCGACCCCGGCGAGATCGACCTGGTCATCTACATCGGTGAAGAGTACAAGGAGATGCATCTCTGGACCGCCGGCATCTACAGCGCGCACGCCCTGGGCGCCGAGAACGCCTGGGCCTTCGACTGCCAGCTGCGCTGCGGCACCTGGAGCCTGGGCATGAAGCTGGCCGAGGCCATGGCGGTCTCCGACGACAACATCAACACCATCATGCTGGTCGGCGGCTACCGCAACGGCGACTACATCGACTACAAGAACAAGCGGGTCTCCTTCATGTACGACCTGGGCGCGGCCGGCGCGGCGATGATCCTGAAGAAGAACTACGGCCGCAACCGGGTGGTCGGCTCCTCCTTCGTGACCGACGGGTCGCTCTCGGGCGTGGTCGGCGTGAAGGGCGGCGGCACGAAGGCGGGCCTGCGCAACTTCGACCCGGAGCTCTACTACCTGGACGTGTTCGACAGGGACTTCATGAACCAGCGGCTGGGCGAGGTCTCGCTGCCCAACTTCATCAAGGTGATTCAGGACGTCTGCGCCATGGCCGGCAAGGAGACCAAGGACATCGGGTATCTGGCGATGCTCCACTTCAAGCGCTCGGCGCACATCGACCTGCTGAACCGGCTGGGCGTGCCCCTGGAGCGCTGCATCTACCTGGAAGAGTACGGCCACATGGGCCAGATGGACCAGATCATCTCGATCCACCTTGCCCTGGAGCGGGGCCTCATCAGGGACGGCGACCTGGTGGTGGGCGCCAGCGCCGGCGTGGGCTGGGCCTGGGGCGCCACGGCCATCCAGTGGGGTCCGGTGGAGTAGCACGCGCTGCGAGAGGATAGGAGGCTTGCACCATGACCAATCGCTGGCAGGAGATGTACCGTCAGAAGCTGCTTACGGCAGAGGAGGCCGTGACGAAGATCCGCAGCGGCGACCGGGTCGCCTTCGGCATGTGCGGCGCGGAGCCGCAGGCCTTCCTGCGGCAGCTCCACACCGTCGCCGACAAGGTGGAGAACGTCTCGCTCTTCTTCTCCCTGATGATGGGCGAGTACGAGTGGACGAAGCCCGAGTACGCCCACGCCTTCACGCAGGAGGCCTGGTTCTACGGCAAGACCGCCCGGGAGATGCACAAGCAGGGCAACTGCACCGTGATCCCCAACAACCTGCACCGGGCGGGCCCCGACCGGTACGAGTGCGCCCCGATCAACGTGCTGGTGCACAGCGTCGCGCCCATGGACAAGCACGGCTACTTCTCCATGTCGCTCTCCACCGTGTACGAGCGCTGGGTGCTGGAGATGGCCGACCTGGTCATCGTCGAGGTCAACCCGAACATGCCCCGGACCTTCGGCGACACCCTGCTGCACGTCTCGCAGGTGGACTGGATCCTGGAGTGCGACGCCCCGGTCTTCGAGATGCCCAACATCACCCCGGGGCCCGAGGAGGAGGCCATCGCCGGCTACATCGCCGACATGGTGCCGGACGGCGCGACGATCCAGCTGGGCATCGGCGGCATCCCCAACGCCGTGGCGCAGTTCCTGCGGCACAAGAAGGACCTGGGCGTCCACACCGAGATGATCGTCGACTCCATGCTCGACCTCTACGAGGCGGGCGCCATCAACAACAGCAAGAAGAAGCTGGACCGCTACAAGTTCGTGGGCTGCTTCGCCTGCGGCTCCCGCCGGCTGTACGACTGGCTGGACGACAACCCCTCCGTCGAGATCCGCGACGGCCACTACACCAACGACCCCTACATCCTCGCCCAGCAGCCGAAGATGACCTCCATCAACACCGCGATCTCCATCGACCTCACGGGCCAGGTCTGCTCCGAGTCGATCGGGCCAGTGCAGTACTCCGGCACCGGCGGCCAGCGCGACACCCACGTCGGCGCCTGGATGAGCGAGGGCGGCAAGGGCATCATCGCCCTGCGGTCGACGGCGAAGAAGGGGACCATTTCGACCATCGTCCCGATGCTGACCGAGGGGTCGATCGTGACCATGACCCGCAACGACATCGACTACGTCGTCACCGAGTACGGCGTGGCGCACCTCAGGGGCCAGTCGGTGTTCGAGCGGGCGAAGCGCCTGATCAGCATCGCACACCCGAAGTTCCGCGACGAGCTGACCGAGCAGGCGCTGAAGTTCGGCTGGCTGCCCCGGCGGCCGATGGTCGTGAAGAGCTGATTCCCGGGATCGGCGTTCCGTGCCCCTGGCTGCATGCAGCATCACATAAACCAGGAGTACGTGAAGTAGGAGGCTGGAGTGCGCATGAAGAGATTCGTGGCCCTGTTCCTCGTCCTGTCCATGGCCCTGCTCGCCGCGTGCACCTCGCAGTCGGGCAGCGGCGGAACCAGCTCCCAGAACCCGTCGACCGGTTCCCAGACCGCCTCGCAGTCAGGCGGGTCCGAGTCCAAGGACCCGATCAAGATCGGCCTCGTGGCCGCCCTCACCGGCCCCAGCGCCGAGCTGGGCAAGGGCATCCAGATGGCGGCCCGGCTCGCCGAGAAGGAGCTGAACGCCAGCGGCGGCGTCCTCGGCCGGCCGATCCAGATCATCATCCGTGACGACCAGTCCAACACCCAGCTCGGCCTCAACGCCGTGAACGAGCTGATTCAGAAGGAGAACGTGGTCGCGATCATCGGCCCGACCAACTCCGGCGTCGTGAAGGCGACCCTGGGCGTCACCGCGGCTGCCGGCGTGCCGCACCTCATCAACAACGGGCAGGACACCGAGTTCGGCTATGACTATCCGCACGCCTTCCAGTTCGCCATGCCGAACCGGACCCAGGCCCGCATGATCGCCCAGTTCACCCAGGAGACGGGCCTGAACAAGGCCGGCCTGCTCACCGCCAACGACGGCTACGGCCAGCCCGGCCGGGCGGACGTGCTGGCGGAGCTGGAGGCCCTGGGCGTGCAGCCCGTGGCCATGGAGGAGTTCAAGCCCACGGACGCGGACATGACCTCGCAGCTGCTCCGCCTGAAGGACGCCGGCGCCAACGTCATCCTCTTCTGGGGCATGGGCAACGACGCCGCCACCATCCGGAAGAACATGGCGACCCTGGGCTGGGACGTGCCGCTGGTCGGCCCGAACCCGCTGGTCATGAACAACTTCCGCGACCTGGCCGGCCCCGAGGCCCGCAACACCTTCTCCACGTATGAGGCCACCTTCATCCGGCGGCCCCTGACCCCCAAGGCCGAGGCCTACGCGAAGGCCTGGAAGGCCGAGTACCCGGACGACACGCTGTTCTACGGCCCGGGCGAGGAGCCGTACTTCTACCTGGCCATGGGCGCCCAGACCTACGACGCGATCACCGTCCTGGCCGACGCGATCGAGCGGGCGGGCACTACCGACCGGGCCGCCGTCCTGGAGGCGCTGACCAACACGCAGGGCTTCGAGGGCGTCAACTCCGTCATCTCCTTCTCCAAGGAGAAGCGGGTCGCCCTGCCGGACGAGGCCAACATCCTGGTGGAGATCAAGCCTGACGGTGTGTACGAGATGAAGTAGTCGAGCCGCAGGGGGAGAGATCTCAGTGCTGCTGTTGTTCTTGATCCTGGGGATCACGTGGGGCGGGATCTACGCCCTGGTCGGTCTCGGCTTCAACACGACATTCTGGACGCTGCGTATCCTGAACTTCGCCCAGGGCGAGTACCTGATGGCCGCGGTTCTCCTCTCCATCGGCTTCAATCGCTGGGTGAACCTCCCCTGGCCGATCGCCATCGTTCTCGCCCTCGCCGTAACGGCAGCACTGGGTCTGGTGCTGGAGCGCGTGGCCATCCGGCCCGTGCTCCAGCACGACCCCAGATCCCACAGCTGGGTCGTGACGACCCTGGGCGCCGGCATCGTGCTGCAGAACCTCGCCGTGCTGCTGTTCGGCACCTCGGAGTACCCCTTCCCCAAGCTGATGGAAGGCGTTGTGCAGCTGCTTGACGCACGGGTTGAAAAGCAACTGCTGGCGGTCTTTGCCATCACCGTCGTGCTGGTGGTCCTCTTCGACATCTTCGTCAACCGGACGCTGATGGGCAAGGCCATCAAGGCCGTCGCCTTCGACCGCATGGCCGCCGAGGCCCAGGGGATCAACTCCCGGGGCATCGTGATGCTCTCGATGATCCTCATGGCCCTGCTGGCCGGCATCGCCGGCCTGCTGATCGCCCCGATGGTCTCCGCCCACCCGTACATGGGGACGCTCATGACCGTCAAGGGCTTCTCGGCCGCTGTGCTGGGCGGACTGGGCTCCCCGGTGGGGGCCATCGTCGGCGGGCTGGTCGTCGGCATCGCCGAGCAGCTGGTCGGCGGCTACATCAACCCCGGTCTGAAGGACGCCATCGGGCTGATCTTCCTGTTCGTCATCCTGATCGCCCGTCCTCAGGGTCTCTTCGGCAAGAAGGTCGCGGAGAGGGTGTAAGTCATGGCAAAGGCAGTGCGCAGGTACCTCCCGTTTCTGCTGGTCGCCCTGGCGTTGATGCTCCTCCCGTGGCTGGGCCTCAACCCCTTCTACACCCACCTGGGGATTAACCTCGGCATCTACGTCATCCTGGCGATCTCGATGGATCTCCTGGTCGGCTTCTCGGGGCAGACCTCGCTGGGCCACGCGGCCTTCTACGCCCTGGGGGCCTACGCCAGCGGCCTGCTGGCGGTGCGGCTGGGCTTCCCGGTCTGGCTCTCGATTCCGTGTGCGGCCGTGATCGGCGCCGTCATCACGGGGCTCCTGGGAATGCCGCTCATGCGGGTCAGCGGCTTCTACCTGGCCATGCTGACCATCGCCTTCGATCTCCTCACGATGACGCTCATCGACCAGTGGCCGGCGCTCACCGGCGGCGTCAACGGCCTGTACAACATCCCGTCGCCGACCATGGGCAACTTCCTCATGTTCGGCGCCCGCCTGAGCCACCGGGGCTACTACTACGTGGTCTGGATCCTCGCCGCGCTGGCCTTCATCTTCCAGCGGCGCTTCGTCAACTCGTGGGTCGGCCGCGCGCTGGTGGCCATCGAGGGTTCGCCGCTGGCGGCGAGCGCGATGGGGATCAACGTCGCCCGGTACCGGTGGATGACCTTCGTCCTCTCCGGCACCCTCGCGGCCATCGCCGGGTCGCTCTTCGGTCACAACGTGGGCTACCTCAACAGCGAAGCATTCCACGGCGTGTCCAACATGGTCCTGGCCATGGCCCTGGTGGGCGGCCTGCGCTACCCGGCCGGCCCCTTCATCGGCGCCCTGATCTTCGTGCTGGTGCCCCAGTGGCTGAACCAGTGGGGGCTGGGCGACAAGCAGGGGCTGGTCTACGGGCTGATCCTCCTGCTCAGCCTGGTCGTCCTGCCCAAGGGGCTCGCCTCCTTCATCTCGAAGCGGCCGCAGCTCCTCCGGCTCGATCCGGCGGACGTGCCGGCCGACGGCGTGGAGAACCTGGAGCGGGTCGTGTCCTACCAGCACGGGGAAGATGAGCCGCCCGTGCTCAAGCTGGAGAAGGTCTCCATCCACTTCGGCGGCAACGTCGCCCTCCAGGACGTGGACCTGGAGGTCCGGCCCGGCGAGACCCACGCCCTCATCGGCCCCAACGGCGCCGGCAAGACCACCCTGATCAACATCATCTCCGGCATCTACACCCCGACCTCGGGTGAGACCTACTTCAACGGTGAACGGACGACGGGCCTGCCGCCGCACGTCCTCACCCAGCGGGGCATGGTCCGCACGTTCCAGAACCTCCAGATCTTCCCGGGCCTGACCGTTCTCGAAAACGTGATGATCGGGGCCCACCCGACCTTCAGGCACGCCGCCCTCACCAGCGTGCTGCCGCTGAAGGCGCTGAACGAGGAGGAGCGCGAGGCGATGGCCGCCGCGCGCGAGGTGCTGGCGTTCCTGGGGCTCTCTGAGTACGAAAACACGATCGCGACCGAGCTGCCGTACGGCACGCAGAAGATGGTCGAGCTGGCCCGGGCCATCGTGGCCAAGCCGAAGCTCCTGCTGCTGGACGAGCCTGCGGCCGGCCTGCACAAGGAGGAACTGGACCGCTTCGAGGAGGGCATCCGCAAGCTGCAGCAGCGCGGTCTGACGATCCTGATCATCGAACACCACCTCGACCTGGTGCTCCGGCTGGCGGACCGGGTGACGGTGCTGAACTACGGCAAGCGGATCTTCCTCGGGTCGCCCGACGAGGCCCGCGCGGACGAGCAGGTGAAGGAGGTGTACATCGGTGGCGCCGCTGCTACAGCTTGAGAACGTCAGCGTCAAGTACGGAGCCATCGAGGCGCTGCGTGAGGTCAGCTTCTCCGTGGAGGAGGGGTCCATCACCTGCCTCATCGGCGCCAACGGCGCGGGCAAATCGACCACCGTGAACGCCATCGCCGGGCTCGTGCCCACCGCCTCCGGCCGCATCCTGTTCCAGGGCGAGGACATCACGAAGCTGCCCGCCTCGCGGCGCATCGCGATGGGCATCTCCATCGCCCTCGAGGGGCGCAAGATCTTCGGCGACCAGACCGTCATCGACAACCTCATGCTCGGCGCCTACACCCGCAGCAAGAACCTGTCGAAGCTGCGCAGAGAAGCCGAGGAGATGCTCGCCCGGTTCCCGCTGATCGCCGACCGCGGCCAGCAGCTGGCCGGCACGCTTTCCGGCGGTCAGCAGCAGGCCCTGGCCATCGCCCGGGCGCTCATGTCCCGGCCGAAGCTGCTGCTCCTGGACGAGCCGTCCCTGGGCCTGGCGCCGATCCTGATCCAGGAGATCTACCAGATCATCCAGGATCTGGCGGACCAGGGCACCACCATCCTGCTGGTCGAGCAGTTTGCCGCCTACGCCTTCATGGTGAGCCAGAACGCCTGTGTGCTGGAGCACGGGCAGCTGACGCTCGCCGGGCCCGTCGCCGAGGTCCGGGACGACCCGCGGCTGGCCAGGGCTTACCTGGGCAAGTAGGTCGGCAAGTGGCATACACCAGACAAAGTGGGGAGGTAATACTGTGAAGCGCTTCCTGACGATGGTTCTGAGCCTCACGTTGGTCGCTTCGCTCCTCGCCGGCTGCGGCGGGTCCAAGAGCGGGGAGCAGCCGCCGCAGCAGACGCCTGCGCCCTCGGCCTCGGAGACCCAGACGCCCGAGCCGTCGACGGCCCCTGAGCCCGCCGAGCAGGCCAAGGGCGACACCACGGGTGTGACCGACACCACCGTCCGCGTGGGCGGCTTCGCGGCCCAGTCCGGCGCGGTGGCCCCCATCGGCATCTCGGTGCGCGAGGGCTTCGAGGCGTACATCAAGTTCGTCAACGACAACGGCGGCGTCCACGGCCGCAAGATCGAGATCGTCAACGTCATCGACGAGCAGTTCGACGCGGCCAAGGGGCTCGCGGCCTCCAAGCAGCTGGTCGAGTCGGACAAGGTCTTCGCCCTGGCGCCGGTGCTGGGTACCCCGGGCGTACTGGCCTCCATGGACTACTGGGTGGAGACGGGCGTCCCCGTGGTCTACCCGATGACCGGCGTGGAACAGACCGCCCACCCGCCCAAGAAGAACGTATTCGCGGTGCAGCCCAACAACCCGGACGAGGCCGCGGTGCTGGCCCAGTACGTGGTGCGGGAGCTGGGCAAGACCAAGCTGGCCGTCTTCTGGCAGAACTCCGACATGGGCAAGCAGGGCCTGAAGGGCATCCAGGAC
>JAMNXV010000032.1 GCA_023623185.1 Bacillota bacterium
GAGTTATTTCCTCCGATCACCACGTTGATATCTGCCAGTTCCAGTCTCTCGGATTTTTCAATTGATCTAAACTTTTCCACTGCTATTGCCGACAGGTTTGCCATAATCCACCCTCCATTTGAACCAAACAAATCGCGCCCTGCGATCAACGTAAAGCTCAAACCTCATACACACCAGCAGTTGGCTCTAGGACAAACTAAGTGAGCCAAGGAACGCGCTACCATCCCAATCATTTCACTGTTAATGGTAGTTGTTCATTTACTGGCAATCCGGAACTTTCACGATGTTACCCTCCAGTAGCCTAGGTCTCGACCGAGATTGGAAAGGATTCGCTCCCAAGTCGCCCTGACCACCACAGAACCTTCCGCGCATGGTCCCGCAACGCCAACTCGGACGAGATGAACCGCGCCTTGTGGCCTCAGCGATCAGCCGGCAGTCTCTGCCCCACCCACCGTGCCGGCGGGTGCCGCCGAAGCGCGGACCCCGGAGCCCGCGGCCGATAATCTGCTCGTACAGCACCGGGCTCTGCGTAGGCCGGCAAAGCACGATGCATTCTGTCTTGGGTGCATCGAAACCCGTGGTCAGCACGCCGTAGTTGACGAGGAACTGCACGGTTCCGTCTTTGAACTGCTCTATGAAGCCTCGCCGTAGGGTGAGGGGCGTGTCGCCGGAAACGGCGGCCGCGCTGCGTCCCAGTTTCCGCAGGATCATAGCCAGCAGGTAGGCGTGTTCGACGGTGCAGGCGTAAACCAGGGTAGGGGTACCCGGTTCGATCTCCAGGAGCGTGTTGATGATCAGCCGGTTTCGGTCCGTATCGTCTGCCAGTCGTTGGCGGAACGCAGCAGGGAAGTCGCCTTCCAGTTCAAGGTCCCGGCTCTCCTCCGAGGTCAGTTCGTACTCCCTGCCTTGCAGCGGTCTGTGCACCGGAGTGGCGAGGTACCCGTGCTCACGGAAGTAACGCAGCGGGTCATCCCGGTACTCGGGGCCCAGGTCAGGGGTCAAGAGGTGGGCATCGAAGCGGCCGACCAACCGCTGGGTTTCAGAGGCCGTATCCACGCCAGATCGACCGGGCGTGGCGGTCAGGCCGCAGATCGGAAAGAGATCAGGGCCAACCAACTGCTCGGCACGGTCGAGAAGCACATCGTACATCTGCGTGACTGCACGGTGTGCTTCGTCGATCACCATGACTCCAGTGTGTCCAGCGAAGGATCCCCACTGTTGATTCGGTTGTACAGCTGGTTGATGCTCGCCACCACGGCACCACCCCGCAGTGCCTCCAGCGGCACATTCCGCCCGCCGAAGTAGCGGTAAATCCGCAGGGGGAAACGGTACTCCCGAGAGCTCCACATCTGCTCCAGCGTGGCAATGGCTTGCTCACACAGCTCCTCGCTCTGGGCGATCCAGATCAGGTACTGACCGTTGACGAACCGAGGCTGCATCCAGTCGATAAAGGCCTCGACAGCCACGCGGGTCTTTCCGCCGCCCGTCGGCAGGGAAAGCACGCAGCGGGTGCGCTCCTGTTCTCGCTCCATGACAGCCAGGAGCTTGGCTTTCAGCTCCTTCTGGAACGCCTGCAATGGTGGTACGGGGGCCAGCGGCGGAATCTCCTGCACGGTGGGGCGGTGAACACGCTCGCGGACGCCGGCGAAAATGTCGGGGAAACCTGCAGCCGCAACGAAAGCGCGCGGCCACGGCCCATCCGCAAACCACTTTTTCTCTGCCAACGGCCTGCACATCCGAGATGCTTGCGTAATCCCGGAATCTTTCCCCCGAAACTGTGAGAACAACTCTTGAATCTGACGCTCGGGCAACTGGGACAGGATCCGTAGCCGAAGGGTCCGCACTTCAGCTGATGAACCGCCGAAAAGATTGGAGCCCAGGTGCATGACCGCCAACCGGGCTACATCGCGCCTGGACAGTCGTTCGCTACCTACAGCCTGGAGCAGCTGATTCGCACGGTCCCGTTGGGCCCGACCCAGGAGTTCTCCCAAGAGCTGGGCGGAAATGTTGTAGCGATCAACCAGCAAGTGAACCGCCTGTTCGATCTCGCTTTCAGTAGGATAAATGCGCAACATTCATCACCCCTAGACCTCTATCACCCATTTCAACTCTCCGCGCGACGGCGACGCGAACCTGTGTCCCAGGTCCTCACTCCCCCGGTCGACCGTCCAACCCCGCGTAGCGCCAATTGCGAACGAGATGGGTTTTCGCTTGTGCGACAATTCTGCGCGCGAAGAAGAAATACCTGCAAACGAGCAGAGCCCCGCTTATGGCGGGGCTCACTTGTTGTCATCTACAGACGCAACGCCTTGGAGGCGTGCTCCTGGGCCGTGCGCTGGATACGTGCCATCATCCTGTCAATATACTGCTGGCTCTTCCTAATCTTCGCCCCGTCGACCACACGGCGAGCCGCGTCAATGCCCGCGTAGGCAAGCACCCGCGGCACGGGAGCGGACGCGTCCGGGCCCACCTGCGGTACCTGGGCATCGAACAGCAGGTACGGAGCCAGCTCGCGCAACACGCCGGCAGGCAGCTGAATCGCCCGAATCACCTCGCGTTCCTTGTACAGAGAGCGAACGTCTTCAATCACCGCGCTGAACAAAGCGTCGTCTCCAGCATACTTCGCCCGCTCACGCAGGAGCGCGTGCATGACCAGGAGTTCAAACGCCGCGTGTGCGTGAGCCGCCTTCAGGTTGTAGCGCTCGACACGCTGCACGGCGCGATATGCCTGATACTCCGCCTCGGCCAGCGCAGTGAGCTGTGCTCGGAATGGTTCCACCTGCTCGGACAACAACTCCGCATCCTCGGCCAACTGCAGGCCCTGCACATCCTCCCAGCGCGTCACGAGGCG
>JAMNXV010000053.1 GCA_023623185.1 Bacillota bacterium
TTTGTCCCTTTGCCAGACCGATCTCGACGGCTTCGAGGACCCGCTCGATGTACGCGGCGTTCTCCGCCAGCAGTTCGGGCCCGCCGGGACGGCCGTGGCTGGGCACGACGTGCTTCAGCCCGGCGCGACTCCACCGACGCAGTGCACTGGCCCAGGACCGGATGAGCCCGGCTTCGCTCAGGGTCGGCAGGGGCGTCTCCACCGCATCGCCAGCCAGCAGGAGCTCCAGCTCCGGCACGTGCGCCACGGCAGAGTCGGCGGTGTGCCCTGGCAGGTGGTGCAGGTCGACGGTCAGGCCGCCGGCGTCGATGGTGAAGCGGTCGTAGAAGGTGAGATCGGGCGGGATGACCTGGCTTCCTGCGAAGTCGGCAGGCTCGTCCGCCCGCGTTTTCTCCAACTCCGCCAGCGCCTCAGGGGCCTTCAGCCGCACCCGGGTGAGGTGGTGTGCGATGACGGGCACGCCGGGAAAGGCGCCGGTGCCCCAGCAGTGGTCCCAGTCGGCGTGGGTGTAGACGACCAGGGTGGCACCGGTGAAAGGGGCCATGTCCGCCGGCTGGATGAGGGTGTCGACCACGACCCGATGCCGGGTTCCCCGCACAAGCGCGGCGGCCACGGAAAAGCCATACCCGCCGGGAAGCGGGCGGCTGACGAGGGTGACGGACGGAAGGAACTGTTCAACCTTCAGGCCGGCGGGCTGACTGTGCATCGCGGAAGCCTCCTGATTCGGTGCGTGATGGGCGGGCACTGGGGAACTGCGTGTACCATGCTTCATGAGTATAGCAAATCCGGCCGCAAACGCGCCGAGACCCCCTGGTGGCGGTGGTCAGTCGGCTGTGCAGCCAGGGCGACCTGTGCCTTTCGGGGGTCTCGATACATTACTATGCAGCGGTGTGCGGGGTGTGCAGGAGACTGTATGCCAAAATATGGTGAAACGCTTTGCTCAAGCCCGACTCGTGAGGTTTGGGTGCAGGGCCAAGAGGAGCGGCAGGATCTGCAACTGGGCGAGGGGTTTGAGCGGCAGCGCAGGGTCCAGGGGCCGACGCAGGACAGCGCGGCCGCCCGAGGCGCAGTACTCGCCCAGCGTGACCGGCGCCTGGGTCAGGCGGCGGATCGCGGGCACGTCCAGCAGCAGGATGCCCGCCACCTCTGCCGAGGGAGCGGGCAGCTGCTCGGTGACGGCGAGGTAGGTCACCGAGCGGCCGGCGCTCCTGGGTGCGACCAGCAGCGGCGCGGGCGAGTCCTCGCCGCGGGTGTTCAGAGGCCGCAGGTCGTGGCCTCCGCCTGTGCTGGAGGTCATCAGATAGGTCGCGGGCGGTTCGACCAGCGTGCACGGAACCGCCGCCTCTTCCCACACTTCTCTCACGGCGCACTGGGCAGCGGTCTCCCCCGGTTCCCGGTGGCCCCCCAGGCGGAACACGGCCAGCCCATCCCCCGCGGGGGTCGGGCCGACTGCGAACGCGAACAGGCCCTCGTAGAGAAGGAATGCGCCTGCGGTGACGACCTGGTCATCCTGCATGCTCGTACCCCGGTGGTGTGGCCTTGCCGCGTCGAGCGTCATCGCACGACCTCACCCAAACTTGTCGTGTTGCCTCCTGCAAAGTCGTACCTTTACCGCATACAACGGGGAGGGGGAGGACAGCGTTACGGGGGGCACACCGGCGTATACAAGACGAGACCCCCTGGTGGCGGCGGTCGGTCGGCTTTGCAGCCAGTGCGACCTGTGCCTGTCGGGGGTCTCGCTATAATCTATGCGGTTCGGGTGCAGGAATGCCACTCAGAACCGACGAAAGTTGTGCGGAGTCCTGCGTAGGGTTTGAAAAGAAGGGGGCTTAACCATGTCTGACCAGGCCCTGGCCGGGGTGGCACTGGCGATTCAGAGCGCGATCGTGCTGTACCTGGTGATCGGCGAGCCGCTGTACGGAAAGCGGGCGTACCAACGACTGCTCGCCACGCTGGGTCAGGACCCGTTCGCGCGCGTCCGCTTCTACCGCAAGATCATCATCCTGGAGTGGGCCCTGGTCTTCCTGGTCCTCCTGACCCTGCGGATGGCCGGCGAGCCGATGGCCAGCATCGGACTGGGTGCGCCCAGGTTCGACTCGCAGTCCCTGGTGCTGCTCATCGCCCTGTTGATGGGGATCGCCGCGCCGCTGGTGCTGGGGGCCGTTTCGCCCGGTTACCGCAAGGGCCTGCAGCAGCAGACTGAGCCGCTGCGGGGAATGCTCCCCGAGCGGAGGGATGAGCGGTGGTGGTTCGCCCTCGTCTCCGTCACCGCCGGGGTATGCGAGGAGATCCTGTTCCGCGGGTTCCTGATCGCCTACCTTACCACCCTGGTGCCCGGGCTGCCGGACGTGGGAGCACTCCTGATCACCGGCGTCATCTTCGGGATGGCGCACCTGTACCAGGGCTGGACCGGGGTGGTGACCACGGGCGTGCTGGGCGTCGTGCTGGGCCTGTTCTACTTCTACACCGGGTCCCTGCTCTGGCCGATCGTGGCCCACGCGCTCCTGGACCTGCGGGTGCTGGCACTGCCGCTTCAGCCCCCCAAGTCTCAAGCGTGATGCACTGGAACGCTGCCGGCGCTGCATCGCAGGGTGATGCACCGGAATGCGGCAGACGCCGCATCGAAAGCGTCATGCAAAGGAACGCTGCCGGCGCTGCATCGCAGGCGTGATATGGCTCAGCGCCGCCATTGAGGCGGCGCTGCCTTGATGTTTTCGCCCTGCAGGGTACAATCTTGATTGTCGATCTGAACTACCGGAGGAGATGTCGCAGTCTTGACCAATACAACCGATGCCAGGGGCCGCGGCGGAGCCGGGGCCCTGACCTACACCACGATCCTGCGCCTGTTCCTGCCGCTGTCGCTCTCCGATGTCATCATGGTGCTCGCCGGGCCGATCCTGACCATCGGCCTCACCAAACTGGCCCACCCCGAGACCTCGCTGGCCGCCTACTCGGTGGCCCTGAACGTGGCGATCCTGCTGGAGAGCCCCATCATCATGCTGCTGCACGCCTCGAACCTGCTCAGCCGCTACCGGGAGACCTACCAGCCGCTGCGCCACTTCATGCTCTGGGCCAATGCCCTGCTCACCGTGCTCTACGCTCTGCTGGCGTTCACCCCGGCGTATGACGTCATCTTCCGCACCTTGCTCGGCCAGCCCGACGCCATCGCCGACGCGGCCCGGCCCGCCTTCCAGGCGCTCCTGCTCTGGCCGGCGGCCATCGGGTGGCGCCGCTTCTACCAGGGCATCCTCATCCAGCACAAGCGCTCCAGCGTGGTGGCTTATGCGGGCTTCGGCCGCATCGGGTCGCTGGCCGCCGTGACGGCCCTGGGGGTCGCGGGAAACGCCCACGGCGCGACGCTGGCCGGCGTGGCCCTGGTGATCAGCGTCATCGTCGAGGCCGTGGCGGTCACCTGGCTGGCCAGGCCTGTCCTGAAGGGCGGCGTGACGGACCCGAACGCGGAGGTTCCCGACTGGGCCCCGCGCACCATCGCCCAGATCGCCCGCTGGTACTGGCCCCTGGCCATGACGCAGATCCTCGTCACGGTGGTGCGGCCGCTGATCAACGGCGGCATCGCCCGCAGCGTGAACCCGGAGCTGGGGCTGGCGGCCTGGCCCGTGGCCTGGTCGACCATCCTGATGGTGGCCAACTCCGTGCGCATGGTGCAGCAGGTGGCCCTGACGCTCCTGCAGGACCGGCGCTCCTACCTGATGCTGCGCCGCTTCACCCTGACCGTTGGCGTGGCGGCATGCGGCATCATGGCCCTGCTCGCGGTCACCCCGCTGGGCCGGCTGTACATGGAGTGGGTGCTGGGGCTGAAGGGCGGCCTCTCCACCGTGGCCGACGCCGCGCTGCCCGCGCTGGGCTTCGGCGTGCTCTTTCCGCTCTACGTCGCCCTGCAGAACTGGCTGCAGGCCCTGCTGATGAAGGACGGCCGCACGCTGATCGTGAACGCCGGCGCCATCGTCGGCGGCACGGTGACCCTGGCAGCGGTCTACGCCGGGGCACTCATCTGGCGGCTGCCCGGCGCCGTGCTGGGCATCGCCGCGCTGCTCTGCGGCGCCGCGGTCGAGCTGCTCCTGCTGACCTGGGCCTCCCGGCCGCAGCGGCACGCGTGGCTGGCGCGGTGATCATCCAGGCCGGGATATCCCCATGTTCACTTTAGGCAATGTTTGAACAGTGGATAACGCGATTTTCTCAGCAGAGCCGCCACCGGCGCATCCATCGGGCCAGGGGGCGGAGGAGGCGCAGGGGCGCGAACTGGTAGATCTCCCGGGCCAGGGCCAGGGCGTCCTGCTCGATGAAGTGAACCACCAGCTCCCGCTCCCGGTCGCCCTCCGCGGCCAGCAGGAAGCGGGCGTTGCGCCAGACCCGGTCGCGCCAGGTCTTCAGGCCATAGGTGGTGAGGTTCCGGTCCAGGTCGCCCAGCAGCCGGCCCAGGGGGCGGATCAGCCGGCCGTAGTGGTGGGCGATCTCGTCCTGCACGGCCGGGATGACATCGTGCAGCACCCGGTTGATCTGGTCGTGGTCGAAGCGGCGCCGCACGGTCTTGAAGAGCGCTTGGTCATCCCCCTCGGCGCGCAGGATCTCCGCCACAACCAGCGGCAGGTCGTTGTTGATGTGGGCGTTCATCCCCAGGAGGATGTCCTGGAGGAGGAACGCCCGCTTTCGCGCGGCGATCTCGAAGGCGTAGGCCCAGGCCGGCGGCGGCTCCTCGCCCTGCTCGAACCGCTCCAGGGCGTCGAAGTAGTACCAGCCGAAGCGGATGGCGACCCGCTCGACCCACGGGGGGTCGAGGAAGAAGGGCTGGCGGAGGCGCTCGCGCGCGGCCAGGGTCATGTGCCGGTAGACCCGCAGAAAGGCGGCCCGGTGGTCGCCGTCCCGCTCAAACCGGCGCAGGTGCGCGTCCATGACGGCCGCCAGCTCGTCGATGCTCCTCACCTCCGCCCCGCCCATCCGCATGCGGGCTACCTCCCTTCGCCCGGTGCCCCTCACCTGGCTCTCCCTGCCTAGTCTGCGCCTAACCGGTCAGCAGCTTTTCCATCATCACGCCCCAAAGCTGGAAGCCCCGGGCCTCGGAGGTCTTCTGCCCCAGCGGGTTGGAGGCGTGGACCCAGTTGGTGACCCGCCGGATGCCCAGCCATCGTAAGTACGCCTCGCCCAGCTCGTGCATCTGCTTCGCCAGGCCCCTGCCGCGGTACTGGGGCTCCAGGTAGATGTCGGCCATGTATCCCTGGGGTTCGCCGGTGCGGTCGTCCGGCCGGATGCCGATGAGCAGGAAGCCCACCGGCCTGCCGCCGTCGGCGGTCACGATCGCCGTCCCGCCGGGGGAGGCCAGGGTGGCCAGCAGGTTGCGGTGGGAGTTGGCCCGCACGACCTCGGGCCTGGCCACCGCCCGGTCCGAGGGGTTCATGATCTCCCAGTCGGTCACTGCAGCCATCTGCAGGAGCCAGGGCAGGTCGCCCGGTTGCCAGAAGCGCACCTCTGCCACGTTGTGGTCCCCCCTTTCTCCCCATTACGGTACGCCGACCCCGGGCGGGAGGTACCAGGGGCCGCGGCCCTCCGCAGCCGGGTCGCGGGTACCAGAGAGCGGAGCCTTCCATAAGATGAAGGAGCCCTCACGAGGGGAGGAGGGAGCCGCATGTACCAGTACCGGCACGGCCACGCCGGCGACCTGCCGTGGCTGATGCAGGCAGCGGCTGCCGCGGCCTGGGAGTCGCTCGCGCCCGACGAGCGCGCCCGCCTGCACCCGGCGCAGGCGGCGCAGCGGGCGGCGATTCAGTGCCAGCAGGTGCTCTCTGCGCCGGGCAGCGCCTTCCTGATCGCCCAGCACGGGACGCAGCCGGTGGGCTACCTGCTGCTCACGCTGGCGCGGGACGGCAGCACAGAGGAGCCCACGGCCCTCTTGATCGACCTCTGGGTGCACCCCGCCCACCGGCGCCGCGGGGTGGGCAGCGCGCTGCTGGCCGCCGCGGCAGCCGGGGTGGCCGCCCTGGGCCTGCGCAAGCTGAAGCTGTGGACGGGGCTGCACCACCGGCCGGTGGTGGAGTTCGCCCTCAGCCGGGGCTTTGAACCGGCCGGGCTGATTGGCGTCAAGGATCTGTAACCGCCGCGGAAACGGTTACATAAGCTGAGAGTGGAGACGTTCCACCCTCGCGGTGGTGCTCATCCCGGTACAGATCGGAAGGAGGTCCCTTCGTGTCCAAGAAAACGCGGGTCGTCACATCGACCGCCTGCCCCGTTGACGTCTCGCGGCCGGTGGTATCGGTAAGCTGCCCGAAGACGTTACCCACTGCCACCGCCGGGGTGACCGACAAGCTGGATAAGAAGGACTTCTTCGACAAGAAGGGGTTCTTCCCGTTCCCGTTCGCCGGCTTTGGCGGCAAGAGCGTCCCCGGGCAGGTGTTCAACAACCCGGCCGTGGACCTGGCCCCGTTCAACAAGCTGGCCTCGCTGGCCGCGTTCAGCCCGGCCGCGGCGCTGGCGGCGAAGAGCCCGACCCTGGCCATCTTCAACCCCGCCATCAACCCCGCCGCTGCGTTCCTGCAATTCAACCCGGGCGCAGCACCGACCCTGGCGCTCACCGGCAAGGGCAAGCCCTTCGGCAAGTTTGGCATATAACCAACCGGACGGCAGGCAGGGGAGTCGAAGGGCTCCCCCGCTTCCGGTCAGGAGGGAAAACCCCACATGAACTTCGGCGGGTTCGACGCGCCCGATCAGGTCTTCTTCAATCCGGCGGTGCAGCTGGCTCCGTTCACGCCGCTGGGGTCGCTGGCCGCTTTCAGCCCCGCGGCGGCGCTCGCGGCCAAGAGCCCGACCCTGGCCATCTTCAACCCGGCCATCAACCCGCGGGCGGCGCTTCTGGCCTTCAACCCGGCCGCGGCGCCCACCCTCGCGCTGACGGGAGGCCTGGACGGGAAGTTCTTTGGCAAGCCGTTCGCCAAGCCGTTCGGCAAGGGCTCTGGGAAGCCGTTCTTCAAGGGCTGCTGCTGATGCCGGAGGGGCAGGCCGGCATGTACACCCATAACGCGAGAGACGGGGGCGAGCCGCCCCCGTTTGCTGCGCCGGGGAGGAGGTCGCAAAGCAGATGCGGCGCAGGCTTGATTTCTCGACACCGGCCGACGTGTTCTTCGATCCGGTCGTGCAGCTTGCGGCGCTCTGCCCCATCTGCGCGCTGGCCGCTCTGCGCCCGGAGGCCGCCATCGCCGCGCTGGCGCCGGGGCTGGTGCTGTTCAATCCGGCGATCAACCCGGTGGCGGCGGTGGTCGCCTTTGTCGCGGATCCGCTTTACTCGCGCCGCAGCCCGCGCCGGTTCGGCCGCCGGGGTGGCCCGGCGGTACGCCACGGCGGCAGGGATGATGTGGTGCTGCGCCCGTACGGCACGGATGGCGTGGCAGTGCGCTCCGACGGTGCGGATGGCCTGACGGTGCGCCCGGCCGGCACGGGCGGTGCGGTGGTGCGCCCGGGCGGACCGGATGGCGTGGTGGTGCGTCCGGCTGGCACGGGCAGTGCGGTGGTGCGTCCAGGCGGACCGGATGGCGTGGTGGTGCGCTCGGGCGGCCCCGATGGCGTGGTGGCACGCCCGGACGGCACAGGCGGCGGGGCGGTTCGGGCCGGGAAGGGCAGGTGGGTGTTCGGCGACAAACGGCGAGCGTAGGTTGAAAGCAGGAGGAATAAGCAGAAAAGGCGAATGGGTGTGAAGCGAAACGGAATTGGGAGGGAGGGTGGCCCGTGGCCACAGCGGAGCGCAAGGAGCGGTTCGCCGGGGTCTCAGACCGGCCGGTGAAGCGGTTCTACGGCCCCGACGACATCGCCGGCTTCGAGTACGACCGAGATCTGGGGGATCCCGGCGAGTATCCCTTCACCCGGGGTGTGCACCCGACCATGTACCGCGGGAAACTCTGGACCATGCGGCAGTTCGCGGGCTTCGGCACGGCGGAGGAGACCAACGCTCGGTTCCGCTACCTGCTGGAGCAGGGGCAGACGGGCCTCTCGACGGCTTTTGACATGCCGACGCTGCTGGGCTACGACTCCGACCACCCTTACGCCAACGGCGAGGTCGGCAAGCTGGGGGTGGCCATCGACTCGCTGCGGGACTTTGAGATCCTGTTCGACAGCATCCCTCTCGACAAAGTCTCCACGTCGATGACCATCAACCCGCCGGCCTCGATCATGCTCGCCATGTACCTGGTCGTCGCAGAGAAGCAGGGCGTCGCGTGGGACCAGGTGAGCGGCACCATCCAGAACGACATCCTGAAGGACTATATCGCCCAGAAGACCTATATCTACCCGCCCGGGCCGTCCATGCGGCTGATCACCGACGTGATGGCCTTCTGCGCCCGAAACGTGCCCCGGTGGAACACCATCTCCATCTCGGGTTACCACATCCGCGAGGCCGGGGCCACCGCCGCGCAGGAGCTGGCCTTCACCCTGGCCGACGGCATGGCCTACGTGGAGGCGGGGATCAGGGCGGGGCTCGACGTGGACGAGTTCGCCCCGCGCCTCTCCTTCTTCTTCGACGTGCACAACGACTTCTTCGAGGAGATCGCCAAGTTCCGCGCGGCCCGGCGCATCTGGGCGCGGGTGATGCGCGAGCGCTTTGGCGCCAGGAACCCCCGCTCATGGATGCTGCGCACCCACGCCCAGACGGCCGGGGTCAGCCTGACGGCGCAGCAGCCGGAGAACAACATCGTACGGGTGGCGCTGCAGGCCCTGGCTGCGGTGCTGGGCGGCACCCAGTCCCTGCACACCAATTCGTACGACGAGGCCCTGGCGCTGCCCAGCGAGGAGGCGGTGCGGATCGCCCTGCGCACCCAGCAGATCATCGCCGAGGAGAGCGGCGTCGCCAACGTGGTCGACCCGCTGGCAGGCTCCTACTATGTGGAGTACCTCACCAACAAGCTGGAGGAGGAGGCCTGGGACTACTTCGGAAAGATCGAGGCCCTGGGCGGCGTGGTGGCGGCCATCGAGAAGGGGTGGTTCCAGCAGCAGATCGCGGACTCGGCCTACCGCTTCCAGCGGCGGGTGATGAACGGCGACTACAAGGTGGTGGGCGTGAACGCCTACGTGGACCCCGATGAAAAGCCCGCCACCAACATCCTCAAGGTGAATCCCGAGGTGCAGCGGCGGCAGATCGAGCGGGTCCGGGAGGTGCGCGCGACCCGGGACCAGAAGGCGGCCGAGGCCGCACTGGCCGAGCTGCGCCGGGCGTCACAGACCGATGAGAACCTGATGCCCTACATCATCGAGTGCGTCAGGAGCTACTGCACCGTGGGGGAGATCTGCGGGGCCTGGCGCGAGCTGTGGGGCGAGTACCGGGAGGAGTCGGTCTACTAGTCACGGGGCGATGGAGGGGAAGCGGAAGTGGAAGCGGCATCGGGACGCAGGATCAGGGTGCTTGTGGCCAAGCTGGGGCTCGACGCCCACGACCGGGGGGCGAAGGTGGTCGCCCGGGCCTACCGGGATGCGGGGTTCGAGGTGATCTACACCGGCCTCTACCAGCGGCCGGAGGCCGTGGCCGCGGCCGCGATCCAGGAGGACGTGGACGTGGTGGCGGTTTCCTCGCTGGCCGGGGCGCACGGGGTGCTGATCCCGCAGCTCATCCAGCTGCTCCGGGAGCAGGGGGTGGACGACGTGCTGATTCTGGCCGGCGGCATCATCCCCGAGGATGAGGTGCCTGCCCTGCTGGAGGCCGGCGTCTCCCGGGTCTTCGGGCCGGGCTCGGACCTGGAGGAGATTATTGAATACACGAGGGAGAACGTGAAGCGATGAAGCCGGAAGATCGGGCTGCTGAGCTCTTCGCCCGCCTCAGGTCCGGTGACCGGCGGGCCCTGGCGCGGGCGATCACCTGGATCGAGAACGGCGCCGAGGAGGCGACGGCGCTGCTTCGCCTGGTCTACCCGCTCACGGGCCGGGCCCACGTGGTGGGCATCACCGGTCCGCCGGGCGCCGGCAAGTCCACGCTGGTGGACAGGCTGGCCAGCGAGCAGCGCGCCCGCGGCCGGACTGTCGCCATCGTGGCGGTGGACCCCACCAGCCCCTTCTCGGGAGGCGCGATTCTGGGCGACCGGATCCGCATGCAGCGGACGCTCACCGATCCCGGCGTCTTCATGCGCTCGCTGGCGGCCCGGGGGCACCTGGGCGGCCTCTCGCCGGCCACGGGCGAGGTCGTGTCTGTCCTCGACGCCTTCGGCTTCGACGTGATCCTGGTCGAGACGGTGGGGACCGGCCAGTCCGAGGTGGAGATCATGGCCCTGGCGCACACCACCTGCGTGGTGGTGGTCCCGGGCCTGGGCGACGAGATCCAGGCGATCAAGGCCGGCATTCTCGAGATCGGCGACGTCTTCGTCTGCAACAAGGCGGACCGGGACGGCGCCGACCGGACGGTCAACGAGATCGAGATGATGCTCGACCTGGGCCACATGGGCCAGCCGGGGATCAACCGCTGGCCGGCGGAGCCCGCCGAGGGCGGCGGGGCGCAGTCGCCGGCTGCGGGAGCTGCGCTGCCGCCGGGCGCCGATGCGGCCCTGCGCCGGCTGGACCGCACCGGGCATCACAGCGCGGCGGACCTCGCGCGGGCTGCCGGCTACATGACCCGCGCGGCGGTGCATGCGGCTGAGCGGCACGGCACGGCCAACCCCGGCGATATCTCGTGGCGGCCGCCGGTGCTGAAGACGGTCGCCAAGGACGGGCAGGGCGTGGAGGCCGTGGTGGACCGGCTGGACGAGCACCTGACCTTCCTGAGGGAGACCGGCCGCTGGGAGGCCCGCCGGGAAAAGGATGCGGCGCTGCGGCTGCAGGAGCTGGTGGGCCAGCGCGCGGCCCGCGCCACCCTGGACCGGGCCCGGGCCGCCGGCGATCTGGAGCTGCTGGTCCGGCAGGTGGCCGAGCGGCGGCTGGATCCGTACACCGCGGCGGATGAGATTCTGCGCAATCACTGGGGCCGATGAGCTACTGCACGAGGAGGCGGAATCCGTGAACTTCAATCTGACCGAAGAGCAGAACATGGTACGGCAGGCGATTCGGGAACTGGCGGAAAAGGAGATCGCACCGCGGGCAGCCGAGTTCAACCGGAACCACGAGTTCCCCTGGCCGAACTTCAAGCTCCTGGCGGAGAACGGCTATCTGAACATGCACCTGCCCGAGCCTTACGGGGGCGGCATGGACTGGGTGAGCTACGCGATCGTCATCGAGGAGCTGGCCCGCGCGTGCGCCGTCACCTCCGTCATCTTCGAGGTCCACTGCTCGCTTCACTCCGAGGCGATCTTCCACTTCGGCAGCGAGGAACAGAAGCAGAAGTACCTGCCCAAGCTGACCCGGGGCGAGATCCTGGGCGCCTACGCCCTCACGGAGCCGGGCGCGGGCTCCGACGCCGCCGCCCTGCGCACCTCCGCGTTGAAGGATGGCGACTCGTACATCCTCAACGGCGAGAAGACCTTCATCACTAACGGCGGCCAGGCCGGGCTCTACGTGGTCTTTGCCCGGACCAATCCCGACCCGGAGGTGGGCCACCGGGGCATCTCTGCCTTCCTGGTGGAGGCCGGCACCCCCGGCTTCAGCGTGGGCAAGCCCATGGAGAAGATGGGGCTGCACGCCTCGCATACCACGACCCTGCACTTCGAGGACTGCCGCATCCCCGCCTCGCAGCTGCTGGGCCGGGAGGGCGAGGGCTTCAAGATCGCCATGGCGATTCTGGACCGGGGCCGCATCGGCATCGCGGCGCAGGCGGTGGGCATCACGCAGGCGGCTTTGGAGGACTCGATCAAGTTCGCGAAGGAGCGGCACACCTTCGGCAAGCCCATCGCGGAGCACCAGGCCATCGCCTGGAAGATCGCCGACATGGCCACGGACCTGGAGGCCGCCCGCCTGCTGCTCTATCGTGCCGCCTTCCTGATGCAGCAGGGGGTCCGGGCGACGAAGGAGATCTCGATGGCCAAGCTCTTTGCCTCGGAGATGGCGATGAAGCACACGGTGGAGGCCGTGCAGATCCACGGCGGTTACGGCTACATGCAGGAGTACCGGGTGGAGCGGCTGATGCGTGAGGCGAAGATCACGCAGCTCTACGAGGGCACCAGTGAGATCCAGCGGCTGGTGATCTCGCGGGCTCTGCTGCGGGACTAAGCAGCGTGGCCGTGGGCGGTGGGTCGTGAGCGATGAGCGCTCGATCCCCCGGGACGCTGCGTCCCGGGGGATCGGGAGTTTCGGCGGAAGAGGACTGGGGAAGACGGCTGGAGGGTGACGACGTGCAGAGGCGACGGCTGGTTGTCGCGGCATGCTTGATTGTGGCGGCTGTGGGCACGGCGATCGGGTGGGTGTACACGCACCCGCCGCTGAGCAGTTCCGGTTACAGTACGCGCCACGATGGCGAGGGCACGCCGCTGGCCCACGGCGTGGATCTGATCAACAATGGACGCTGGCCCCTTACGCTGGTCGCGGTGACGGTCGACGGGCAGGAGATCCTGCCCCCGCACGCCATCGCAGTCGCGAATTTCACGGATGGCGAGTTGGCGGGAAGTGCGGCGATCACCATGGAGAGGGAGGGCCACAAGCTCACGAAAGGCCCGGTTTACGGCTGGAAGATGCAGCCGGCGCGGCGCGTGGGGCGTTCTCGCTATGCAATCAGGCTGGATACGTCGGGCTTTCCCGCGGAGTTTCGGAAGATCATCGTTCACTACCGCTACCTCGGGCTGCCAATGAGGTACGATATCACGCCCTGGAGATGACGGTGCGGGGTGTTCGGCTCAGGAGGACACCCGAACGATGCGCAGCCAGGAAGCCATTGGATTGGCGTCCTGGTTTTCTCGTTCTCTTGGGCCGCACGGTCTGCCGGCGCAGCGCTGCGTGGGGGTGGGTGACGCGGACCGGGCAAGCGGAGGCGAGGCTCTCGGTCTGGCGTCACTGCTGCGGGACGGGCACCGCGGGAAGGAATGTGCACTTCTGTCGAGTCCTTGCGTAGCAAGCGTGTCCGGGTTCGCGAACTGGGAAACCCGCACGGGGCGCGGGTCTGGTGGAAGTGCACATTCGTGCCACCGCACGCCGCGGAGAAGACCCCGGCCGCAGGGGCCGGGGCCTGGTTGCCCACTGACGCGATGAAGGCAGTGGCGGAGGCCCATCCGAGAGGATGGGGAACGGCTCCGGAAAGGTTTGTGGGAGTCGATTCGAGCCGCTCTCCCCACTGCCACCTTTATTGTGTGCGCTGACGGAGAGCTATACGCGATCACCTGCTGGAAATGCATACAAGTCGCTCGCGAGCCAGAGGGGGCTCGAAGCGCTGCACGGCCTGTGCTCGCTGAAGCGGCCGGTGCCGGGCGACAAAGTCCTTGAGGATGCTTTTTCCACCGGCGTAGCCCTGGGCCCGGATCTCCTCCAGCAGCACGTTGCAGTTGAACATGCCTTCCCGCAGGCGGGACAGGATGTACCCCTTGTAGGGTTCGAGTTTGGAGGGTTTCTGGGGCCGACGCTTGTCACGGGGATACAATTGTGCCTTAATATACTTGCTGACCGTTTTGCGGTGTGGCCCGTGATGCGGGCGATAGCTCGAATGCTGTAACCCTTAGCATACAGCTCC